>NZ_JBIWNX010000021.1:0-93786 GCF_044767415.1 Nocardioides sp. NPDC101246
CCAGGGGCCGGCGGCCCCCCCCCCCCCCCGGCCCGCGCGCCCCCCCCCGCCCCCCCCCCCCCCCCCGGCCCCGCCGCCCCCCCCCCCCCCCCCCGCCCCGCCGCCCCCCCCCCCCCCCCCCCCCCCCCCCCCCCCCCCCCCCCCGCCCGCCCCCCCCCCCCCCCCCCCCCCCCCCCTCGACCCGATCTTCGATCAGATGTCGCGGAAGGCGGTGATGTTCGCGCCGAGCTGGTTGAGCCGCTCGGCGAGATCCTCGTAGCCGCGGGCGATGACGTAGGTCGAGCGGAGCACCGAGGTGCCCTTCGAGGCGAGCATCGCGAGCAGCACGACGACCGCGGGACGCAGCGCCGGCGGGCAGACGATCTCGGTGCCGGAGAAGTGCGTCGGCCCCTCGATCATCACCCGGTGCGGGTCCATCAGCGTGACGTTGCCGCCGAGCTTGTTGAGCTCGGTCAGGTAGATCGCGCGGTTCTCGTAGACCCAGTCGTGCAGCAGCGTCTGACCCTGCGCCACCGCCGCGATCGCGGCGAAGAACGGCAGGTTGTCGATGTTGAGGCCCGGGAAGGGGAGCGGGTGGATCTTGTCCAGCGGCGCGTGCAGGACCGAGTGCTTGGAGGTGATGTCGACCAGGCGGGTCTTGCCGTTGAGCGCCAGGTACTCCTCGGAGAGGGTGTAGTTGAAGCCCATCTCCTCCAGCGTCGCCAGCTCGATCTCCATGAACTCGATCGGGACCCGCTTGATGGTGATCTCGGAGTCGGTCACGATCGCGGCGGTCAGCAGCGACATCGCCTCGATCGGGTCCTCGCTCGGCGCGTAGTCGACGTCGACGTCGATGACCTCGCGGCCGGTGACGCGCAGCGTGGTGGTGCCGATGCCCTCGACCTCGACGCCCAGCTTCTGCAGGTAGAAGCAGAGGTCCTGGACCATGTAGTTGGACGAGGCGTTGCGGATCACCGTGGTGCCCGGGTGCAGCGCTGCGGCCATCAGGGCGTTCTCGGTGACGGTGTCGCCACGCTCGGTCAGCACGATCGGACGACCCGGCTGGATCTCCCGGTTGACGCTGGCATGGTAGGCGCCGTCGGTGGCCTTGACCTCGAGGCCGAAGGGACGCAGGGCCGACAGGTGCGGCTCGACGGTGCGGGTGCCGAGGTTGCAGCCGCCGGCGTAGGGCAGCTCGAAGACGTCGAGGCGGTGCAGCAGCGGGCCGAGGAACATGATCACCGAGCGAGTCCGGCGCGCGGCCGCCTCGTCCACGGCGTCGAGGCGCAGCTCCTTCGGCGGCACGATCTCGAGGTCGTTGTCGTCGTTGAGCCAGCGGGTCTGCACGCCGATCGAGTTGAGCACCTCGATGATGCGGTTGACCTCTTCGATGCGTGCGACCTTGCGCAGCGTCGTACGGCCCCGGTTGAGGAGCGAGCCGACCAGGAGGGCGACCCCGGCGTTCTTCGAGGTCTTGACCGTGATCTCACCGGAGAGCTTCGTCGGGCCGGTGACGCGCAGGTGCGTCGGGCCGGCCCCGATGTCGACCAGGGAGGAGTCGAGAGCGGCGCCCACCCGGGCGATCATCTCGAGCGAGAGGTTCTGTTGCCCCTGCTCGATGCGGTTGATCGCGCTCTGGCTGGTGTTGAGAAGGTCAGCGAGCTGTGCCTGGGTGAGGCCCTTGTGCTTGCGCGCATCGCGAATCAGGTTCCCGATACGACCTTTGTATCCGTCGGTCATGGTGCACCACCGTAACTCATATATGAGATAAGCCTGGATTCCCCGCGAAGTGTCGGCGTTTCGTTTCATGACTGTTGCCTGCGGCCCCACGGGCCACCATGTGCAACATCTCGTACGCCGGGTGACAGGATGCCACCATGCGCGCGACGACGATCCATGGGGTGGGCGACATTCGCTTCACTGAGGTACCCGATCCTGCTCTGACGAAGCCCACCGACGCGATCGTGAAGGTCGTGGGCTCCTGCATCTGCGGCTCCGATCTGTGGAACTACCGCGGCTCCAACGGCGACATCGAGGAGCCGCGCACCATCGGCCACGAGTGCATCGGCGTGATCGAGGAGGTCGGTGCCGACGTACGCGACTTCAAGGCCGGCGACTTCGTGATCGTCCCCTTCGACCACTGCGACAACACCTGCCCGCACTGCCTGGCCGGGGTCCAGTCGGTCTGCGTGAACCTCGGCTTCACGATCAGCGGCCAGAGCGAGTACGCCTTGGTCACCCAGGCCGACGGCTCGCTGGTCAAGCTCGACGAGACTCCCGACACTTCGATGTACCCCGACCTGCTCGCGCTCACCGACGTGATGGCCACCGGCTGGCACGCGGCGGTCATGTCGGGCCTCGGCACGGGCGCCAAGGGCGGCACCGCGGTCGTGGTCGGTGACGGCGCGGTCGGCCTGTGCGGCGTGCTGGCCGCTGCTCAGCTCGGCGCCGAGCGGGTCGTGGCGATGTCGCGCCACGAGGCCCGCCAGGAGATCGCCAAGAAGTTCGGTGCCACCGACATCGTCGCGGCCCGCGGCAAGGAGGGCGAGGCGGCCGTACGGGAGCTCACCGGCGGCGTCGGGGCCGACTACGTCCTGGAGTGCGTCGGCACCGACCAGTCCTTCAAGACGGCCTCCAAGGTGGCCCGTCCGGGGGCGACCGTCGGGTTCGTCGGTGTCCCGCACGACGTCAACCTTCCGGTCAACGCGCTCTTCCGCACCAACGTCGGCCTCAAGGGCGGGATGGCACCGGTGCGCCGCTACCTCCCCGACCTCCTGTGCCTGACGCTGGAGGGCACGATCAACCCCGGTCTGGTCTTCGACAAGGCACTGCCGTTCGCGGAGGCCGCCGAGGGCTACCGCCTCATGGACGAGCGGCTCGCGACGAAGGTCCAGCTCACCTACTGAGCCACCCTGATCCCGGGCAGGGGATCGGCCGGACGCCTCATCTGCAAGACTCGGTCGATGCCCCGCACCGACACCATGCGCCTGCGCCCGCTGTCACCGGGCGACGAACACGTCTTCGCCGACTGGGCACACGATGAGGAGTTCCGGGTGGCCAACGGCTGGCCGGAGCGCGACCGTGACGGTCACCTCCGCCACTGGCGCCGCTTGATCGATTCTCCACCGCCCGAGCTCATCAGGCTCGCGGTGGAGCTCGACGAGGAGGTCGTCGGCTACGCCGATATCCACGGACTGGCCCCCGACACCCGCGAGCTCGGTATCGCCATCGGCCCCAGCTCGCGCTGGGGTCGTGGCCTCGGCCAGCGGGCCATCAAGACCGCGCTCACCTACGGCTTCTCCGTGCTCGACCTGACCCGCATCTGGGCCGAGACGCACGAGACCAACACGCGCGCCAAGAAGCTCTTCGGCACGACCGGCTTCATCGAGACCGGCCGCCACGGCTCCGACACCTACCGCGGCGAGGACGTCAGTCTCGTCCAGTACGCCGTCGAACGCCCCTACTGACCCACTCGAGACGTCAGCTACGTCGGCCGAGAGGTCACTTAGGACGGCCGAGACGTCATGCCCTGACGCTTCGACCGACGGGGCTGACGTCTCGGCCGACGTAGCTGACGTCTCGGCTGATGGGGTGACGGCTGGTCAGCCGCTGATGCGTACGGGCTTCTCCTCGGGATAGCCCTCGGGCAGGAGCATGGTGCCGTCCTGGTGGCGGTAGAGGACCTGCCAGTGCCAGTAGAGGTCGTACGCGGCGGGGGACCGCTTCATCTGCTCGGCGTAGGCGCTGACAGCGGCCACGTAGCGGTCGGAATGGTTGTAGGACCACAGTGCCCCGGCCATGTCGCCGGGTGCGCCGTTGTTGGCGAGCATGCGTCCGGCGGCCATGATCGCGTCGGCGGGGTCGTTGATGTCGCCGCCGGCGCCGTACTGGGCGAAGGTCGAGGGCAGGAACTGCATCGGGCCCTGGGCACCCGCGGTGCTCGTGCCGCGGATGCGGCCCATGCGGGTCTCGACCAGGTGGACGGCCGCGAGGTACTGCCACGGCGTCCCTGTCACCCGCTGCGCCCTGCGGTAGAGCGGGTGCAGATCGTCCGGCATCGGCGGTGTCAGGATCCGCCAGTCCGGGAGCTCGGGCTGAGGGTCGGTCATGACCATGAGGTCTCGTGCCGCGGCGATGTCCGCCGCGAGCTGGGCCCGGTCGGCGCGGCCGAGCGCGCTCAGCACGGCATCAGCCTTCGCCTTCGACCCGCGGGCGAGGTCGCGTGCGGTCGTCTGCTCGAACAGCGCGGCCTCACGTACGTCCTCGGCTCCCGACTTCCCGGCGGCGACCGTCGCCATCGCCTGGGTGAGGCGATCTGCCAGCGGTACCGACGCATCGTCGAGCGGGACCGTCTCCGGTGACGGGGCGGGCGTCGACAGGGCGGGCGAGGGCGCCGGCGGAGCGCCGGCCGGATCCGAGGACGGCTCACCGCCACAGCCGGCGACGAGCGCCAGGGCTGTGGCGGTGGCCAGGGCAGCGAGCCGGGTGCGCACGCGTTCGACGCTACCCGACGGTCACTGCGCGCCGCTCTGCCCGATGATGGCCGCGAGCTCGGCCGGCTTGGACAGCTGCGGCCAGTGCCCCGTGGGCAGGTCGACGAAGGTCGCGTCCTTGTGCTTCGGGATGGCGGCGACCGACTCGGTGCCGTCGGCGATCCACTCCTTCAGATCAGCGGCGGTGTATTCGGGGCAGACGAAGACCGCCGGGACCGAGTAGCGCCGTTCGTCACCGAGCTCGAACGGCTCGGAGGTCAGGCTGGCGGGGGAGGGCCGCAGGAGTGCCTCGAAGGCGGCGCGGTCGAGGTCACGCACGTCGGCCTCGTCGAACTCCTCCCATGGCACCGGCGGCAGGTCGGCGCCGTCGGTCGGGAAGTTCTTGGCCGGGATCATCCCCGGCTCCGCCGGCCACCCGCCGACGTAGACCACGGCGGCGACCTTGTCGACGCGCGCATCGAGAGCCGCACCGGCCACGGCACAGCCCATCGAGTGGCCGACGAGGATCACCGGCGCGGTCGACTCGTCGATGGCGGCCACGACGGCGGCGACCTGGTCGGCGACGTGCACGCCGGACCGGTCGGTCTCGGTCGACTCGAGGCCGGGCAGGGTGAGCGGCCGCGGGGTGTGGCCGGCGTCGGTCAAGTGGGGGACGACGAGGTCCCATGAGGAGGCATCCAGCCAGAGGCCGGGTACGAGAACGATGTCCATGAAACGATCCTCTGCCCGGTTGCGGACGATCTACTTCCGCCACCCGGACCAATCTGAAGTTTCCGGCTTTCGAACACAAGAACGGTGACCACCGCAGTTGCGATGGTCACCGTTTCTGGACGCCCGAGACAGCTGACGTCAGGTCGTTCAGCGAGCGCCGGCGACCTCCAGAAGCTCCGCGACCTCGTGGGCGCGGCAGTCGCAGTCGGAGTCGCACGGCAAGAAGCGGTGACGTGCGTGACCGCAGTCGCGGCACGGCATGTCGTGAGAAAGCGTGAAGCTCTGCACCTCAACGGTGTCCCACATAATTAATTCATCCCCCAGAGAATGTTGGTTGGCCTTATATCGGTGAAACTGCATCGGTGAAGCTGCCTGATATGTAACACGATAATCCGCGACTTCGGAAGAGCTCGGACAACACGCCGAGACATTGTTTTCCCTGGTCAGTCGACCGATATGCTTATTCGGTCGACCGATAGATAAACTCATAAGGGGCAGTTGTTGATGCCGTGTGGACGTCCGCTTTACCGGTGGCAGGAAGGCGCTCTCGCGTGTTGATCGAATGAGAACAGAACGCAGAACTGCAGGTCACCACCGACAAGGTGGTGTCAGTTCGGGGGCGGTTCCGGAGGGCAGAACACCCAGAGGCGAAGGTCCCAGCCGCCCTGGCTGACCCGAGCGGGTCGGGGTCCGGGACCTCTTGCAGGGAATCTCACGGGACTGTTGAGAGTTCTACTAGTCGTGAAGAACATCGGATTCTTGTCTTTCGGCCACTGGACACCGTCGCCCTACTCGCAGACGCCGTCGGCACGGGACGCGCTGATCCAGGGGATCGACCTCGCGGTCGCCGCCGAGGAGCTGGGGGTGGACGGTGCGTACTTCCGGGTCCACCACTTCGCCCGCCAGTACGCCTCGCCCTTCCCGCTGCTGTCCGCGGTCGGCGCCCGCACCTCGAGGATCGAGATCGGCACCGGTGTCATCGACATGCGCTACGAGAACCCGCTCTACATGGCCGAGGACTCGGCGGCCGCCGACCTCATCTCCGGCGAGCGCCTGCAGCTCGGGATCAGCCGCGGCTCACCCGAGCAGGTCATCGACGGATGGCGCTACTTCGGCTACGACCCCGGCGAGAACGCGTCCGAGGCCGACATGGCCCGCGCTCACACCGAGACGTACCTCAAGATCATCGAGGGGGCGCAGTTCGCCGAGCCCAACCCGCGGCCGATGTTCCCCAACCCGCCGGGCAAGCTCCGGATCGAGCCCTACTCCGAGACCCTGCGCGACCGGATCTGGTGGGGTTCGAGCTCGCTGGCGACCGCCCGCTGGGCGGCCGGGCTCGGGATGAACCTGCAGAGCTCGACCCTGAAGAACGACGAGAACGGCAAGCCGTTCCACATCCAGCAGCGCGAGCAGATCGAGGCCTACCGCGAAGCCTGGAAGGAGGCCGGGCACGAGCGTCAGCCGCGCGTCTCGGTCTCGCGCTCCATCTTCGCCCTCGTCAACGACGAGGACCGTCGCTACTTCGGTCTCGACCGGCAGACCAAGGACCAGATCGGCAACATCGACGACCAGACCCGCGCGATCTTCGGGCGTTCGTACGCCGCCGAGCCCGACGTCCTGGTCAAGGAGCTCGCCGAGGACGAGGCGATCCAGGCGGCCGACACGCTGCTGCTCACGGTGCCGAACCAGCTCGGCGTCGACTACAACGCTCATGCCCTGGAGAGCATCCTGACCCACGTCGCCCCTGACCTGGGCTGGCGATAGAAACCTGGGGACCGCGCAACTTCCGAGTCACAATAGGGCGCATAATCGTTGTCAACCGCCCCACGTGGCCGCGCCATTGGCTACCGTGCAGGGCGACCGTTATTCAAGGGGGACCCCTGTTGGCCACGTACGCTGAGCTGCTCGACGTCTATCTTCGCGACCCGGGTCCGGAGTCGCTGAGAGCCCTACGTGAGGCGATCCTGGAAGCTCCGAACTTCCGGCCCGATCTCGAGATCACCGAGATGGTCGCACCGATGATGTCGGTCGGCGACTACGCCGGCGCGATCGCCGCGGTCCACGGGCTGATGCCCGGCGCGATCTTCAGCCCGTCGGCCCACGCCGCCCTCGCCGACGCCCAGCGCGGCCTCGGCAACCTCGAGCAGGCCCAGCGCGAGTCGATCCTGGCCCAGTCGGCGCTCGACAGCATCATCAGCACGGGGGAGGGCACCGAGTCCGAGCCGTGGTCGGTGCTGCGGACCAGCGACGCCTACGACGTGGTGCTGGCCTCGGGCAAGACGCCGCGATCGCAGGTCGCTGTCGGCAAGCTCGACCGGATCGTCTGCACCGACTCGACGGTCTGGTTCTTCGACACCAGCAACGACTTCGCCAGAGCCTGACGACAGCGTGCCCAGATCCGTACTGATCACCGGCGCTGCCGCCGGCATCGGCCGGGCGACCGCGCTCCGCTTCGCCCGCGCGGGGTGGCTGGTCGGCGCCTACGACATCGACCTCGACGGCCTGGAGTCCCTGGCGGCCGAGGTCGAGCCGCTCGCCGGCGAGCTGGTCACCGGCACCCTGGACGTACGTGACGCCGCGTCCTGGCAGGCCGCGCTGGACGGTTTCGTCGCCGTGAGCGGCGGCAGTCTCGACGTACTCGTCAACAACGCCGGCATCATCGCGATCGGCACGTTCGCCGACCTACCGCTGGATCGGCAGCAGGCGATCATCGACGTCAACGTCAAGGGCCTGGTCAACGGCTGCCACCTCGCGCGACCCTTCCTGCGGCCCGGCTCCCACGTCGTCAACCTCGCCTCCGCCTCGGCCATCTACGGCCAGCCGGGCATGGCGATCTACTCCGCCACGAAGTTCGCCGTACGCGGTCTCTCCGAGGCCCTCGACCTGGAGTGGGCCGCCGACGGGATCACGGTGACCGCGCTATGGCCGCTGTTCGCGGACACCTCGATGGTGTGGGGTCACGACTTCCCGGCGCTGCGGCGGCTCAAGGTCTCGCTCACGCCCGATGATGTCGCCGAGTCCGTCTACGCGGCCGCGACCAGCGGCCACGGCCTGCTCGGCGGCGTCCATCGCGGTGTCGGCACCAAGGCGAGATTCCTGCTCGGCCTCTCCGGAGTCACCCCGAGCTGGGCCAACCGGATGTTCAACCGACTCATCTCCACCTGAGCCCCACCCCGCCGAATCCGCAGAAGTGGGCACCGAGTCCGCACTTGTGGGCGACGAAACCACAGTTTCGTCGCCCGTTTCTGCAGTCTCGGCGCCCACAAGTGCGGTTTCGGCGGGTTCTGATTGTTCACCGGGTTGTTGCCGGTAGGGACGGTGTGCGTCGGGTTCTTGACGGGACCGGGGCTCACGCTCGGGAGCATGATGAGTCGCACCTTGCGGATCCTGCTCGCCGGGTTGGTTGCCGTCGTCGTCGCCTCCGCGGCGCTGAGCGCGGCGACGGCCGACGAGCCCCGGGCCTCTGGTCAGGGGCAGGTGGTCTTCGACCGGCATGAGGTGGCGCCCGAGGATGCGCGACCGGGTGGTGGCGCGGCGCCGTTCGAGACCGGGGTGGTGATCGTGCTCAACACGCTGCTTCTCGGCGGGCTCGTGGGCGGGATCCTCTGGGGCAGGCGGCGCCTCGGCTGCGCCGACTCCGCACTGCCTCGACTGTCCGCATAGCGAGAATTCCGTCTCATTTATCGGGATTCCCCGCGTACAGTCGATGCATGTCGACCTACACGCATGGCCATCACGAGTCGGTGCTGCGCTCGCACAGGTGGCGTACGGCGGAGAACTCCGCCGCCTACCTGCTGCCGCACCTGAGCCCTGAGCAGCGACTGCTCGACGTGGGTGCCGGGCCGGGGACGATCACGCTCGATCTTGCCGGCCGGGTCGCTCACGTGACCGCGACGGAGATCGGGGAGCCGGAGCTCGAGCTGTCTCGGCGGGCCGCCGAGGCCGGAGGAGTCGCGAACGTCGACTTCCGGGTCGAGGACGTGCACGCGCTGAGCATCGAGGACGATGCGTACGACGTCGTTCACGCGCATCAGGTGCTGCAGCACGTGGCGGACCCGGTGCAGGCGCTGCGGGAGATGCGGCGGGTGACGAAGGCCGGGGGCGTCGTGGCCGTGCGCGACAGCGACTACGCGGCCTTCGTCTGGTGGCCGGAGTCGGCCGAGCTGACCGAGTGGCTGCGCCTGTACCGGCGGGCCGCCCGGGCCAACGGCGCTCAGCCCGACGCGGGCCGGCGGCTGGTCACCTGGGCGCGCGCGGCCGGGTTCACCGATGTGACCGCGACCTCGAGCACCTGGTGCTTCTCCACCCCCGAGGACCGGGCCTGGTGGGGCGGGATGTGGGCGGACCGGTTCACCGATTCGGCGGTCGCCCGGCAGATCGTCGACTCCGGAGACGCCACGACCGCCGACCTCGCCCGGATTGCGGACGGGTGGCGGTCGTGGGCTGAGGCGGAGGACGGTTGGTTCTCCGTCCTCCACGGCGAGATCCTGGCTCGCGCCTGAGGGTCGATCCGAGCCTCAGCGCCGCAGGATCCGCGCCGAGAGCGTGTTGCCGAGCAGCTGGATGACCTGCACCAGCGCGACCAGGATGAGCACGCAGACCCAGGTGACGGTCGGGTCGTACTGGCGGTAGCCGAAGGTCTGGGCGAAGCTGCCCAGACCGCCGCCGGCGATCAGCCCGGCAACCGCCGACATGTCGACGACCGCGACGAAGGCGAAGGTGTAGCCGAGGATGATCGGCGCCAGCGCCTCGGGGAGGACGACGGTCGCCGCGATCCGGGCTCGGCTCGCGCCCATCGCCCGGGCGGCCTCGATGACTCCCGGCGGGACCGTCACGAGGTTCTGCTCGATGATCCGGGCGATGCCGAACATCGCGGCGAGGATCAGCGAGAACACCACCGCCGGCATCCCGATCCCGGTGCCGACGACCAGCCGCGCTGCCGGCTGGACGGCGGCGATGAAGATGATGAACGGGATCGGCCGGAAGAAGTTGACCAGGACGTTGAGGACGACCGAGACGACTGCGTTCTCGTACAGCCCACCCTTGCGGGTCAGGTAGAGGCCGAGCGCGAGCAGCAGGCCCAGGGTGCCGCCGATCAGCATCGTCAGCGCCACCATGAGCAGCGTCTCGCCGGTGGCCTGCCAGATGTCGGGCCACAGCTCGCCGAGGCGGGTATCGGTGGGGAGAAGCATCACAGCTCCTTGGCGGGGACGAGGGCGGACAGCTCGCGTACGGCCTCGTCGACAGAGGCCGCGGGACCGTCGAGCGCGAGCGTCAGGTTGCCGAAGGTGGCTCCCTGGATCTCCTCGATGCCACCGAAGACGAGCTCGAAGGCGACCCCGCGCTCGAGAAGGACCGCGAAGAGGTCGGCCTGGCGGGGACCGCCCTCGCGCAGCTCGAGCTTCACGAACCGGCCAGGATGGCGAGACCTCAGCGCGGCCAGCGCGTCGGGGGCCGGCTCGTCATCGACGACGGTGCCGACGAAGCGCCGGGTCACCGGCTGCTGCGGCGCCGAGAAGACGTCGTAGACCGCTCCGGACTCGACGATCCGCCCGTTCTCCATGACCGCGACGTGGTCGGCGAGCTCGCGGACGACCTCCATCTCGTGGGTGATCGCCACGATGGTGGTGCCGAACTCCTCGTTGACCCGCTTCAGGAGCCGCAGCACCTCGTGGGTGGTCTCCGGGTCGAGCGCGCTGGTGGCCTCGTCGGCGAGCAGCAACGAGGGGTTGGTGGTCAGCGCGCGGGCGATGCCGACACGCTGCTTCTGGCCGCCGGAGAGGTTGCGCGGGTAGGTGTGGGCCTTGTCGGGGAGCCCGACGAAGTGGAGCAGCTCGGAGATCCGGCGCTGCTGCTCGGCCTTGGCGACGCCGGCGATCTGCAGCGGGTAGGCCAGGTTGCCCCAGACCGTACGCGACTCGAAGAGGTTGAACTGCTGGAAGATCATCCCGATGCCCAGCCGGATCCGCCGCAACTGCCGCTCGTGCAGGCCGACGAGCTCGGTGCCGCCGATCTGGATCGAGCCCGAGGTGGCGGGCTCGAGGCCGTTGAGCAGGCGTACCAGCGTGGACTTGCCGGCGCCGGAGTAGCCGACGATCGCCTGTACGTCACCGGCGGCGATGTCGAGGTCGACGTCGGCCACGGCGGGCACCTCGTTGCGACCCTTTGCTGCCGGGTAGGTCTTGGTGACGTCGCGGAGCCGCACCAGCGGCTCCGCAACGGTGGCCGGGTGCGTCACTGACGCTCCTTGACCTGCTTCTCGGTGTCCTCGAGCGACTTCTGCAGGTCCTCGACCGGGATCTTGACGAGCTCGGCGGTGTTGCCGGAGGTCTCGTAGACCCCCTGCTGCACGTCCTCGTTGGTCTGGAAGATCTCGAGGAGCTTCTTGTAGGTCGCGTTGTCCTTGTCCTCGGCGCGCGCGGCGAAGATGTTGACGTAGGGGAGCGCCTTGGGGTCGGTGGGGTCGTCGGTGGCGAGCGCGTCCTCGAACTTCAGGCCCGCGTCCTCGACGAAGTCGTTGTTGATGATCGCCGCGGCGACGTCGGGGAGCGAGGAGGCTGTGATCGAGGCCTGGACCGCCCGGACCTTCACCTTGGACGCGGCCGTGTCGACCTCCTTGACGGTGCTGAAGGGCGTGCCGCCGTCGGTCAGCTCGATCAGGCCCTTGGACTGGAGCAGCACCAGGCCGCGGGCCTGGTTGGTCTCGTCGTCGGGGACGATCACGGTCTCGCCGGCCTTGATGTCCTCGAGGCTCTTGTACTTGGAGGAGTAGAGGCCCAGGGGATAGGTCGCGGTCGACCCGAGCGCGATCAGGTCGTCGTCGTTGTTCACGTTGTAGTCGGCCAGGAAGATGATGTGCTGGAACTGGTTGAGGTCCAGCTCGCCCTCCGAGAGCGCCGGGTTGGGTTGGTTGTAGTCGCCGAAGTTCTTGACCTCGAGGTCGATGCCCTCCTCGCGAGCGGCGTCCTGGAAGGTCTTCCAGTAGGGGTCGTCGGCGCCGACGACGCCGAGGGTGACCTTGGTCAGCTCGCTGCCGGAGTCGTCGTCGCGGGTGAGGAAGAACGCGAGGCCGCCGATCACGACGGCGGCGGCGACGACGATCCCGATGATCAGCGGGAGTTTGGACTTGGGAGCCTCGATGAGCGGGGTGGGCTCAGGCGTGTTGGAGGACACGGGTGGGAACCTCTTCTAGACGGGGATGTCTCGACGATGAGAGTGGACAGCCTGGTTGTTGTCCACTGAAACAGTAGACTTAACGAGGATCACACTCGGATTGTCGGTCACACGCCGAGACGTGTCACGGACCCGTCCCGGCGTGTGTTAAAGACATGTTTTCCGAGGTCAGGCGAGGTCCCGTCGCCTCATCACGACCATCGCGGCGATCGCGGCGACCAGGACGTACGCGGAGACGGTGATCAGCGCCCGCTCGCCCGAGATCGCGTCGAGGACTCCCGGAGTGCCGTTGGGTCCGCCGATGATCGCGCCCGCCAACGAGCCTCCGGCGGTTCCCGGCAGGGCTTCGGTGACCGTCTCGATGCCCGAGAGCAGGCTGCCGACGCCGCGGAGCAGGTTCTCGACCACCAACGACCAGACCAGGCCCAGGCCGACGGCGAGCGCCGGTCCCTTGGCGAGTACGCCGACCAGGAACCCGAGCAGCGCCCACATCTCCAGCACCAGGAACCCGGCACCGAAGGACTGCGCCAGATCGCTGAGGGCGGGCATGGTGATCGACTGTCCCTCGGTCGCCGCGATCGCCACCGAGACGCCGGCGCACAGGACCAGGGTCGCGGTCATCATCGCGAAGATGAAGATCGTGACCGCGGCCAGCGAGCCGCCGACAGCGGTGGACCGGCTCGGCCCCTGGGTGAAGACGGTCTTCCAGGTGCCCCAGCCGAACCCGTTGCCGGCCACCAGCGCACCGACCACCATCGCCAGCGCACCGCCGAACATCGGCAGGCCGCTGACGATCACGTCGGGGATCGCGTTCGGCATCAGCTCGGCCAGCAGCTGGGCGTTGCCGGCGCCATCACCGGCGAAGTTGTCGTCGCCGGTCTTGTAGGCGACATAGTTGAAGACGTACCCGAAGGAGAGCGAGAGCGCCAGCCAGGCGCCGACGATCACCCAGATCGCCGACCACTTGCGCAGGCGGAGCATCTCGGCCCGGGTGCTGTTCAGGAATGCGTTCATGACACGACCTCCTTGTTGCTGGTCATCTCGACACTGGTCATCTCGAAGAAGGCGTCCTCCAGGGAACGCTCCGCGACGGTGACCTCGTGGACATCGATGGAGTGGGCGACCAGATGACGTACGACCTCGGGGGCCGCGGTGATGGGCAGGTCGACCTCGAGGGTCTCGTTGCCGATACGACGTACGCCTTCATCGCCGGCCAGCCGCATGACGGCGGCCAGGGCGGCGTCCTCAGGGGTCGCCCGGACCCGGAGGGTCGCTCCGCCGCGCAGCTCGGCAACGGTCGACTCACGCAGCAGGCGGCCGTTGTTGATGACGCCGACGCGGTCGCAGATCTCCTGCACCTCCGCCAGGATGTGGCTCGACAGGATCACCGTCTGGCCGGCCTCGGCGAGCGCGACCACCAGGGCACGCATGTCGGCCATGCCGGCGGGGTCGAGCCCGTTGGTGGGCTCGTCCAGAACGAGCAGGTCGGGGGAGCCGAGCATCGCGGCGGCGACGCCGAGGCGCTGCTTCATCCCCAGCGAATAGCCCTTGAAGGCATCCTTCGCCCGGTCGGCGAGGTCGACCATCTCGAGCACCCGGTCGACCTCGGTGGTCGGCAGCCCCTGGTAGCGAGCCATCGTGCGCAGGTTGTCGCGGCCGCTCAGGTAGGGGTAGAAGCCGGGACCCTCGATCAGGGCGCCGATGCGGGCGGTGACCTCGGGTCGTCCGGCGGGACGACCCAGGACGCTGGCCGATCCGGCGGTGGGCCGGATCAGGCCGAGCATCATCCGCAAGGTGGTCGTCTTGCCGGCCCCGTTGGGGCCGAGGAAGCCGTACACCTCGCCACGCATGACGGTCATGCTGACCCGGTCGACGGCGAGCCTGTCGCCGTACCGCTTGGTCAGCCCGTCGGTCTCAACCACGAGTTCGTTCATGCCTCCCACGCTCTCCTGGCGGCCCCGCCGTTGGCGTCGGCGCGGATGAGGCTCCGGGTTACGCAGATCTGCGTAGGCGACCGGCCGCTTTTGTCGTACGTCCCGGGCGCCCGCGCGAACTACGGTGGGTCCATGTCCCGGATCCGTCGCCACTGGCTGCCGTGGCTGGTCGTCGTGGTGGAGCTGGTCGGCTCGCTGGGCAGCAACGCCCAGGCCGACACCCGCGGACCGGCCGTGCTGGCCGCACTCCTCGCGCTCGTCGCCGTCGTCCCGGTGCTGCTGCGGGAACCACCCGGCTGGGTGCTCGCGGTCAGCGGGCTCTGTGTCGGCGTCTACTTCACCGCGGGCTACGCGGACGGGCCGATCTTCATGGCGCTGCCCGCGGTCACCTTCGCGGTGGCGTGGTCGCTGCCACCACGGAAGTGGGTCGGTTGGGCGGTCGTGGGCGCGGCCCTCGTGGCCACCGGGATCATGCTGAACCCGGCGGAGAGCCCCCGGTTCGACGGTGGTCGCGGCCCCTGGGGGCCCGACGGCGGACCGGAGGGCGACCTGTCGCAGTGGCAGGCCTTCGGGCAGGTCGCCCTGATCGCCGCGAGCGGTGCGATCGCCAGCGCGCTGCGCTCTCGCAACGAGGCCCGCGCCCAGCGGCAGCGCCGGGTGGTCAGCGACGAGCGGGTGCGGATGGCCACCGACCTGCACGACGGTGTCGGTCACGGGCTCGCGGTCATCGCCATGCAGGCCGGCGCCGCGCTGCACGTGCTCGACCGCGACCCAGCCGCGGCCCGCCGCAACCTGGAGGCGATCCGTGCCGAGAGCAAGGAGTCGCTCGACCTGCTGCGCAGCCAGCTGGCCCGTCTGACCGACACCGAGAACGGAGCCGGTCCGGCGCCGCGGGCACCCGAGCACGGGCTCGCCGACCTGCCTGCTCTGGTCGAGCGGGTGCGCACCGGGGGACTGGAGGTCGTGCTCCGTGTCGAGGTGGACTCGGCCTCGGTGGAAGCGGAACGGGCCGCGTACGCCGTGGTCCAGGAGGGGCTGACCAACGTGCTGCGACATGCCGGAGCATCGCGGGCCGAGGTGTCCGTGGTCGCCGTCTCCGGCGCCGAGCTGCTCGTGACGGTGCATGACGACGGGCGGGGATCGGACATGCCGAGCAAAGAAAGGCGCTCTGGGATGGGAATTGTGGGAATGCGGTCGCGCGTCGAGGCACTTGGAGGCACCCTAGATGCGGGGCCGGAGGTACGGGGCTTCCGGCTGCGGGCCTCCATCCCGCTTTCAGGGTCCTCGGCGGGTGGCGCGGAGGGGCTGGCATGAGCATGACCGATCACACGCTGATCAGGGTTGCTCTGGTCGATGACCAGCCCCTCGTTCGCATGGGCCTGGCGACGATGATCGGGGCCGAACCCGACCTGGAGGTCGTCGGTGAGGCCTCCGACGGCAGCGACGCCCTGCCGATGCTGCGCCGCACCCACCCCGATGTGGTCCTGTGCGACATCCGGATGCCGGTTCTCGACGGTCTCGGCATGCTGGAGCAGGTCACCCGCGACCCCTCGCTGAAGGACGTACGGGTGGTGATGCTGACGACCTTCGAGCTCGACGAGTACGTCTTCGAGGCACTCCGGCTGGGAGCGAGCGGGTTCCTGCTCAAGGACGCCGAGCCGGTCGCGCTGCTGGACGCGATCCGGGTGGTCGCCGAGGGTGGTTCGCTGCTCGCGCCGACGGTGACCAAGCGGGTGATCGAGGAGTTCGGTTCCTCACGCCGGGCGGCGAATCCGCATCCACGTCTGGGGGACCTGACCGAGCGTGAGCGGGAGATGGTCGCTTGGGTGGCCACCGGCCGCTCCAACGCCGAGATCGCCGCCGAGCTCGTGGTCAGCCCGGACACGGTCCGCACCCACGTCTCGCGGGCGATGGTGAAGCTGCATGCTCGGGACCGCGCGCAGCTCGTCGTCTTCGCGATCGAGTCCGGCTTGAAGATCTAGGCGGCCAGCGGAACGCTGCCGGGCATCACGACCGGTGCGCACGAGCACGTCTCGCTGCAGGCCAGGTAGGTGTGCACCTCGTGTCCGCAGCGCGGGCACGGCAGGAAGTGCGACATCGGGAAGCTGTGTACGTTGCCGTTCTCGGGGTGCTGAGCTGTGTCCCACATGACTTTCTCCCATCCGCGTTGTTTGTGCCTTCACCTACTCCACGAGTGTGCGCGCGCGAATTCGACACATTTACTTCGACACGCGGCAGATTCATCAAATGGGAGGATCGAGGAGTGACGACCGACCAGGAGCAACGACTGCGTGACCTGAAGCTGTTGCGGCAGGTGAAGGACCGGATCGACCGGGAGTACGCGCAGCCGCTCGACGTAGAGGCATTGGCCAGCGGCGTACACATGTCGGCCGGCCATCTGAGCAGGGAGTTCCGCAAGGCCTACGGCGAGCCGCCCTACTCCTACCTGATGACCCGCCGGGTGGAGCGGGCCATGACCCTGCTGCGGCGCGGCGACCTCAGCGTGACCGACATCTGCTTCGCGGTCGGCTTCGGGTCGCTGGGGACGTTCTCGACCCGGTTCAGCGAGCTCGTCGGGATGTCGCCGAGCCTCTACCGAGAGAAGGCCTCGGCCGGTGGAGCGGGGATTCCACCGTGCGTGTCCAAGCAGGTGACCAGACCGGTCAGGCGGAGTTCGATCAGGAATGGAGAAGCCAAGGTGCCGGACCCCTACATAACGTGAGGTCCATGGACATCAACATCTGCCACAGCTACCTTCCGCACACCGACCCCGAGGCCTCGCTGAGGTTCTACCGCGACCTGCTGGGATTCGAGGTGAGGAAGGACGTCGGGTACGAGGCGATGCGCTGGCTCACCATCGGGCCGCCCTCGCAGCCCGCTGTGAGCGTCGTGCTCTACCCGCCGCTCGCCGACCCGAACATCAGCGAGGAGGAGGGCCGGGTCATCCAGGAGATGATGGCCAAGGGCACCTTCGCCAGCCTGATGCTCTCCTCCACCGACGTCGACGCCGCCTTCGAGAAGGTCCAGGCCGGCATCGAGGCCAGCGGCGGCGAGATCATGTCGGAGCCGACCGACCAGGACTGGGGCATGCGGGACTGCTCCTTCCGCGATCCGGCCGGAAACACCATCCGGCTGCAGCAGGTCAAGTGAGGCGGAAATGTGCAGGCCTGGATTCACGCCTCCGACTAGCCTGATCGCCATGACCGACCCCGGCTCGAACGAGCACAGCGCAGACACTCACGACCTGATCCGAGTCCAGGGGGCCCGGCAGAACAACCTCAAGGACATCTCGGTCGAGATCCCCAAGCGCCGGCTCTCGGTGTTCACCGGGGTGTCGGGGTCGGGGAAGTCGTCGCTCGTCTTCGGCACGATCGCGGCGGAGTCGCGGCGGCTGATCGACGAGACGTACTCGACGTTCATCCAAGGGTTCATGCCCAGCCTGCCGCGACCCGAGGTCGACGCGATGGAGGGCTTGACCACCGCCATCCTGGTCGACCAGGAGCGGCTCGGCGCCAACCCGCGCTCGACGCTGGGCACGGTCACCGACGCCCACGCGATGCTGCGCTCGCTGTTCAGTCGGCTGGGGGAGCCGTTCATCGGTGGCCCGACCGCGTTCTCCTTCAACATCCCCACCACCCGCGCGAGCGGCGTGATGACCGGGCCCAAGGGCGAGAAGACGATCGTCAAGGACGCGGTCTATCTCGGCGGCATGTGCGCCGAGTGCGAGGGCCGCGGGACGATCTCCGATCTCGACCTCGCTGCCATCATCGACGAGTCGAAGTCGCTGGTCGACGGGGCGATCCTCGTGCCCGGCTACACCGCCGACGGGTGGATGGTGGCGGCCTACAAGGTGGTCGTGCCCGAGGACGTACCCATCACGGAGATGACCGAGGAGCAGCGTCACGACCTGCTCTACGCCGAGCCGCGCAAGATCAAGCTCGAGGGCATCAACATGACCTACGAGGGCCTGATCCCGAAGATCCGCAAGTCGATGTTCAGCAAGGACGTCGAGGCGCTGCAGCCCCACATCAAGAAGTTCGTGGAAGCGGCGGCGGTCTTCAAGCCGTGCCCGGCCTGCGGCGGGACCCGGCTCAACGAGTCGGCGCTCTCCTCGAAGATCCGCGGCAAGTCGATCGCGGACGTGTGCGCGATGCAGGTCACCGACGCCGCGGAGTGGCTCAGGACCATCGACGAGCCCGGGGTGGCGCCGCTGGTCGCCGGGCTCCTGCACCTGTTCGACTCGTTCGTCGAGATCGGTCTGGGCTATCTCTCCCTCGACCGGCCGTCGGGGACCCTGAGCGGTGGTGAGGCGCAGCGTACGAAGATGGTCCGTCACCTCGGCTCCGCACTGACCGACGTGACCTACGTCTTCGACGAGCCGACCGTCGGCCTGCACCCGCACGACATCCAGCGGATGAACAAGCTGCTCCTCGACCTGCGCGACAAGGGCAACACCGTCCTGGTCGTCGAGCACAAGCCGGAGACCATCGCGATCGCCGACCACGTCGTCGACCTCGGTCCGGGCGCGGGCAGCGACGGCGGCACGATCTGCTTCGAGGGCACCTTCGAGGGGCTCGCCGGCGCCGACACGCTGACCGGGCGCCACCTCGGGCACCGGGCGTCGGTGAAGGAGACGGTCCGCGAGCCGAAGGGGCACCTGGAGATCCGCGGAGCGACCTCGCACAACCTGCGCAACGTCGACGTAGACGTGCCGCTCGGCGTGCTGACGGTCGTCACCGGTGTGGCCGGGTCGGGGAAGTCGTCGCTGATCCACGGTTCGATCCCTGCCGGCGCCGACGTGGAGTTCGTCGACCAGAGCGCGATCAAGGGGTCGCGGCGCAGCAACCCGGCGACGTACACGGGTCTTCTCGAGCCCATCCGTAAGGCGTTCGCGAAGGCCAACGGGGTCAAGCCGGCGCTCTTCTCGGCCAACTCCGAGGGCGCCTGCCCGACCTGCAAGGGCAACGGGATGATCTACACCGAGCTCGGGTTCATGGAGACCGTCGCGTCGCCTTGTGAGGACTGCGGCGGCAAGCGGTTCCAGGCGCTGGTGCTCGAGTACCGTCTCGGCGGGCTCAACATCGCCGAGGTGCTCGACCTCTCGGTCGCCAAGGCGCTCGCCTTCTTCTCGGAGGGGGAGTCGAAGGTGGCTCCGGCCGCCAAGATCCTGGAGCGGATGTCCGACGTCGGTCTCGGCTACCTCAAGCTCGGCCAGCCGCTCAACACCCTCTCCGGTGGCGAGCGGCAGCGGATCAAGCTGGCCATGCACCTGGGGGAGAAGGGCGGGACGTACGTCCTGGACGAGCCGACCACCGGTCTCCACCTCGCCGACGTCGACAACCTGCTGGCGCTGCTCGACAAGCTGGTCGACGCCGGCAAGTCGGTGATCGTGATCGAGCACCACCAGGCGGTCATGGCGCACGCCGACTGGATCATCGACCTCGGCCCGGGTGCCGGTCACGACGGCGGCCTGGTCGTCTTCGAAGGCACTCCCGCCGAGCTCGTCGCGAAGAAGTCGACGCTCACCGGCGAGCACCTGGCGGCGTACGTCGGGGAGTGACCGTAGCGCAGCGGGTGGCACGAATCACGCCTGTTTGCGGCTATCTGGATGCGGTGGCGGTAGAGGGTCGCACTTAGTGTGAATTGGTTGCAGTATCAATCAAGGAGCACCTGAGATGACCCTCTACCTTCCCGAGCACAGGCAGGCCCCGGCGGTGGAGATGACGCCCGAACGCGATCGTCCCGCGTCTGTGTGGCCGCGTGGGCTGGTGGCCACGGCCATCGCTGCGGTCGTCACGACACTGATGGCCGTGGTTGCCAAGGCGGCAGGGGTCGACTTCGGGAGCAGCGTGGGCGACGTACCGATCTCGGCGTTCCCGATGCTCACCGTCTACTGCTCGCTGGTCGGCGTGATCATCGCCGAGGTGATGATCCGGCTGGCCAAGATGCCCCGTTCGACCTTCCAGATCACCACGATCGTGCTCACCGGGCTCTCGCTGATCCCCGACGTCGTGCCGTTCTTCGAGTTCGATCTGACCTTCGTCGGCGTGCTGTGCCTGACCCATCTCGTCGCCGCGGCAATCGTGATCCCGATGGTCGCCCTGCGGATGGAGGAGCGCCGCGGTCTCGGGCTGCCCGGTAGCCACCGCCGATAGCGGACGCCGACCGTCCTGAATCGGTGTCAGGGTGGAGTCATGCCTCTTGAGACCCGCACCGTCCAGGTCACCTTCGACGCGCACGACCCGCGCGCGCTCTCCACGTTCTGGCGTGACGTCCTCGGCTACGTCCACCCGGGCCCGCCGGGTGTCGAGGTCCCCGAGGGCACCGATCCGCTGGACGCCTGGGAGGCCTTCCTCGAGCAGGTCGGGGTGCCCGCCGACCAGCGCAACAACGCCTCGGCGATCGAGGATCCCGCAGGCGCCGGTCCGCGCGTCTTCTTCCAGCGCGTGCCGGAGTCGAAGACCGCCAAGAACCGCGTCCATCTCGACGTCCGGGCAGCTCCCGGGCTGCAGGGCGAGGAGCGGATGGCCGCACTCGAGGCGGAGTGCGAGCGCGTCGTCGCGCTCGGCGCCACCCGGGTCCGCCGCTTCGAGCCCGACCCGCCGATGAGCCACGGCTTCATCGTGATGCAGGACCCCGAGGGAAACGAGTGGTGTCTCGACTGATCTCCTCCCTATCCTCCGGGCATGAAGATCAGACCGGCCGTCGTCGATGACGCCGAGGCGTTGACCGACCTCCATCTCGACGTGTGGGAGGAGGCGTACGCCGGGCTGATCCCCGACGAGATCCTCACCGACCGCCGAGCCCAGCGCGCCGCGAGGGTCGATCGGTGGCGTACCAACCTCGGGACGAGCCCGATCGCCAACCTGGTGGTCGAGGCCGACGAGCCGGGGCTGCTGCTGGGCTTCGCGAGCTCCGGGCCGGCCCGCGACGAGGATCCCGGGCTACCGCCGCTCGAGCTCTCCGCGCTCTACGTCCGCACCGAGAGGTACGGAACCGGCCTCGGCCATGAGTTGCTCCAGTCCGCGATCGGGGACTCCGCGGCGTACCTCTGGGTTCTCGACGGCAACCAGCGCGCCACCGCGTTCTACGAACGTCAGGGCTTCCGGTTCGACGGCGAGACCAAGACCGACCCGGTCGGCACCGAGCTCCGGATGGTCCGCGGCTAGGTGGTCCGAGCCCGGCGGGCGAGCAGGGTCGAGTCGTCGATCTGGACCGGGACGCCGTCGCGGATGGTCAAGCGCGGGCGCTGCTCGACGACGACCGGCTCGAACCCGTCGGGCAGGCCGGGAAGCAGGTCGGAGGCGAGGAACATCGCGTTGAGGTGCCCGTGGCGCGCGAAGACCTCCGAGGGCGCGTGGCCGACGACGAGCAGATGACCACCCGGCGCGACTGCGGTGGCCAGGCGGCCGGCGACCTCGACCATGCTCCCGTCAGGGGTGTGCAGGAAGTGGCAGGTGACCAGGTCGAACTGCCGGCCCTCGGCGTCGAAGGTGCGGGCGTCGACCTGCCACCAGGACGTACGCTCCGCGACGCCGGCATCCTCGGCATGCCGCCTCGCCCGGGCCAACCCGTTGGCCGAGAAGTCGGCGCCCGTCACGGTCCAGCCCTGCTGCGCTAGCCAGATGACGTCGCCGCCCTCGCCGCAGCCGACGTCGAGCGCCGTGCCCGGCGTCAGCTCGGAGACCTCAGCCACAAGCTGAGGGTTAGGGTTGCCGCTCCAGACCTTCTCCTCGCCGGCATAGCGCTCCTCCCACGACTCCGGCTCGAACATGCTGCGTCCCTCGTCCTCGCTCATGGGCTCAATCTAGCCACCGCCCCGACAAACCTGGTGCGTTCGGAGCAGCTCATGTGATTGCCTGAGCGCCGATGATCACCCTGAACGAAGCACCCCGCCTGATCCGCCCGACGACGGCCGTACGCACCTCCTACCTCACCGGCGAGCAGGCCGACTGCCTCCTGCGGGGCACCGATACCGACTGGCTCGGACCGGCCAGCGAGGACTTCGACTCCTTCGTCGCCGCCCGGGATCACGACAAGGAGCGCTGGGAGGTGATGTCGACGGTCTACTGGTACATCTCCGGCGAGCACTATCTCGGCTCCCTCGTCGTGCGCCACTCACTGACCCCCGAGCTCGCCTCCGAGGGCGGTCACATCGGCTACCACGTCGTCGCCCCGTGGCGGCGCCAGGGCCACGCGACCCGCATGCTCGAGCTCGGCCTCGAGAAGGCCCGCGAGCACGGCATCTCGCGCGTCCTGCTCACCTGTGCCCCCTCCAACGAGCCGTCGAAGCGGGTGATCGAGAAGAACGGCGGCGTGCCCGACGAACAGCTCGGCAGCGAGCTCCGGTACTGGATCGGGTAGGGATACTTCACCCATGCACGCTCTCGTACGCCGCCCCTCGCCCCGCCTCGCCGAGGGGCTCGTCACCCACATCGAGCGGAGTCCGGTCGACGTCGGTCTCGCCGGCAGGCAGTGGGACGCGTACGTCACCGCGATGCGCAGCGCCGGCTGGACCACCCACGAGGTCGATCCCGCCGACGACTGCCCGGACTCGGTCTTCGTCGAGGACACGATGGTCGTCCTCGCGGACCTGGCCGTGATCAGCCGACCGGGCGCGCTGGAGCGGCGCCCGGAGATCGACGCGGCCGAGGACGCGGTCCGCGAGCGGGGCTACCGGATCGCCCACATCGAGGCACCCGGGACCCTCGACGGCGGCGACGTGCTCAAGCACGGCGACACCGTGTGGGTGGGGGAGGGCGGACGTACGAACGCCGAGGGCATCGCGCAGCTCCGGGCACTGCTCGGACCACTGGGCGCCGAGGTGATCGCTGTGCCCCTCACGAAGGTGCTCCATCTCAAGTCGGCCGTCACCGCGCTCCCCGACGGCACCGTCATCGGCCACGAGCCGCTGGTCGACGACCCGAGCGTGTGGGGAGCCCGGTTCCTGCCGGTCCCGGAGGAATCGGGCTCCCACGTGGTCGTTCTCGACGACCGCACGCTGCTGATGGCCGCCTCGGCACCGCTGAGCAGAGCGATGTTCGAGGAGCGCGGCTACACGGTCGTCGCGGTCGACATCTCCGAGTTCGAGAAGCTCGAAGGCTGCGTGACCTGTCTGTCCGTGCGGCTACGAGCAGCTCATGGCTGAATCGGCATCGTCGCGCAGTTGGAACCGGCAGCGACGCCCTTGACCCGGTCGGTGACCCAGTTGATCGCGGCGGTCTGGTCGACGAGCAACGGAGTCACGTGGTTGGTGACCAGCCCGTCACCGAGGTTGGGCAGGATGACCGCCTGGTAGGTCACCTTCGCTCCTCGGCCGCACCAGTCGAGGGCCAGCTGACGGGACTGCGCGTGCGGGACGATGTCGTCCTCGGTGCCGGTGGCCAGGCGTACCGGGATCCGTGGCTTCACACGGCCGATCTTCTGCTCGTCGATGATCGCCTCCACCGCGGGCTCGCGCTCGATGATGTCGTCGAGGCTCTCCCCGGACTTCGTCCAGCTGGTGCTCCGCTGGAACGGGTAGCCGATGATCCCGTCGCCGACGCACGCGGTCGACAGGTCCTCGAGCGCCGCCTGGCCGGCCTCGTTGAGGTTCTCGTCCAGGATCGGCCGCAGCTCCGGGTTGGACTGGGCCAGACCGTTGATGGTCCAGCCGAGAGCGGCGACGAGCGCGGAGCCGTCGATGCCCTCTGCGGTCGCCCGCAGGTCGGCGGGCGGTGCGCCGACGTAGGCGCCGACGAGGTTGATCTCGGGAGCGTACGTCGCGGCGAGCTCGGAGGCCGATCCGGTCGCCCCGCCGCCCTGGCTGTAGCCGTAGAGCGCGACCCGCGACCCGGCGGTCACCGATGCCTCCGGGACCTCGCGCGCTGCCCGCGCGGCGTCGAGGACGGCGTGACCGCCGTCGACACGGTCGACGTAGGTGTGGAGACGGTCGGTGGCGCCCAGGCCGACGTAGTCGGTGACGATCACCGCCACACCGCGCGCCAGGAGACGGTAGATACCGATGTCCTCGTAGCCCACCGAGACGGTCTTGCCGTTGAAGAGGATCGGGCGCTCCAGACCGAGCGAGGCCGAGCACTGGTCGCCCTGGCCCATGGTGCCGGGTGCGACGACCACGAGGGGCCGGTCACCGGCACCGTTCCAGGCCGCGAACGGCTCGATGTAGGCGCCGGTCACCGCGGCCGGGGCGCCGTTGTTGTCGGTGGTCTTGTACATGACCCGGGTCGCGGTGCCGGGCAGCGAGCCGATGCCCGGGATCGAGAGGCCGACACCGAGGGGGAGCGGCTCGGTGCGTACGAGCGCTCCGTTCGCGCCCGGCAGCGTCGCCGGCGGGTTGTAGAACTCCGGGATCTCGACGCCGCGGGAGACGACGGTGGTGCCGGTGTCAGCGGCGACGGCAGGGGCAGCCAGGGTGGCCGGAGCGACCGCAGCAACGGCCAGAGCGGTGGCAAACAACATCCGTGGTGCGTGCTGAGACATGGGGGACTCTCCTCACGTGAGCGGGACCACTTCGTCCCGAGTTACTGAAGAGTAATGTGAGCGCCGTCACGGCGACAAGAGTTTCAGTCAACATTCGTACACCGAAACCGGCTGACGCAGGATCGTCCTCAGCTTGGCGGGCTCCACCCGCCGCGGATCACCGAGATAGATCTCGTGATGCTTCCCGGTCATCCGCAGCCCGCGCTCCGGGATGAACCGCTCGTGCATCTCCTCGAGGACCGGGCCCTCGGCGTCGTACGGACCGATGTGCAGGGTCTGCACACAGGAGCCCTCCGTGAGCGTCTCCCACCGGACCTTGTCCAGGCTTGCGGGACGATCCTTGCTGGCGACCTTGGCCACAGCATCCTCGAACATCTGTTCGGTGATCCAGTCGGGCGTCATGATCATCGCCGTCCAGTCCCACTGCGACTTGTCCCGCGTCCGGGTGAACGCGTCCATGTCCTCGGCCCACCACAGCGCCTCCAGCGGCGGCACCACATAGTCACGGCCATCGGTCTTGCTGGCGAACTTCAGCGTGTACGCCACCGGGTAGAGCGCCGCCAGCGCGTCCGCGTACTCCTGGGCGGTGTTGGGATCGCCGTGCCCGTCGACCATCAGGTAGGGGAGTGGTGGCATCTCGAGGATCCGGAACTCACCCTGTCGCGCCCGATAGCCGTCGATCGTCTTCTTCAGATCCACCTTCGCCGCCATGGGCCCATGATGCCGCGCCACCGCGGCCGACGCCGCGAAACTCGGGTGCCGTCGGCGGTGTCTGCGCCTACGCTCCGAACATGGCAACCGTGGAGGACGTCCGCTGGCTCGGCTCGAGCCTGGAGCGGTCCTACGAGGTCTTTGTACGCGGCAGGCTCAAGTTCCGGGTCGGCTCGATCGTCTATGTCGCCTTCTCCCTGGATGAGACCGAGATGGGGTTCGGCTTCCCGAAGGAGGAGCGTGCCGCACTGGTCGCCAGCACGCCCGAGAAGTTCCATCTGCCCCGTGAGTCGGAGATGCGGTTCAACTGGGTGGAGTCGTCCCTGGCCGAGCTCGACCCGGTCGAGGCGTGCGAGTTCGTGGTGGACGCCTGGCGGCTGTGCGTACCGAAGAAGGTCTCCGCCGCCTATGACCTCACCCATCCCGACGGCCCCGGGACCGGACCGTCCCGAGACCGGGCCGGCGAACGGGCCGGCGAACGGGGGAGAGCGATGATCCTGGCCAAGGAGCTCGACCCTCGCCTGATCACCGTCCGACGCGGCGGCACGCTCACCGACGCCGACCACCATCTGCTCGCCCTGTGGGCGGCGACCTGCGCCGAGCACGTCCTCCCGCTCTTCGAGGCGGAGTGCCCCGACGACCCGCGACCGCGAGAGGCCATCGAGGCGGCCCGGGCCTGGACCCGCGGTGAGCTCAAGATGATGGAGGCTCGCGCTCTCGGCGGTCACGCCATGGGTGCGGCCCGGCCGCTGAGCGGAGCTGCCCGCAATGCCGCCTACGCCGCCGGCCAGGCCGGCGTGGTCGCCCATGTCGCGGCCCACGACCTGGGTGCGGCGGCGTACGCCATCAAGGCCGTGCGCGACGCCGCCCCACCTGGCGAGGCCGTCGAGGCCGGGCGCCGGGAGTGCCACTGGCAGCGCGCGCAGCTCCCGGAGCCCGTCCGCGACCTCGTCCTCGACGACCAGCGGATCCGCAACGACATCTGCTGGTCGGTCTTCGACCGTTGAGGCCAGCGCGCGAACGGCTCGAGGCGGAGCGCCGTAAGACGCTCGCGCGCCTGGCAGATCTCAGCGACGACTTCGACGCCGTGGTCGCGGCCTCGCGCGACACCAACGCCGATGACGAGCACGATCCCGAGGGCGCGACGATCGCCTTCGAGCGGTCCCAGGTCCACGCGCTCGTACGTCAGGCGCGCCAGCATCTCGACGAGATCGACGCTGCTCTGGAGCGCCTGGGCGCGGGTACGTACGGGACCTGTGAGGAATGCGGGCGGCCGATCGGCGAGGGCCGGCTCGAGGCGCGCCCGGTGGCGCGCACCTGCATCAGCTGCGCCGGGAAGCCGAGGACACGGCTGCGCTAGCCGCGATGACGGCGATGGCGGCCGGGCTGGTCACGCATCTCGGCGAGATCGTCGTTGATCCGGCGTGCGCGCCGTCTCTCCAGCCTCGCCAGCAGGAAGCCGACGGCGGCCGCGAGCACCATGAGGACGAGGAGCACCACGACCGTGGCTCCCACCATGTCCAGGACGTGGCTCATGGCGAGCAGGTACCCGATGTCGGCAGCGCCCATGCGCGCTCCGATACGTTGACCTTCATGTCAGATGCACCCGAAGGTCCGATCCGCCTGTGCTGCCTCCTGTGGGCGCACGAGGGAGAGGCGGAGGCCCTCCATGCCTACGAGGACCGTGTCCTGAAGCTGATCTCAGAGCACGGTGGGGAAGTGGTGCACCGTGCGTTCGCCGAGAATGCACCCGGGCAGCCCGACGAGGTCCAGCTCTTCCGGTTCCCGAACCAGGCCTCGCTGGACGCCTACCTGAACGACGAGCGACGTACGGCACTTGGCGCCGAACGCGACGCGGCCGTCGCGCGCACCGAGCTGTTCCCGGTCCGGTTCTGAGGATCGGTTACTGTCAGCCTCAGCCGGTGCTCGAGCACCCAACCCGGAAGAGGTCTGTGATGGTCGTTGCTGGATTGGTGCTCGCCGCGCTGGCGGCCCTGGTGCACGTCTACATCTTCGTCATGGAGTCGCTGACCTGGACGAGCCCGAAGACGCGCGCCGTGTTCGGGCTCGGCGCCGAGGAGGCCGAGGCGACCAAGGAACTGGCCTTCAACCAGGGCTTCTACAACCTCTTCCTCGCCATCGTCACCGCGGTCGGCATCGTCCTGTTCCCGGTGTGCTCCGAAGCGGTCGGCGCTGCCCTGGTCTTCGCCGGCGCCGGCTCGATGGCAGCCGCGGCGGCAGTGCTGTTCGTCTCCTCGCCCGACAAGCGCGGCGCGGCCCTCAAGCAGGGCGTGATCCCGCTGCTCGCCGTCATCGCCCTGGCGATCAGCATGGCGCTGAGCTAGCGAGGAACTCGAGCAGGAGCCGGTTGGTCTCTTCGGGGCGCTCCTGCTGGACCCAGTGACCACAGCGGGGGAGCAGCGCCGAACGCGTGAGTCCCGGCAGGGTCTGGTCGAAGCGCTCGATCTGGCGGCGGCCGGTGATCGCGGGACCGTCGAACTCGCCGGCGACGAAGAGCGAGGGCACAGTGATCGGCACGTCGCTGAAAGCCGCGAGATCCTCCCAGTCGCGGTCGATGTTGCGGTAGCGCGCGAGCGGACCGAAGAAGTCGGAGTCGGCGAACTCGCGGGCGTAGAAGTCGACGTCGGCCTCGGTCAGCCATGCAGGCATCTCGGTGGGGTGGATGAACTGGTCCGAGAGCCGGTCGCCGCGTGGCACCAGCCCGAGCGCCCCGCGCGGATCCCCACCGGCGGCGAGCACACCGTCGCCCGAGATCGAGTAGTAGATGCCGAGCAGCCAGCGGCGTACGTCGGGCAGGATCTCGGCCTCGACGACACCCGGGGCCTGGAAGTAGGAGATGTAGAAGTCTTCGTCGTCGCCGCCGGCCTGTGCCATCGCCTCGGTGGGGCGACGGCGTCCGGAGGGGCTGAACGGCACCGACAGACCGGCTACGGCGGTGAAGACGTCTGGCCTCAGCTGAGCCGACGTCCAGGCGATGGGAGCGCCCCAGTCGTGGCCGACGATCGTGGCCGTCTCCGCGCCCAGGGCGTGCACCAGACCGACGTTGTCGCCGACATGGCGCAGCATCCGGTAGTCCTCGATGGCGGTCGGCTTCGAGGAACCGCCATATCCGCGGACGTCCATCGCGACCGCCCGGTAGCCCGCGTCCGCGAGCGCGGCGATCTGGTGGCGCCATGAGTACCAGGACTCCGGGAACCCGTGCACCAGGATCACGAGCGGGCCGTCCGCCGGCCCTGACTCCACCCAGTGCAGATCGATTCCGTTGACATGTTCGGTGCGGTGAGTTACAGCGGTGTCGGCCACGGCTGGAGTCTGCCACCTCGCCCGAATTCCGCGATAGTACCCCCTATCGCAGAAATGTTCGAAAAGGCTGTAATATCGGGGGATGTGAGCGTACCTGACGATGGTGTGATGTTCGGCGATGTCGTCGAGGACTTCCTGACCGACCGGGCGACCCTCACGCGCCGCGGGCTCAACGACAAGTCCCGAAACGCCTACCGCCAAGACATCACCGCCTGGGCGCGGCAGCTGCATGTCGACGCCGGCGGGGAGCCTGACACCGAGGTGCTGGCGCTTGTCCCGATCTCGGCACTGACCGACCAGAACGTACGCGTCGCCTACAGGTCGCTGAGGGAGAGCTCGGCCGCGGCGACCTGTCAGCGTCGCGTCGGCACGCTGCGGCTCTTCACCCACTGGCTGCAGCTCGAGGGTCACCTGCTGGTGGATCCCACGCTGCGCATCGAGGCGCCCGAGCGGCCCAGCCGCCTCCCGGCCGGCTGGAGCGTCGACGAGCTCCGTCGCCTGGCGCGGGTCGCTTCGATGCCACGCGAAGGCGCCGACCGGCGCCGCTGGCCGGCTCGCGACCGGGCGATCTTCGCGGTCCTGGTCACCACTGGCGTACGTGCCGCGGAGCTGTGCGGTCTCACCGTCGGCGCCATCCGGCGCGAGCCCGACGGCGAGACGCTGGTGCGGGTCATCGGCAAGGGCGACAAGCAGCGCAACCTGCCGCTGCCACCCGAGGCCGTGGATGCGGTCGACGCCTACCTGGCCGAACTGGAGGCACGCTTCGGGGCACGCGACTCGGCCGACCACCTGTTCGTGCTGACCTCGGGCAAACAGCTGCGTCCCGGCGCGCTCAACCATCTGGTCGAGACCTGGATCCGCCTCGCCGGCGTCCCGAAGCAGCCCGGGGAGGCCGCGCACGCGTTTCGACACAGCGCCGCGAAGGGACTGATCCGTTCCGGCGTACCGGTGCCGGCGGTACAGGGGCTGCTCGGTCACGAGGACCTCAAGACGACCGGGATCTACGTCAAGGCGACCGCCGCCGACACCCGCGACGCCGTCCTGCTCTCACCAGCGCGTGAAGTGCTCCGAGAGACGGCTGTGCCACCACCCGACTGAACGGAGTGATCATCCGTGCGGCTTGACCGCGCGGGTTGCGATGTAGGCGGACAGGTGCTGGGCGGTGACGTCTGCGTGATGAGGCGCTTCACTGAGATGGGTCAGGATGAATCCGGCCGCCAGCTGCCCGCCGATCTGTTCGCTCAGCGAGTGGCTGTACTCGATCGGCCCGCTTCCGTAGGCGCGCATCCGGTCGTCCTCGGAGAGGTCGAGCGAGCTGAACGGCAGCCGGTGACGTACGACCAGCTCCTGCCGGTCGAGTGCCACCTCGTCGAAGATGTAGACGTCCGGGTTCATGAATCCGACCATGAGCGTCCCACCGGGGCGCAGTACCCGAGACGCTTCCCGCCAGACCGGCGTCAGGTCAGGGCAGAACACGTTCGAGACCGGGTTGACGATCACGTCGAAGCTGGCGTCGTCGAAGACACCGAGGTCGCGCATGTCACCGAGCACGGTGCGAAGCTCCAGCCCGTCACGAGCGGCCACCTCGTCGTCACGGGCCAGCTGCTTGGGCGAGTTGTCGAAGACGGTCACCGTGGCGCCAGCAGCGGCGAGGACGGGTCCTTGCTGGCCACCGCCCGACGCCAGGCAGAGCACTCGAGCACCGGCCAGCTCGGACGGAAACCAATCACGCGGAATCGGCTCGTGACCGATCAGCACCACCGACCAGTCGCCCTGACGTGCTTTCGCGATGACCTCGGGGCCGACCGGCCGGGACCATTCGTTGTCGTTGTCGACCAGTTCGTCCCACGCGACGCGGTTGTGTGCGGTCGGGTCGAAGTCTTCTGCCACAACAGCGAACCCTAACGCTCCAGCCCTGCTCTCGACCCCTCGACGATTCGCCGATAATGCACATTATGTCAGGTTAAGCAGAAGTGCCCGGGTCGAAGAACGACCCGGGCACTCCCCTTCCTACTGGAAGCGGTACGCGCGGATGATGGTCTGCCGCACGCTGTTGCCGGCGGAGTCGGTCGCCTGAGCCCGCAGGGAGACGAAGCCGCTGCCGTTCGGATGCCGGACCGAGACCACAGCCTTCTCGCCGTGCCGATCGACGTCCAGCTTCCGCCAGGTCTTGCCGTCGTCGAACGACGCCTCGACGCTCAGGCTCCGGGTCCTGGCGGGCGCCGCACCGATCTGCCGGTCCAGCGAGATCGGCACCCTGAGCGACCGACCCGCGGGCGCGGTGCTCTCGATGTCGAGATCCGGCGAGAACCGGACCGCCGTCATCGGGAGATGCACCAGCTCGCCCTCAGGCACGTGCGCCGACCTGAACGTCCACTCTGCCTCGACGAGCGTCGACAGCGTGAACTCGGGGTCGCTCTCGAACCTCGCGTGGATCCGGTAGCTGCCGGGCTCGGCAGGGACGTCGATGGCGTCCCTGATCCACGATGACTGACCGACGAGCGTCCCGTTCCGGTGGACGGTGACGTCGACCTTTCCGTTCCGCGGGAAGCGGAAGCCCTCGTGCCCGCTGCCGTCTCCGTGCAACGGCCCCGGGACGCCCATCGTGTTGCCCCAGTAGCGGGTCGCGTACTGCTGGTCGAACTCGGGCTCCGGGAACACCGGCCCCTCGACACCACTCGCCCACTCCTCCTCGTACACCCGTCCGGGCTTGTACGAGGTCCAGTCCGACTCGTAATGGGTGTAGCCCTGCTGGCTGTTCGAGATCAGCCATTCGGCTTCCTGGTCCCGGTTGTAGTGCTCGACGATGGTGCGCGGCGCGTCGTACCTGAGCGTCAGCGGCCTGGTTCGGCCGTCCAGGCTGCTCATGATCGGCGAGTTGCCGGGTGCCCTGGCCACCGCGACCCGGTCCACCGGTACGTCGGGGACGTCCGCCCCGACCCGCGACCGCACCGTGGCGAAGTCGCCGGCGCGCAGCGTCTTCGTCTTCCCGGCCATCATCCGGCCGCGCTCGTAGAAGTAGACCTGGTAGACCGATTCGCTGTTGATCTGTGCCTGGGCCCAGGTCCCCGAGATGTACGAGACGAAGCCTGCCGCCTTCTTGCTGCCGCTCCCCCGCCCGGTCCGGAGATCGGCGAGGTTCACGTTCATCAGCGTCGTGTAGGGGTCGTTGGAGCCCCAGATCTGTGGCGCCTGGGTGCGGATCGTCCAGCCGACCTCGGTGTGCCGGAGGACGGCCGACCGGTCCGGAACCGTGATCGCCACGGCCTTGGCGGAGCGCGCGTCCATCGTGACCGCGCGATCCGCGTCGAGGCTCACCGCCGGGTCGACGAGCGAGGTGATCGCGGGGGCCTCCTCCGAGCCGGTGAGCAGGTAGGACTGGGCGACATAACGACCCGCCGGCAGTCGCACCGGGGCGCTGTCGCCGGTGTGCGCGATCGACCGGATCGTCTGTCGGTCGACGTCGGTCAGCATGGTGACCCAACGCGGGTTCTCGCCGGTGGCGCCCGGCGTACGCACGGTCAGCGTGTGTCGTGCCTTGTCCAGCGCGATCGGCGTCTGCACGCGCGCGGTGTCCGAGGTGGCGGTGATCTGGCCGCCGTAGGGCTCGTCGGGAAGGTCCTCCCCCGGCGCGACGCTCACGGTCACCGACGCCTCTCCCCCGGCCGGCACGGTCACCGTCGAGTCGCTCAGCGTGAAGAGCCCGGCCAGCGCGTTCGAGCGCAGGCTCAGGTCGAGCCTCACCTCCGACTCGCCGCTGTTGGCGTAGGTGATGGTGCCGTCCTGGTCCGTCGTGGCACGGCCGAAACCGAGGCTGACCGGCTCGGCGGTGACCTTCTGGTCGATGGCGCGCGCGACGTCGACGAAGCCCGCACCCTGCTCGTAGGAGGTGTGGTCGGCGTCCGGTGCAGCCGCCGACATCAGCGTGGCCTTGAGCTGACGGGCGGTCCAGCCGGGATGCTCCTGGGCCAGCAAGGCGGCGGCGCCGGCCACGTGCGGCGTGGCCATCGAGGTGCCGTTCAGGCTGGCGTACGCCCCGTCCTCGGTGAACGGCGGCAGGTCGCTCGTCGAGGAACGGGCCGCCGCGATCGCCACGCCGGGCGCGGTGATGTCCGGCTTGACGTCCGCGTCGGTCGTCGTCGGGCCACGGCTGGAGAACTCCGCGAGCTCCTTGGTCTTGGAGACCGCGCCCACGGTGAGAGCGTCCTCGGCGCTGCCCGGTGAGTTGATGGTGCCCTCGTCGGGCCCGCTGTTGCCCGCGGCGATCACGAAGAGCGTCCCGTACTGCGCCGTCAGGTCGTGGACGGCTGCCTCGAGCGGGTCGGCGCCCGGGGTGTCCTCTCCGCCCAGACTCAGATTGGCGACGGCCGCACCCTGCTCGGCCGTCCACTGCATCCCCGCCAGGATCGACGACTCGGGGCAACCCTCGACCAGACACACCTTCGCGCTGAGCAGCTTCGCGTCCGGGGCGACGCCCTCGTACCGGCCCTCGGAGGCCGCGCCCGTCCCGACGATCGTCGAGGCGACGTGCGTGCCGTGCCCGGCGTAGTCGGTGAGGTCATCAGAGCCGGTGAAGTCGACCGCCTCGGCGACCCTGCCAGCCAGGTCCGGGTGCTGCAGGTCGACGCCGGAGTCGATCACGGCGACCTTCACGCCCGTCCCGGTCAGCCCGGACTCCCACGCCGTGGTGGCGCCGGTCAGCGGCACGCTGACGTCCAACGTCGGCTTGCGCAGTCCGTCCAGCCACACCTTGGTGACGCCGGAGCGCAGCTCGCCCGCGTCGGTGAGACTCTTCCAGAGCTCGGCGGGCTCGTCGCGGTCCTGCTCGTACGCCGTCACCCCATCGAGCCGTTGCGTCGATCGGGCGCCGTCGAGCTCGGCACGGCCCTGGATCAGCAGCGGAAGGGTGCGGCGGGTGTCGTCGTAGCCGAAGTCCAGGAGCATCGAGACGTCGAACAGGCGTTCGTCGAGTCGACCGCCGGCCAGGAGGCCGGCTGCGTCCGCCGGGATCACGCGTACGTCCTCCCCCGCGCTGGCGGTGACGAACGGGATCTTCTCGCGGCCCGCGGCCGGCTCGACGTCCACCACGGGCTGGCCGTTGCGGCTGCTCACCCGGACGGTGTCACCGGTGATCAGGGTGACCGCACGTGTCGTGGCGTCGCTGATCGGGGCAGACTTCTCGGCGGCCCGCACTGCGGCGACCTCGTACGTCTGTGCGGCGGCTGGTAGCGCGGCGCAGGCTGCGACACCGGCCGCTGCCAGCGTCGCCGTGATTCGGACTAATCGCATGGTTCTCCTTGTTTCCTTCCGCCTGCCGACGTCACGAAGGCACCATGGAGCGTCATTGCACGATGGGACCAGAGGGGTTCTCAGTGACCATCCGGCGCGGCAGCGTCATGCCCCCGCCGGTCAGGATCCACCCGGGCCGGTCGCCGTCGCGAGTGTCCACATGGCCCATTCTTTACGCGGCCGGGGCCTGCTCACTCGTCGGAGCCGGTCGCCAACATGCCCGCGGCGACCGCCGCCATGGCGAGCGCCGTCCGCGAGGAGACCTCCAGCTTCCGCATCGCCGAGGACAGGTGGCGGTGGACGGTCCGGGGGCTGATGAACAGGGTGGTCGCCACCTCCTTATTGGTCATGCCGCGGGCGACCAGCTGAATCACCTCGACCTCGCGAGGTGAGAGCTGCTCGCCGTAACCGCGCCGCCCGCGACGCCACGTCCGAGTGACCTCGACACCGTGCTGGCGCAGGACGCGGGCCACCCGGTCGGCGTCCCATCGCGCCCCCAGCTCGGAGAGACGCCGCTGGACGTCGGTCAGCACCGCCACCCCGTGCTCCTGCTCCCCCGCCGCCAGCAGGCATCGGCCATGGCGTTCGAGGGCCAACAGCTCGTCGTAGGGCCGCGGCAGGTGTGCCCAGGCGGCGGCCGCCTGGGCGAAGAGGTCCGCGGCCGCGTGCAGGGCACGATGCGCCTCGGCGAGGATCGCCCGGCAGGTCAGCAGCGCGGCGTCGGCAGCCGGCGCCGAACGGTCCGCCGTCCACGTCGCGAAGTCGTCGACCATCTCGGTGGCGCGGCCAAGCTCACCGACGGCGACGAGGGCATCGAGGTGGACGGGCGCCACGTCGCTCGCCTGGAGCCAGATGCCCTTCCGCATGATCGCGTCCATCGGCCCAGCCGTCACACGCACCGCCTCCTGGGCAGCTCCGTCGAGCAGCAGCAACCTGCCGAGCGCCACCGTGGACATGGTCGTCGGATCGTCCAGCGTGCCGGTGGCGTGTTCCAGGACCTGTCGTGCCCGCCGCTCGGCCGCGTCGCGGTTGCCGACAGCGACCTCCTGCATCGCCCGGACCGACGAGGCCGCCAGGCGAAGGAGCGGATGGGTTCCCTCGTCATCGCTCATCCCGGAAACGGTCTCGGCCAGGCCGTCCCAGGCACCCGTGTGCCAGTCGAGCAGCGCGAGGTGGAATCGTGCGTACTCCGCCACCCGCTCGAATCCGGCGTCGTGCGCGGACTCGGCGGCCTCCTCCAGGCGCCGGCGAGCCTCGGCGTACCGGCCCCAGTGGACGGCACGGTGGGCGACGTTGAACACGACCCTGACCAGCTGTCGACGCTCGCTCACGGTCTCGGCCGACCCGGGGATCTCCTCGGCGGCCTGCCAGCCGGCTTCCTCGCCCAGGCTGAGCAGACCCGTCACGCGATCGATCGAGAGCGCTCGCCGCTCCGCGGGTGACTCGATCTGCGGGAATAGGCGGGTCGCCTGCTCCATCCACCGCAGATGCTGCTCCGCCGGCCCGGAACGTCTCGACTCGGGATCGGCGAGGAACAGCATCGCCCTGGCTGCCCGCGCCGGCCGGGACCTCAGCTCCCCCACGGCGGTCTCGAACTGCGTATGGCCCGCCTCGAACTCGCCCGCCTGGAACAGCATCCAGCCGAGCAGCAGCCGAACCTCTCCCCGTTCGGCCTCGGCGACATCAGCGATGTCAGGGTCGGCGAGGACTGCGGCGAGGGTCTCGCGCACCACGCTCTCCATCCCGCCCAAGGGCGTGAGCCGGTTGACCGCGACATCGCCCAACCGGCGGGCCAGCCGCACCCGCCGAGCCGGAGGATGCTCGACGCTGGTGAGCAGCTCATGCAGCAGCGCGACGGCGGTGCGCTCGTCGCCGGAGTCGAGGGCCAGGTCCGCCGCGGCTTCGGCGTAGTGGCTCCACTGCTCGATCTCGCCGGCCTCGTGGAAGTGGTGAGCCAGCCGTACGACGGGTCGCGGCTCCTGTCGCAGCAGGCCATCGGCAGCGCGGCGGTGCAGGGCCCACCGCTCCGAGGCTGGGATCGCGGCGCCGATCGCGAGGGCGTCGAGTACGTGCCGGAACGCGAGCCAGCGGTTGCCGACCTCACGCAGGAGCCCCGAACCGAGCGCGGCAGCGACCCCGATCCTGGCCGTCGGCGCGTCCAGACCGGCCACCTCGGTCAGCAGCGTCTCATCGGTGGGCTCGGCCAAGACCGCCGCGGCCTGCAGCACCATCCGTCCTTCAAGGGGAAGCCTGCCGGCGCGCTCGAGGACCGAGTCGCGCAGCGTCGGCGGCACGTTCAGTCCGTCGAGGGCTCCCCTGGTCCAGGCACCGTCCTGGCGGACGATGTCGTGCCGGTCCCGGAGCATCCAGATCGTCTCCTCCACCGCGAGCGGAAGGCCGTCGGTGCGCTCGTGCAGGACGACCGCGAACTGCTCCGACACCGCGTCGGTCTCCAGCATCGACCCCACCAGCTCACGGGTGTCGGCGATGTTCAACGGCGTGAGCTCGATCCGGACCCGTGCGGCGGTCAGCGGGCGTGATGTCAGACGCAGCAGGAGCGACCCCGCCGGGACCTCGGTCGCCCGGTAGGTCACCACGACCGACATGCCCAGGTCTCCCGAGGCGGTGAGGAGGAGCCACTCGAGCGTCGCGGCGTCGGCCCAATGGGCGTCCTCGACCACCAGCAGATCGATGCCGAGCCGGTCGACCAGCTCGAAGAGCGCGCGCAGCAACCGGTGCCGGGTCTCGGCCGGGTCCTCCAACGGCTCCAGTGCGGGAGGCAGCCGGTCGGCCCACTCCGGGAACAACGGTCGCAGTGCCCCGGCCAGCGGACTCAGCTCCAGGTCACCCAGCCTGGGCCGCAACCGCCGTAGGCCGTCGACCACCGGTCCCAGCGGGAACGGCTCGATCATCGGTGGGCAGGTCACCATGAGGACATCGAGGTCGGCCAGGTCCGGCGACCGCAGACACTCCCGCACCAGCCGGCTCTTCCCGATCCCGGCCTCCCCCTCGACAAAGGCGATGGCCGGCGGATCGGCCAGCGAGCCGACGAGGAGCTCGAGCTCGGCGGACCGTCCCACGAGAGCGGGCGCCGCCGCCAGTCTCCCGGGTCGAGCCATTCCTGAACCGCCGTGTTCGTCATCGGCGCCGAGACAGGTCGGCGCCTTGGGTGAGGAGATGGTCTCACCCAAGCCTGTGAACCGATTCAAAGGGGCGCGATCTTCGGCTCCCTGTACCGGAACTCGATGACGTCGCGTCTCCGGACAGATCGCTGCGACCTCGGCGGATGACGCTGGCGTCATGACATCCATCAACGAACTTCTCGAAAACGTACGAGGCCGGGTGATCACACCCGACGACTCCGACTACGACACCGCACGAGCGGTATGGAACGGCATGATCGACCGTCGACCGGCCGCTGTCGTGCTGGCCGAGGACGCCGCCGACGTCAGCGCTGCGGTGAACTTCGCGCGCGACAACGGCCTGGCGCTGGCCGTGCGCGGCGGTGGGCACAGCGCACCGGGTTACGGGACGGTCGATGACGGCGTGGTCATCGACCTGTCCCCCATGCGTTCGGTAGAGGTCGACGCCGAGGCTCGAACCGCTCGTGTGGGCGGCGGCGCGACGCTCGCCGATCTCAACGAGGCCACCCACGCGCACGGCCTCGCGACACCCGGCGGGATCGTGTCGACGACCGGCGTCGGCGGCCTGACGCTCGGCGGCGGTATCGGCTACCTCACGCGCGGTTTCGGCCTCTCGATCGACAACCTTCGCTCGGTCGAGGTCGTCACCGCGGACGGGCAGGTCCGACGCGCCAGCGAGTCCGAGAACCCCGACCTGTTCTGGGCGCTCCGTGGAGGAAGCGGCAACTTCGGGGTCGTCACCACCTTCGAGCTCGACCTGCACCCCGTGGACCAGGTGGTCGTCGGGCTCTTCTTCTACGAGCTGGAGCACGCCGGCGACCTGCTCCGCTTCTTCCGCACCTGGATCACCGACGCCGACGAGCGCTACGGCGGCTTCCCGGCGTTCCAGATGGCCCCTCCCCTCCCCTTCCTGCCGGAGGAACGCCACGGCGACATGTTCTGCGTCGCCGTCGTCCACTGGAGCGGCCCGATCGAGGACGGCGAGGCGGCGATGCAGCCGTTCCGCGACCTCGCGCCGCGTGTGGGCGAGATGGTCTCGCCCATGCCGTACCCGTGGCTCAACAGCGCCTTCGACGACCTGTTCCCCCGTGGCGTACGCAGCTACTGGAAGGGCAACTACGTCACCGAGCTGACCGACGAGGCGATCGAGGCGCACCTGGCCCATGGCCCGAAGGCGCCGAACCCGAGCTCGACGATGCACCTGTACCCGATCAACGGTGCCGCCTCCCGCGTCGGCGCGACCGACACCGCGTTCTCCTACCGCCACGCGACCTTCTCGACCGTCATCGTCTCGGCCTGGCCGGACGCTTCGGAGGACGCCGCCAACATCGCCTGGGTTCGCGACTACGCCGCCGCACTCACGCCGCACTCCGAGGCCGGCGGCTACGTGAACTTCATGTCCGACGACGACCAGGGCCGCATCACCGACACCTATGGCAGCAACTACGAGCGACTCAGGAAGGTCAAGCGGGCCTACGACCCGGGGAACCTGTTCGGCCACAACCAGAACATCACGCCCTAGGGTTGGTGCGTGCCGACAGTCCCCGACCGCCTCGATTCCACCCTTGCCGAGTGCAGGAACCTCATCGCCACCCGGTTCCCGTCGGACGAGTCCCGTGGAGCGGCCGCTGTGCTGCTCGACGACGGCACGATCCTGACCGGCACCAGCCCGGACTTCCTGAACTCCAGCACCACGCTGTGCCACGAGGCCGAGCCCTACTGTGCCGCCTTCCGGCTGGACCGCAGGATCGTCGCCTCCGTGTGCCTGCATCGATTCGAGGACGGCCGGCATGTCGTTCTCAGCCCGTGCGGCGTCTGTCGCGAGCGGCTCGCAGGGCACGGACCGGAAGTCTTGGTCGCCGTGCCGGGCAGCTCCGACGGCACTGAGGTCCGCTGGGTCACGCTCCGAGAGGCGCTCCCCCATTACTGGCTCACCGTGATTCCGGAAGAGGTCCCGGACTGGGTCTGACAGCCGCGCGATCCCGAGCGGGACCGGCCTGCCGAACCCTCAGCGCTCGCCCCGCCGCAGGGCCAGGATCGTCCGGGCGTCGGCGGCAGTCGCGAACACCAGCGCCGAGGCCGCGATCTTGGGCCCGACGTTGCCCTCGCTGCGCGCCAGATGGGTGCAGTACGCCGCGATCGCCACGTTGAGCCCGGCGCGGGCAGCCATCCATGGCAGCCGGCGGCGTCCGGCCAGCAACCCGGGCACGAGGGCCAGGTCGGCGGCACCGATGACGCGCAGCGCGACCGGATGATCGCCGAGCTTCAGGGTCCGGCCCACCCACTCCGGCTTGAGGAGGATCGCCGCCCCGATGGGCAGCGTGGCCATTCCGACGACGGCGGCCGAGCGCCGCGCACTCTCAGAGTCCATGGAGCCATCCTGTCCGATGGTCGGTGATGCCAGGCGCTGGCGGGCGCCACCGCCGCCTGATAGTTTCTAGACATGATGTCCAGTAATGCTGAGATTGTCGCTCGGATCATCGACTCCGCCCACGCGCTCGTGCCGGAGCTGGTCGAGCTTCGCCGGAGCATTCACGCACAGCCCGAGCTCGGGCTCGACCTGCCGGCGACGCAGCGCCGGGTGCTCGAGGCACTGGCGGGCCTGGGCCTGGACATCACCGAGGGAGAGTCGCTCACCTCGCTCACGGCGGTACTGCGTGGCGGACGCCCGGGCCCGACCGTCCTGCTCCGTGCCGACATGGATGCGTTGCCGATCACCGAGGCGGTCGAGGTCCCCTACCGGTCCAGCAACGGCGCGATGCACGCCTGTGGACACGATCTGCATGTCGCCGGCCTCGTGGGTGCCGCCCGCGTTCTCGCCGAACACCGCGCTGACCTGGCTGGAAACGTCATCCTGATGTTCCAGCCAGGCGAAGAGGGGCACGGTGGCGCGAAGCTGATGATCGACGAGGGGGTGCTCGACGCGGCCGGCGACCGGCCGGTCGCGGCGTACGCGATCCACGTCGGCAACGCGCCGCGGGGCATCTTCCTCACCCGGCCGGGCACGGTCACCGCGAGCTCGACCCACCTGAGAATCGACCTGGAGGGTCGCGGCGGTCACGGCTCGCGCCCGCACGAGGCCCTCGATCCGGTTCCGATCGCGGCCGAGATCGTGCTGGCGCTGCAGAGCTACACCGCGCGCCGTTTCGACTCCTTCGACCCGGTGGTCATCTCGGTGACGAACCTGACCGCGGGCACCGGAGTCGACAACGTGATCCCCGAGTCGGTCGAGCTCACCGGGACCGTACGCACGGTCGATCCGAACACACTGTCCAGGATCGAGAAGGAGCTTCCCAGGCTCGTCGAGGGCATCGCGGCGGCTCACGGCCTGGTCGCGAGGGTCACGCTCGACACCGGCTACCCGAGCGTCGTCAACGACGAGGCGACCGCCCGGCAGGCGATGGAGACACTGCGTAACGCCTTCGGGCCGCGGGTCGTCGAGGTGCCGCGGCCGACGATGGGCGCCGAGGACTTCGCGTTCGTCAGCCAGCAGGTCCCGACCACCATGATCCTGTTGGGCGCTGCCCCGGCCGACGATGCCGCACCCAACCACTCCCCTGACGCCGCCTTCGACGACAGCGTGCTCGGCGACCAGGCGGCGGCGCTCGCGCTGCTCGCGATCGATGCCTTGGTCGCAGGGCGTCGGTGAGGTCTCAACCCTTGTCGGGACCGTTGGCGCGTACACGCTCGACGTTGACCAGCGACTGCTGGAGCTCGTCGAGCCACTCGCTCGAGTGCTGCTGGACGAGCTTGACGCACCAGCCGAGCGCGTCGCTCCGGCTCCGGGCGACGCCGCCGGAGACGAGCAGGTCGAGGACCGCCCGCTCAGGCTGACGCAGCCGGGTCATCACCGGCGCGGAGACGGTGGTGAACATGTGCCGCTCTCCCCCGACGTCCACGCCCCAGGAGACCTTCCGGTCGAAGCGTCGCTCCGCCTGCCGCGCGACAGCCATCCGGTCCTCACGGGTGCGCTCGCGGAACTCGCTCGCGCGCCCCTCGTTGGCAGCCGCCCGCTCTTCGTCCGAAGCGCCCTCGGCGGTCTTCGGCTCCTTGATCCGCCCGACCACCGTGATCTCCTCGCGGTCGACCACGACATCGGCGATCTCGTCGTACACACCATCGGGCAGTCGTCCGCTGAACCACCCTCGCAACTCGTTTGTAAGCATGTAATCATGCTTACGCCGGGCGACAGCGGAATTCAAGGGCTGCCCTCAGGGCATCGCCATCCCCCGCCAGGCGGTCTCGAACGCCGCCCGGCATCGGGTCATCGCCGCGGGGTCGTCGAACGCGCATCCACGTACGACGATCTGGTAGTAGAACACCCCGTTGATCAGGTCGATCGAGGCCTCGATGTCGATGTCAGGGCGGAGCAGGCCACGTTCGACTCCCGCCCGCAGGACCTCGACCATCGCCGTACGCCGTCGTCCGACGTGCGAGCGCCATAGGGAGTGCTGGACGTCGCGGTCCTGGAGCCCCAGGGCGAGACGCCGCCGCAGGCGACGCTCCGGGTAGGTCGCACCCCGGGTCTCGGGTTGGCGCGTGAACATCGCGTCGATGATGTTCTGCTTGAGGTCCCCCTCGGTCGGGATCCGGGCATCCGAGCGCCCGTGGTCGAGGGCGGCGGCGATCAGGTCGGTCAGGCTCGGCCACCGGCGGTAGAGCGCGGCCCGGCTGACGCCGCTCGCGGCCACGACGGCGTTGACGGTGACCGGCTCGTCGTTGTCGATCAGCGTCCGGGCCGCCTCCATGATCCGCTCGTCGTGACCGGCCTCGCGCGGCCGGCCGGGACGACCCCGCACGCCGGTGTCGTCCCGGCCGGCGTCGCTCATCCGATCGCCCGCTCGCGCAGCGTCGCGACGAGCGCGTCGTTCAGTCCGGCCGTACGCAGCGGCTCGAGCGGGTCGCCGTAGGAGCTGTTGAGATGGTGCAGGAGGCCCTTCATCGGGGCCGGGGAGAACTCGTTGCCCATCGACGCCTTGGCGGCGGCGTCGGCCTCGAGGCCGAGCGCCGCCATCATCGATGCCATCACCGGCTCGAGCCGGGCCATGATCGCGACCGAGTTGGCCCCGGTACGGGTGTAGTCCTCGACGATCGCGTCGTCGTCGGCGCCCAGGGCGAGGAGCAGTGACGCCGCCATCACGCCGGTGCGGTCCTGGCCCGCGGCGCAGTGGAACGCGGTCGCACCGGGAGCGGTGGCGATGACCGCGAGCGAGGTGACGATCCGCGCCGCGGCCGCCTCGTACATCCGGATGTACATCGACGCGAAGGTCGACTGGTCCAGCACGTCGGAACCGGGCACCTGGGAGGACTGGCCGATCGAGTCCATGAACGGCAGGTGGTGGTACGTCACCCGCATCCGTCCGAGCGGACCTCGCCCGGTGTTCGCGAGCTCGCCGGCCGAGCGCAGGTCGATGACCGCCGCCAGGCCGCCCTCGACCAGGTCGCTCGCGGTGGTCTCGTCGGCGAGGGCGAGGTCGTCGGCGCGGATGACGAACCCTTCGCGCAGGGTGCCGCCCGCGACCGGGATCCCGCCCATGTCACGCAGGTTCACGGGGGCGGAGAGCTCGAAGCCGTTGTCGGTGAGGGTCATGTGATCTTCCTTCGGATGATGGCGCTGGCCTGGTCGATCACCGTGACGAGCACGATGATGCAGATGACCATGGCGCTGAGGTGGCCGTAGTCGTACATGTTCATGGCGGTGGTGAGCTCGAGACCGATGCCTCCGGCACCGACGAGACCGAGGATGGTGGCGCCGCGTACGTTCCCCTCGAACAGGAGCAGCGTGTAGCTGGTCAGCATCGGAGCGGCGCTGGGCAGGATGCCGTACTGGATGATCTGGCGACGGGAGGCGCCGACGGCCTCCATCGCGGTGATGGGACCGCGGTCGACCGACTCCATGGCCTCGGCGAAGACCTTGCCGATCGAGCCGATCGAGCCGACGGTCATCGCCAGGATGCCGGCGAACGGGCCCAGGCCGACCGCGGAGACGAACATCAGTGCGATGACCAGGTCGGGCAGCGAGCGGATGATGTTCATCCCCCACCGGACCGGGTAGTAGACCCACCTCGGTGCGATGTTCGAAGCCGCGCCGAACGCGAACAGGAGCGAGAGCACGGCACCCAGGACGGTGCCGACGATCGCCATCTGCAGCGTCTCGACGAGCAGCTCGAGGATGGTGCCGAGCTTGTCCCAGGTCGGCGGGAAGAGCCGCATCAGGAACTCGCCCATGTTCGAGGCCCCCTCGCCGAGCGCGAGGAAGTTGAACTGGGCACCCATCGAGGACCAGACGAACAGCACGCCACCGACGACGAGTCCCGCGCCGAAGCGGGCGCGTGGGACTGAGAAGGCGCGTTCCAGGCGCTGGCGGGAGGCGTCGTCGAGCCGCGGCCTGTCGACGGGCTTGGAGGCGACGAGCTGCGACATCACGCGTCCTCCTCGTCACCGAGGGCGTCGTAGACCGGAGCCAGCGCGTCGGTGTCCAGCTCGGAGGTCCTGCCCGCCACCACGACCGAGCCGTGACGCAGACCGACGATCCGGTCGGAGTGCGCCAGCGCGAGCGGGAGTACGTGGAGGCTCACCAGCACCGGGATGCCCTCGTCCCTCGCGATGCTCTGCAGCAGGCTCAGCACGGTGTGGCTCATCCGGGGGTCGAGCGAGGCCACCGGCTCGTCGGCGAGGATGAGACGCGGGTTCTGCATGAGCGCGCGGGCGATGGCGACGCGCTGCTGCTGGCCGCCGGAGAGCGTACGTGCCTGCTCGTCGGCCTTGTGGGCGATGCCGACCCGGTCGAGCAGCTCCAGTGCGCGCCGGCGGTCGGCGGAGGAGAAGGTGCCGAGCAGATTCACCGGCCCGGCGTTGTAGAGGGTGCCGGTGAGCACGTTGGTGAGCACGGAGAGGCGGCCGATGAGGTTGTACTGCTGGAAGACCTGGCCGATCTGCGAGCGCACCTCGCGCAGCTGCTTCGCACGGAGCCTGGTGAGGTCGTGCGCGCCGACGTGAGCCTCGCCGGAGGAGATCGGGGCGAAGCCGGTCAGGGCCTTCATCAACGTCGACTTGCCGGACCCGGACGCCCCGAGCAGCGCCACCGTCTCCCCGTCGTGGAGGTCGAGGTCGACTCCGTCGAGGACGAAGGGCTCCCCGGGTGCGTAGCGGACCCTCAGGTCGCGTACGTGGACTCGCCGGGTGTCGACCAGGGTGCTCATTCGAGCTCCGAGATGTCGACGTCGGCGATCTTGGCGATGTCGACGAACGGCTGGAACTCTTCCTTGCCGGGCTCGATGATCGGCTCGACGCCGGCCGGGATGCCCTCGGCGTACACCCCCAGCTTGTCCGCGTTCTCGGTGGCGAAGACCTGCGGGATTGCCTCGAGCAGGGCCGTACGCTTCTTCCCGCTCATGTCCTTGCTGCCGAGGACGCTGATGGAGATCGGCATCGAGATGCTCTCGCCGATCGATCGGATCTCGCCCTTCTCGAACGGGAACAGCGGGTCGCCCTTCCCGGCCATGGCCGGGAAGATCGTGGAGGTGCAGGCGACGTCAGCCTGCCCGTTCTTCAGGGCGATGAAGCTGCGGTCGTGGCCGCCGGACATCAGCTTCTGGTAGTCTTCGTCGGCTTCGAGGCCGGCCTCGTGGAGCATGTGGGTTGGCATGAAGTAGCCCGAGGACGAGGCGGGGTCGGCGAAGGCGATGACCGTGTCCGGCTCGATGTCGCCGAGCGCCTTCAGGGGCGAGTCATCGAGCACCAGGCAGGTCGAGACCGGCTCCTCCTCACCCGGCCACGCGACCAGGGAGTCGACGTCGCCGGTGCTGACCGCGAGCGCCGACGGGAAGCCGCTCATGATGCCGATGTCCTGGTGGCCGTTGCGGATGGCCTCGATGACCGCTGAATAGCTGGGTACGTCGGTGACCTCGACCTGCATACCGGTCTCGGCCTCGAGCAGGTCGGTGATCGCGGTGACGGGAGTCTCCGCCTTCGGGTCGTCGCCCAGCGGAAGGGTGGCGAACCGGATCACGTCGTCGCTAGATGCCGAGGCCTCGGTGCCGCCCGAGCAGCCGGTGAGCACCAGGGTGGCTCCGGCGACGAGGGCGATGGGGATGCGCAGGCGCATGGGATGTGTCCTTTCGGGAGTGGAGTGATCCCATTGCATGCGTCCCAGATGACCGTGAATTGCGAGACTGCCGTTACTGGATTGGACGGCGAGGTGAATGGCGCGTTACGAGACCAACGGTCCTGCAACGCAGGGTGAACCCGAGCCGGACTACGGGAGACCGGCGATCCCGACCACCTCGACGAGGGCGATCAGCGCCGCCACCGTCGCGGTCGCGCCGACCCGGCGCCGCCCGAGAAGCAGGTACGCAGCCAGCCCACCCACCGCCAGTGCGGCCGCGAGCCGCCACCACAGCTGACCCTCGGCCAGAGGGTGCCGGGCCACGACGAGGGCGGCGACCACCAGGGAGAGATGGGTACGCCGCCAGGCGAGCTCGGTCCGCTCCGGCTGCAGTCCGGGGTCGGCCGCCTCGGCCCCGCTCACGCCAGCAGTGCCAACGAGACGAGGGCGATGGAGCCGAGCACGCCGAACACCAGGGGAAGCGGTGCCCGGCGGGCCGGGAGCGCGTCGCGCCGCCGGATCGCCCGCTCGCTGCGTACCCAGCTCCACCAGGACCAGGCGGCACATCCGGCCGCCAGGAGCGCCAGGCTGAGCGGGGCGAGCACGGCCAGTGCCGTGCCACCACCCACCTCCAGGGTGTCGACCGCGACCGCGACCGCGAGGAACGCCAGCGAGGTGCGGATCCAGGCCAGGAAGGTGCGCTCGTTCGCCAGGGTGAACCGGACGTCCGGCTCCTCGGTCTCGCTGTAGAGCCAGCTGTCCAGCCGCCCTCGTCCCACGCGGCTCACGAGGCCGGCTGCGTGACGGCCCCGGCGTCGGTGTCGGTGTCGGTGTCGGTCCGGGAGTGACGACCGGTCATGGTGGGGACGAGCGCCGCGGTGAGGGTGAAGAGGACAGTCGCGACCCACACGATCGTCATCCAGCGCTCCCAACCGCCCGTCGCCTCGACCACCCTCGGCGCGAAGAGCACCGTCGCCAGGATGAAGGTGCGGTTCAGGAGGTGGTTGAGGCCGAAGGCGCGGCCCTGGATGTCGGGGTGGACCTCTTCGACGTGCTCGGAGAAGCTCGCCATCCACGGGCCGAAGGTCGCCGCGAGGGCCACGCCGATGCCGATGAACAGGACGACGACCAGGCTCGAGGACGCCTCGCTCCCCCGGCCCATGAGTGCCAGGAAGGCGCCGAGGAAGATCGCCGCGGCAACGCCGCCGCCGACCATGAAGGCCTTGCGTCGCTGCGTTCGGTCGGAGACTCGAGCGAAGACCAGGCTCAGCGCGAGGTTGCTCAGCCAGAAGACCATCGTCATCGCCGAGGCGGCGCGGACCGAGACGCCGAACTGCTGGACGAGCATGGTCTGGGCATAGGCGTTCATGGTGGCCAGCAGGACGTAGAGGAACGACATCGCGAGCACGTGCGTCCAGAACTCGCGGCGCGCGACGAGCAGTCGCAGGCCCTTCGCGCCCTGCGGCACCTCGACCGCGTGCGACTCGCGCTCGGTGAGGCGTACGGCACGGCGGACCTCCGGGGAGAGGTCACGCAGGGTCAGGGCGACCACGATGGCTCCGACCAGGGCGGCGCCGGCCATGATGAACAGCTGGGATCGCCACTGGTTGCCGAAGACGCCCAGGGTCGCCGAGGCCACGGCGGCGGCGAAGAAGTTGGCGCCGACCGAGCCCCAGCTCCAGAACGCGAACGCCTGGGCGCGGCCCATCCGCGGGGTGAAGTCGCGGATCAGTGGCTGGGTGCCGGCGACGGCGACGCCCTCGACGAACGCGAGCACGATCCGGGCGAGCGCGAAGTGGCCCACCGAGTCCGCGGTCGCCATGAACAGGCAGGCGGCAGCGGAGAGGAACATGAACGGGACCAGGATCCTCACCCGGCCGACGCGGTCGGCGAGCTCGCCGCCGAGATAGCCCGCCAGAGCACCGAAGATCAGCGACGCGGCCGTGATCAGGCCGTACGTCTTCAGCGACATCCCGAGATCGTCGAGCAGCAACGGCAGGACGGGAGCCAGCTGGCCCTCGAACGCCGAGATGAACAGGGCGAGCACGACGACGGCGAGCAGCACGCGACGGCGTGCTCCGACTGGGTACTCGGTGAGCAGGGTGCGGTAGGACACGGGGATCCGCCCTTCAAGATGTTAGACGGAGCGTCTAGTAACGGTCGTCATGTCTGACTGTAGGCCGAGTGAGCCGCACCACACAAGACACCGTGTCCAGATCAGCGCGGGTCGGGGTCGAATCCCGTCGCCCACAAGCGCCCGCGACGCGAGAGCTCGACGAGCGTCTCGACGACCTGGTCGGTGGCCGGTCGGGGCTCGGGAGCCTCCAGCCACCACAGCAGCACGGCCACCTGCTCACCGACCCAGGCGCGCGCCAGCACCTGGAGATCGACCCGCGGCCGCACAGCATTGGCCTTCACTCGTGCCGAGAAGATCTCGTGGGCGGTCGTGCCCCAGGCGTCCTCGAACGCGCGCAGGCCGCGCCCATCCCCTTCGCCGCGCAGGATCATCCGGTACGAGTCGGGCTGCTCGGTCGCGTGCCGGAAGACCTCCGCCACGGGCTGGCCGGTGAACCCGGCGTCCTCCGGGGCCAGCACCTGGGCCAGTCGCTCCTTCAGTTCCTGGAGCACCGAGGCCACGACGTGATCGTAGAGCGCCTCCTTGTCCTTGAAGTGCGTGTAGAAGGTCGCCCTGCCCACATCGGCTGCGGCGACGATGTCCTCCACCGTCACCGCGGCGTAGCCACGCTCGAGCACCAGGGAGACGAGCGCGTCACGGAGCGCCCCTCGCGTTCGCCGGCTGCGCCGGTCCTCCACCACAGTCATGCGCACTGTTCTAGCACTTTTCCGGACGACTGGACCGTTTCTGGACACTCTGTCTATGATCGTGGGTGACCGCGCTCACAGCAGCGAACCCGACCACCAGGAGGGCACCCGTGAATCTCGGCAGCTATCTCACCCGCACCGCGACCTTCACCCCCGACGCCACCGCCCTGGTCTCCGGCACCGACCGATGGACCTACCGCCAGCTCGAGGACGACACGAACCGGCTCGCGGCCGCCCTCATCGCCCGCGGCTGCACGCCCGGCACTCCCGTCGCCACCCTCGCCACCAACCGTGGCGAGCTGGTCGTCGCCGAGATGGCGATCTGCAAGGCGGGTGCGCTCCGGGTCCCGATCAGCGCCCGGCTCGCCGCTGCCGAGGTCGAGCACGTGCTGCTCGACGCGGCGGTGAAGGTCGTCTTCACCGGCGGCGCCCACCTCGAACTCGTCCGCAAGATCGTCGACGCCCACGGCCTGGACGCCCTGGTCGTCGACCTCGACAACGGCATCGCCGCGGGCACCGGTACGACGGCGTACGACACCCTGCTCGCCGAAGGCACCACCGATCCGGTCGCCGTCGACGTCCATGAGGACGCCCCGGCGGTCCTCAACTTCACCTCCGGCTCGACCGGAACCCTGAAGGCAGCGGTCCAGACGGTCGGCAACCGGCTCGCCAACATGCGCAAGCTGGCGATGAACCCCTACGGCTCGCTGAGCGCGGAGGCCGTCTACCTCGCCCCCGGCCCGATCACCCACGCCAGCGGCATGGTCATCCTCGGCTGCTTCTTCCGCGGCGCGGCCGTGGTCGTGCTGCCCGCGTTCGAGGTCGAGGCCTACCTCGACACGCTCGAGCGTGAGCGGGTCACCCACACCTTCGTCGTGCCGGTCATGCTCAACCTGGTCCTCGCCTCCCCCACCTTGGGCGAGCGCGATCTCTCCGCGCTGCGGAGCCTCACCGTCGGCGGCGCCCCGGTCAGCCCGGCTCGGCTGCGCGAGGCCGTCGAGGCCTTCGGTCCGGTGGTGAACCAGGGCTACGGACAGGGCGAGACGACGAGCGCGATCACCTTCCTCAGCTCCGAGGATGTCGTCCGCGGCATCGAGTCGGACCCGGAGCTTCTGCTCTCCTGCGGCCGTCCGGTCTACGACACCGAGGTGATCGTGGTCGACGACGACCACCACCCGCTGCCCGCCGGCGAGATCGGTGAGATCGTGGCGCGCGGCCCCGACTGCGTACGGGAGTACTTCCACGCGCCCGAGGCGACCGCCGAGACCTTCCGAGACGGCTGGGTGCACACCGGTGACCTCGGCCGCATCCGCGAGGACGGGTTCGTCTTCATCGTGGACCGGAAGAAGGACATGATCATCTCGGGCGGCTACAACGTCTACTGCTCCGAGGTCGAGGCCGCGCTCTACGAGCACCCGGCCGTCCGGGAGGCCTGCGTCGTCGGCGTGCCCAGCGAGAAGTGGGGCGAGACGGTGAAGGCGTACGTCTCCCTCGCCGAAGGCGACATGGTGACCGAGGAGGAGCTGCGCGACTTCTGCCGCACCCGGCTCTCCGGGGTGAAGGTGCCCCGGATCATCGAGTTCGCCGACGCGCTCCCCCAGAACCGCAACGGCAAGGTCGACCGGCGGGCGCTGCGCGAGCGGGACTGGGCCGGCACCGAGCGGAAGGTCGGCTGAGATGACCTTCTCCCTCACCCCGTCCTACCCCGACAACCCGCGCCTCGACTCGCTGGTGACCCGGCTGCGTGACTACCTCGACGGCGAGCTCGCCGACTACGAGCGCGACCTCGGCCTGGGTCCGGAGACGCCGCTGGAGCGCTCCATGCTGGAGCCGGTGTGGCAGCGCAGCCGCGAGCTCGGCTTCTACGGCATCCACCTGCCCACCTCGCTCGGCGGCCAGGGCCTGAGCCTCACCGAGCTCGCCGCGCTCAAGGAGGAGATCGGCGCCTCCGGGCGCCAGCTCGCCACCAGCGTGCTCGGCGACATGGGCGGCCCACTGCGGGTCGGCGCCATCTTCGAACACGCGACCGAGCACCAGATCGAGAAGTACCTGATGCCGGTCGTACGCGGCGAGCGCGCCTGCTGCTTCTCGATGACCGAGGACGACGCCGGCTCCGACGTACGCCGGATGCGAACCACCGCCACCCCGACACCGGGCGGCTTCACGGTCACCGGGCGGAAGGTGTTCAGCACCGGCGGCACCTTCGCCGACTTCGCGATCCTGGTGGCGCGGATGGCCGGCGAGGAGGAGTCGTACGCCGCGTTCTTCGTCGACCTCGACTCCCCCGGCTGCCGGGTGCTGCCCGGTGACCTGCCGCTCTCGGGGCAGAACATCGAGAGCGACGTCGTGCTCGAGGACTGCTTCGTGCCGCAGGAGAACCTGCTCGGCGAGGTCGGTCAGGGACTGCGGATCGCGCTCGGGCGGGTCACCGCGAACCGGCTGCTGCACTGCCCGACCGCGCTCGGCGCGGCCCGTCGCGCGCTCGCACTGGCGCTCGACTTCGCTGCGCACCGCACCGTCTTCGACGGGCTGCTGCTGGAGAAGCAGGCGATCCAGCACCGGCTCGCCGACATGGCCACCGACTACTACGCCGCCCGGTCGATGACCTACGACGCCTTGGCCGACCTCGACGCCGGCAAGCGCCCGCGGATCGAGTCGTTCATGTGCAAGCTGTTCGTGGCCGAGCGGTCCTTCGAGATCGCCGACGCGGCGCTGCAGATGCACGGCAAGGCGGGGATGGTCCGGGGCGCGGAGATCGAGGTGATCTGGCGGCGGCTGCGGATGTTCCGGGTGCTGACCGGGTCCTCTGAGATCCAGCGCAACGGCGTCATCCGCGACCTGGTGAAGTCGTTGGGGGCGTGATGGTCGACTTCGCTCAGGAGGAGGCCGACGCGCATCGCGGGTTCATCGCCTCCCTGAAGCCCGGGATCGTCGCCAAGGCGGACGGGACGGTCGCGTTCGACGCGGACGCGGACACCTTCCTCGACGCCCCCGCGCCCGCGACGGCGCACCCGGGCCTGTGGCAGCACAGCCGGCTCACCTCGCTGCAGGGTCTGTTCGAGGTGACCGACGGCATCTACCAGGTGCGTGGCCTCGACCTCGCCAACCTCACGATCGTCGAGGGACATCGCGGGATCATCGTCATCGACACCCTCACCACCGCCGAGACGGCGTCTGCCGCGTTGGGGCTCTACCGCGAGCACCGCGGTGACCGGCCGGTCACGGGGGTGGTGCTGACCCATCCCCACGCCGATCACTTCGGTGGGATCGCCGCTGTGCTCGCGGCGGGGGCCGGTGACGTACCCGTCCTGGCTCCGGAGGGGTTCTTGGAGCACGCGGTCTCGGAGAACGTCTACGTCGGTCCGGCGATGGGCCGGCGGTCGGGCTTCATGTACGGCAGCCTGCTGCCGGTGGCCCCGGACGGACATGTGGGCTGTGGTCTCGGCCCTCGCCTGGCGTCCGGGACCATCGCTCTGGCCGAGCCGACCGACTCGATCACCCGCACCGGGGAGACGCGCGTCATCGACGGCGTCGAGATGGAGTTCCAGCTCACCCCGGGCAGCGAGGCGCCGGCGGAGATGAACATCCTCCTCCCCGGCCACAAGGCGCTCTGCCTGGCCGAGAACGCCGTCCACACCCTGCACAACATCGTCACGCTGCGCGGAGCCGAGGTGCGCGACGCCCGGCTGTGGGCGCGCTATCTCACCGAGGCGCTCTCGCTCTTCACCGGGCGGGTCGACGTCGCGTTCGCCACCCACCACTGGCCGACCTGGGGTGCGGAGCGGATCGAGGCGTTCCTCTCCGGCCAGCGTGACGTCTACGCCTACCTGCACGATCAGACCGTACGTCTCATCAACCGTGGCCTGACTCCGAAGGAGATCGCCGAGGAGCTGGTCCTGCCGCCGGCCCTCGACGCCCAGCCGTCGACGCGCGGCTACTACGGCTCGCTGAGCCACAACGTGAAGGGGATCTACCAGCGCTACCTCGGCTGGTACGACGCCAACCCGGCGCACCTGTGGGAGCTGCCGCCGGCCGAGGAGGCCACCCGCTGGGTGCGGTTGCTCGGCGGGGCCGAGGCGGCCGTGGCCCGGGCGCGGGAGCTCGTCGCAACCGGAGTGACCGACGACCTGCGGTTCGCGGTCACGGTGCTCAACCACGTCGTCTTCGCCTATCCGGGCGAGCAGTCGGCGCGGGAGCTCTTGGCTACGGCGTACACCCGGCTCGGGCACGGCGCGGAGAACGCCACCTGGCGCAACGTCTACCTCACCGGTGCCCGCGAGCTGCTCGACGGACCGAGGGCGGCGCCGCGCGGCGGCGGCCGCGGCCTGCTCGCCGCGCTCTCGGTCTCCCAGCTGCTGGACTCCCTCGCCATCCGCGTCGACGGGCCGCGGGCGTGGGACCTCGACCTTCGCATCGACTGGCACCTGCTCGACCACGACGACACCTCAGCAGGTGGTTGGTGGCATGCGCGCCTCCATAACGGCGCGCTCGTGCACCGGCGGGACGGCGCCCCGGACCCGGCAGCCGGGCTCACCCTGACGCTCACCCGCCCCCAGCTCGCCGGCCTGCTCGGCGCGCGAAGACTCGACGGGATCGACCACACCGGCGACCTCGGTGTGCTCCACCGGCTGCTGGAGGTCATGGAGGCACCCGACCACGAGTTCGCGATCGTCACCCCCTGACAGGTCCACGGGACGTGGCACCATGTGCGGCGTGACCGACGACACGCCTGCCACAGGACTGACCGAGCTGCACGCCCGCCGCTTCCTGACCACGGACGCGGCCCGAGCCGACAAGGTCGCCCGCTGGCACGCCAAGGGGCGACGTACGGCTCGGGAGAACATCGCCGACCTGATCGATCCGGGCTCGTTCGTCGAGTACGGGAGGTTCATCACCGCGGCTCAGGAACGGCGCCGTGACCTGGCCGAGCTCGTCGTCGAGACGCCCGCGGACGGGATCATCGGCGGCACCGCGACGGTCGGTGGGAAGCCGTGCGCGGTGCTGTCCTACGACTACCTGGTGATGGCCGGTACGCAGGGCATGCGCGGGCATCGCAAGTCGGACCGGCTGATCGAGGTCATCGGCCGGATGCGGCTGCCGGCGGTCTTCTTCACCGAGGGCGGCGGCGGTCGCCCCGGCGACACCGACATCCCGCTGGTCTCGGCGCTCGACGTCGGCTCGTTCGCGCTGTGGGGCGAGCTCGAGGGCGTCGTGCCGCGGATCGCCGTCGTCTCCGGACGCTGCTTCGCCGGCAACGCGGTCCTCGCCGGCACGGCCGATCTCCGCATCGCCACCCCCGACGCCAACCTCGGCATGGCGGGTCCGGCGATGATCGCCGGCGGCGGGCTCGGCAGCTTCGCGCCGGAGGAGATCGGACCGGTCAAGGACCAGACCGCCAACGGCGTCATCGACCTGCTCGTCGAGGACGAGGAGGCAGCTGTCGAGGCCGTACGCAGCCTGCTCTCCTATCTCGACCCGATCGCCGAGGGCGGCGAGGCCGGTGACCAGGCCGAGCTGCGGACGCTCCTCCCCCACAACGACCGCGAGGCCTTCGACGTACGTCCGGTGGTGGAGGCGCTGGCCGACCTCGACTCGGTGACGTGGCTCCGTGAGGGGTTCGCACCCGAGCTCGTCACCGCGTTCGCCCGGATCGACGGGATCGCGGTCGGCGTGGTCGCCAACCAGTCGACCCACCTCGCCGGAGCGCTCACCAGCGACGCCTCGGTGAAGGCCGCCGACTTCCTCGCGCTCTGCGAGCGCTGGGGCCTCCCGGTGGTCTCGCTGGTCGACACCCCGGGGTTCATGGTCGGCCCCGAGGCCGAGCGCGGCGGCCTGGTCCGTCACGCGTCCCGGATGGTCATCGCCGGCGCACAGCTGTCGACTCCGCTGGTCGGGGTGGTCTTGCGCCGCGGCTACGGCCTCGGTGCGCAGGCCATGCTCGGCGGCAGCACCCACCGCCCGCTGCTCACCGTCGCCTGGCCCGACGCACATCTCGGCCCGATGGGCCTGGAGGGCGCCGTACGTCTCTCCATGGCCGCCGAGCTCGCCGAACTGCCCGAGGCAGAACGCGAGGAGCGGGTAGCCGCCCTCACCGAGGAGTACCGCAAGCAGGCCAGCGCGCTCAACGCCGCCCGGATGCTCGAGATCGACGACGTCGTCGACCCCGCCGAGACACGTGCCCTCGTGGCGGCGACCCTCCGTCGTGCTCGGTAGTCGGCGGTCCTCCGCGAGCCCGCCCCGATGACGTAGCCTCCTGGCATCGGGCGGCTCTCGCCTCGGGCGATGGGAGACACGGATGTTCTTCGGCTGGATATTCGCGGGGATGGGCCTGCTGTTCGCGGGCATCGGGGTCTGGATCGTGGTCTGGTCGATCATCAGCCGGCACCGGATCTCGACATGGACGCCGTGGGAGGCGACGATCCGCGAGGTCGAGACGCGGACGACCTCGAGCGGCGATCACGGCAGCCGCACCCGACTGGTCGCCCACTACGAGTACCGCGGCCCCGACGGCAGCGAATACGCCAGCTCGGGAACGCTCCCCGACCAGCGCTTCCGGCTGGACGGGACGGTGCCGCCGCTGAACATCGTGATCAACCCGCTCGACCCGTCGAAGTCGATGATCGCGGGATCCGGCGGCGGCACCGGCTGTGCGGTCGTCTTCGGGGTCATCTTCGCCGCGATGGGGTTGCTGTTCGCCTCCATCGGCTTCGGGCTGGCCCAGACTCCGATGTGACCGTGCCTCCTGCGCGGTTCTCAGCCGCGCTGACGACGGGCGAACATGATCAGCAGGGCGCCGCCGGAGAGAAGTGCCACGCCGATGGCGATGCCGAGCACGCTCACCGGCGAGCCGGTGTCGGGCAGCATCTCTGAGTCACCGTACGACGGCGCGGGGGTCGGGCCCGACGAGTCCGCCGGAGCGGACGGGACGGCGTCGCTCTGCTCGGGCTCGGAAGGAGACTCGGTCGGGACGGGCTCCGACGGGCTCTCGCTCGGCGTGGGGTCCGTCGGCGTGGGGTCTGTGGGCGTCGGTTCCGTCGGCGACGGGCTGGGTTCAACGTCGCCGCAGCTCACCTCGCCGAGGAACAGGTAATGGTGGATCTCGCCGCCGCCGGTCGTCAGGGTGTCGGTGAAGATCTGGCCCTCGACGGGCGTGCCGACGTCCACGGTCAGGTCGAGCCCGGGTGCGTAGATCGAACCCGAGACCAGCGTGTCTCCGCCGATGGTGAGCGAGGTGCCCTCGGCGTAGGAGGAGAAGTCGTAGAGGACGTACGGTGCGACCGGGTTGGGCTGGTCGGCGTTGGGACTCTCGGTCCCTGTGAACTGCGGCAGGTCGATCGTCGCGCCGTCCGGCGCGCCGACGACGCGCACGACCAGCGGGGTGTCGGCAGCGAGGGGCGCACCGGTGGTCCGGAGCACGCTGAAGGTGCTGAGCTGGGCGTAGGGGATCTCGAGGACGTTGGTCTTGCCCGCGACGATGTCGGCGGTCATCTCGGCGGCAGAGCTCCCCGGGGTCAGCGTGCTCACGTGCACCTCGTCGCTCTCGACCGGGATGAGCTCGTTCAGACACTCGGTGGCCTCGTCCGGGGAGACGTCCAGATCGGCGAAGTAGTCGTCATAGCCCGTCGGAGCACCGACGCGGGAGTTGGGTTCGCCGCCGTTGTAGAGCTGGTTGGGATTGTAGATCCCCTGCTGGGTGCCTGATGGCCCGTCGGCCACCCAGACCGCCCCGGCGCCGCGCTCGGTGACCTGCAGACCGGCCAGATCGCCGATCTTGACGAACCCGCGCTGGTCGTCCTCGACATAGCCCCGCGAGTCGACGGTGACCTCGCCGTTGGTGCCCGGCACGAAGGTCCCGCGGGTCAGCAGCCTGGTGGGATCGCCGGCGACGACGGGGATGTCGTACGCCGTCGGGGTCAGGCCCGAGCTGTGGATGATCGGGTAGGTCCCGTTCGGGAAACGTACGTCGCCCCCGACCGCGAGGGAGCCCTCCAGCTCGCCGTTGCCCATGGTCGCGTCCGCGGTGGTGACGATCGTGAAGTCTCCGTTCACGCCCATCGGGTTGAGCGAGGTGGTGGCGGCCGACGCCGGGCCCGCGCCGCTGCCGAGGATGCCACCTCCGAGCGCGAGCCCTGCGACCACAACAGCCGTTGAAACGTATGCTTTCGCCACCAACTGAGCGGTCTCCGATCAATCCGTCAATGAACCATCGAAAACATAACGGATGTGGATCATCGGGTCCCGCACCTACGCCGCTTCGGCGTGGGTGTCGTCGACGAGATCGGGCTTCCTAGATCTCCTTCAACCGCGGCACCAGGTCCACGAGCGAGGTGGCCCACGGCACCGGGTCGACGTACGGCGTCGGCATCAGCCCGACGAGCGTGATGCCCAGGGCGGCGTACTCCTCCATCGACTTCAAGAAGGCGTCCGCGTCGTCGACCGAGGGACCCTGGAAGAGCATCGTCTTCTCGATCGCGTCGTAGTCGGTGCCGAGGTCGTCGCAGTGGCCGCGCAGCACCTCGAGCTTGTGCTTGACGGTCGCCACGGCCTCGGGGCCAGGAGCGCCGAAGAGGTTGGCGCCCTGTCCGTACTTGGCGACCAGGCGAAGCGTCTTCTTCTCGCCGCCCCCGCCGATCAGGACCGGGACCGTGCCATTGACCGGCTGCGGGAGCGAGATGGTCTCGGCGAGCTGGTAGTGCTTGCCCTCGTAGGCGCCGTCGTTCTCCGACCACATCTGGCGACAGATCTCCAGGGTCTCCTCCAGGCGCTCGAACCGCTCGGCCGTCGACGGGTACGGCACGCCGAGCCCCTGGTGCTCGCGCTCGTACCACGCCGCCCCGATGCCCAGCAGCGCCCGGCCCCCGGAGAGCCGGTCGAGTGTCGTGACGATCTTGGCGAGCAGCCCCGGGTGGCGGTAGGTCACTCCGGTGACGAGCAGGCTGAGACGTACGTTGTCGGTGATCCCGGCCAGGTACCCCAGCGTGGTGTAGCCCTCGAGCATCGGCTCGAAGGGGCCGCCGGCCTGCTCCATCTGGAACCAGTGGTCCATGACGGTGAACAGGTCGACGCCGCCCTCGTCCGCGATGCGCGCCGTCTCGGTCAGCTTGTCGGCCAGTGTGGTCTCCCACTCGGGGTGGGTGAACGTGAAGTAGTGGAGTCCAAGATCCATACCTCAGACGCTATGTCTTCGAGCGCGCTCGAAGACAAGCCCTCAATTCGGCTCAGGCAGCTCCGCCAGGTGCTTGTCGCCCCATTCCCCCAGCGGCTGGAGGGCGGCGATCAGCTCGGCCCCGGCCGGCGTCGGGCGGTAGAGGACCTGAACCGGGGTCGACGGGATCACCTCCCGCACCAGGAAGCCGTCGCGCTCGAGCTCCTTGAGGCGCAGGGCGAGCATCCGGTCCGAGATGCCTTCGACGGCGCGGCGGTACACCCCGAAGCGGCGTGCGCCGGCCACGGACGCGAAGAGGACCGCACCCGACCAGCGTTGCCCGACGCGCTCGAGCGTGCGCTGAAAGACGGCGCACGACCTGCCGTCGACCTGTACGTCATCTAACGTCACTTACTCAGGATAAGTTGCTAACGTGCCAGTTGCAACGCTGCGTCGCGCCACTCAGACTCTGCGGTTGTCGGCTCATCGGTCCGGCCTCGAGATCACCCGCCCGAGCGGGTCAGCCCAAGGAGTACACGCGTGTTCATCGCGTACATCGTCGTCTCGTCCCTGCTCGCCCTCGTCTGCCTGGCATCCGGAACAGCCAAGGTGACCTCACAGCCGGCCCTGGTCGAACAGCTGGGTGGGCTCGGCGTCGCCGCCAAGCACGTCCCCCTTCTCGGTGCGCTGCTCGTGCTCGGCGCCGTCGGCCTCGTCGTCGGCATCTGGGTCGGAGCCCTCGGCGTCGCGGCCGCAGGGGCGCTCGCGCTCTACTTCCTCGGCGCGATCATCACCCATCTGCGTGCCGGCGACGCCAAGGGCTCCGTGCCCACGGTCGCTCTCACCCTCACCTCGGTCGCCGCCCTTACGCTGGGGCTGCTCTCGCTCTGACCTCGGAGAGGGGCCCGGGTCAGCGCAGCATCGGCTCCCGCTTGAGGTCACGCTTGTCGAGCTTGGCGTCGTACGTCGCCAGCGGCTTCGCCTTCGACGCGTCGGCCTCGACCGCGGCGGTCGCCACGCCCGCCCACTCCAGGATCCGGGCGGTGGCGAGCTCACGCTCGTCGGCGACCAGGCCGGCCACGTTGGCGCCGTGGTTCATCCCCGGCGCGGTGAAGACGTAGGAGTCGGTCGCCTTGCGGCCCGGGCGGAAGCGCTCGGCGCCCCACGGGTCCGCCTCGCCGTAGACGAAGAGCATCTGGTGGGCGTGCTTGCGTACCCAGGAGTCGACGTCGCGCATCGCCGACGGGTCGAACCGCATGTCGATGTCACGCGGGACGAAGCTGCGCGGCGGCTGGTAGCCGTAGCGGATCAGCTCGTCCTCGATGTGCGGGAAGCCGATCGTCGGTGCACCGAGCTCGGTGCCGGCCTGGTAGTAGTAGGGCGTGTAGGGGCTCAGGCCCTGGTCGGTGTAGAACCCGAAGCCCGAGTAGTAGTCGATCGAGTCCCAGATCTCCTGGTCCGTGGCGGTCGCCGCGTCGGCAGGGATGTTGGCGCACTCGGCCGTGCCGGCGTACTGCCAGAAGGCCCAGACGTAGTCGAGCACCACCATCTCGTACGCGGAGTCCAGGCTGCCCACGGTGTCGAAGGTGTAGCCCTCGGTCTCGGCGAGGTCGGCGTAGGTCGCCTTCAGCGCCTCGCGGCGCACGAGCGCCTCGCGCTGGACGCCGTTGAGCCGGTCGCGGCAGTCCTCGGTGCCGACGGTGGCGAAGAAGTCGTCGTAGGCGGAGTCCTCGCGGTTGACCACGTCGTTCGGGGCGACGTAGGCGACGATGCCGTCCATGTCACGGGGGTAGAACCGCTCGAAGTAGGTGGCGGTCATGCCGCCCTTCGAGCCGCCGGTGGCGAGCCAGTTCGCGGAGTAGATCGGCTTCAGCGCCTCGAAGATGGCGTGCTGGTCGCTGGCGGCCTGCCAGATGTCGAGGTCGTCCCAGTCGGCGGGGTCGGGGCGCGACGGGGTGAAGAACCGGTATTCCATCGAGACCTGGTTGCCGTCGATGATGCGGGTCGGCTCGCTGCGGCCGGGGTTGGTCGAGACGTTGTAGCCGCTGGTCTGGAACACGGTCGGGCGGGCGGTGTCCTTGTGGAGCACCGTGAACCGCTGCTGGAAGGTCTTGCCGTGCGGCCTGCGGTGGTCCACGGGCTGAGTGAAGTTGAGGACGAAGTAGCGGTAGCCGGCGACCGGCTTCTCCTGGATGAGGCTGACGCCGTCGATGGCGAGCAGGCGGTCGAGGATGTCGTCCTCGGCGGCTGTCGCGGGGCTGGCGGGTGTGACGAGGAGCAGGGATACCAGCCCCATCGCCACCAGAATCCGGCCGATCAATGCACGCATGTGGGGTCTCCTTCGGTGCGGGTCCTCGGCAACCTAGCCGACCTCCGCGCCGGGCACCTCCGAATTCCGGATGCGTCCTCGGGAAGGAAGTCGCACGGCGACGCGTTCGGGTCGACATGACGTTCGATCCGCACGAACTCCTCGCCACCACCCGCCACGGGATCCTGGCCACGATCAAGGCCAACGGCCTGCCACAGCTCTCACCCGTGTGGCAGTTCTACGACCGTGAGCGCAGCGAGATCCTGATCTCCACCCGCGAGGGGCTGGTGAAGACCAAGAACCTCCGCCGCGACCCGCGGGCGGCGATCGAGGTCGACGGCCCCGGAGGGCGGACCTGGGCCACGGCCGAGGGCACGGTCACGCTGACCGGGCCCGGCGCCACCTTCGACAGCCCGGAGGTCGACGCGCTCGTCGACTACTACCGTCGCGGCGCCGGCGAGCACCCCGACTGGGACGAGTACCGAGAGGTGATGGTCCCGACCGCCGCGTGCTCATCACCATCGCGGTCACGAAGGTCTACGGCGCGGACATCGGCTGATCCGGCGGGCGGAGGGCCGGCCGAGCGCTCCTCGCTCGGCCGGTCGGTGAAGGGTCCCGCGGGCTCTGCCTACCTACGCGGGTTGAACAACGTGCCGAACCCGGCAGCGCCGAGTCCGCACAACAAGATGACCGCTCCGGCGATCACGTTGGACGTGATCATTCCTCCGGTCGTGTCGACGCCGTTCATGAGCCACGGCGAGACGATCGCCCATGCACCCATGAGCGGGACGGTCCAGGCCAGACCGTGCGTACGGCCGAACGCCGACGCGAAGCAGAGCGCCAGCAGAGCAACCGTGAGACCGACGATCAGGTTGCTGACCATCAGTGGTGATGCCGTGGTGTTGAAGCCCACGACCCACGGCGATATGGCCAGATAGAGACCGGCCATCATCGTGACACCGTCGACCACCTGAGCGGTGGCGGAGGAGCCGGTCAGATCGAACCGGTCCCGGAGTGCCGCGATGTCGGGATGTTCCTGAATGGACAGGTTTTCAGACGACATTTGAGATTCACCTCCTCAGCCCAATGCCAAAGGAAGAACAGCTGTCCTCGCGATCATTCTAGGCCCGCGCAGCGGAAATTGACCCGCCCGAAATCGCCGGTCCCGGGCGGGCTCCGGCGGTGGCACCATGGTCGCCATGGACGTGACGTCGCTGCAGGCCTACTGCCTCACCAAGCCGGGCGCCTGGCCGGACAACCCGTGGGACCACGAGCACCCGGTGATCAAGGTCGGGCCGGGTGAGCGCGGCAAGATCTTCGCGTTCCTCGGCTCCGCGAAGGTGGGGCTGAAGTGCGGTCCCTCCCGCGAGATCGCCGACGAGTGGCTGCTGCGCTATCCCGGCGACGTGGCCGTCACCGGCTACATCGGCCGGTCGGGGTGGAACGACCTCGCCTGGGGCGGCGCGATCCCCGACGAGGAGATCCTGGAGGCGGTCGACGAGTCGTACGCCACGATCGTCTCGAAGCTCCCGAAGAAGCTCCGTCCGGAGGGCTGGGACGCCTGAGCCCGGCATGCCGGGCTTGAACGAGGCCGATCTGTGAGGAATGGTGGAGCGGGTACTCCGTACCCAACCATGGAAGATCTCGACATGCTTCAGCTGACCGAGAACGCCACCACCATCGTCCGCTCGATCTCCGAGCAGTCCCAGGGCGCCGGCCTCCGGCTCGCCTCCAACGCAGAACCGGACGGCGCATTGAGCGCCGCACTCGTCCCGACCGCCGAGGCGGAGGACCAGGTCATCGAGCAGGAGGGTGCGCGGGTCTTCCTCGACCAGGGCGCTGCCGCCGAGCTCGACGACAAGGTCCTCGACGCCGGGATGGATGCCTCCGGCAACGTACAGTTCGGGATCTCTCAGCAGGCTTGATCCCGCGCTACGCCGGGGTGTGCCGCAGACGCGGTGCGCCCCGGCGTAGCTGATTTTGGGACTGCGTACGCCTCGCCCCACGCGTAGGGTCGCGGCCATGAGCACCACCGCCGCACCTGCCTGGTTCCATCTCTTCCTCGACGTCCCGCGGGAAGGATGGGAGGAGGCGGTCGAATTCTGGTCGGCGGCGACCGGATGGGCGCTGTCCGCACCCCGCGGCGAGGACGGGCAGTTCCTCACGCTGGTGCCCCAGGAAGGCGATGCCTGGCTGAAGATGCAGGCGGTCGAGGACGCCGCACCACGGATCCACCTCGATCTCGACGCCGTCGACCGTGAGACCGCGGTCAGGCGGGCGGCGGACCTCGGGGCGAGCCCGGCCTGGACGTACGAGGACGTGCCGGTGATGCGCTCCCCCGGCGGGCTCCTCTTCTGCCACACGTCGGTCGAGAGGTCCGGTCTCCGCTTCGCGCGCTCGGAGCCCGAGCGCGTGCTCGACCAGGTGTGCATCGACATCCCCCGGGTGCGCTGGGAGCAGGAGGTCGCGTTCTGGGCCGAGATCACCTCGCGGACGCCGGAACCGGCCGCGACCCCCGAGTTCGTACGTCTCGCCGACCCCGATCCGCACGGCGGGCTCCGGATCCTTCTGCAGCGGCTCGAGGACGAGGACGGCGAGGTCCGCGCCCATCCCGACCTCGCGGTCGCCCACCGGGCCACCGAGACCTGCCGTCACGAGGCGCTCGGCGCCGAGACCGTCGGTGTCTTCGAGTGGTGGACGGTCATGCGGGCGCCGTACGGGCAGGTCTACTGCCTCACCGATCGTGACCCGGTGACCGGTCGGGTGGCTTAGATTGGAGGGATGCGACTCGCATCGTTCAACGTCGAGAACCTCTTCGCCCGGCCGAAGGCGATGGACACCGACGAGGCTGACGCCACGACGCGGCGAGCGGTCCTGACCGCTCACTCCCGCGTCTCCACGCTGCTCGCCCAGCCCAGCTATCAGGGCGACGAGCAGGAGATCCTGGACAACCTCGAGAAGCTCGGCCTCCTGAAGAGCGACGAGGGCGAGTTCGCGCGGCTGCGGAAGATGCGCGGCGCGCTGCTCAAACGCCCGCGCTCGGGACCGGTCCAGCTGGTCGCGCAGGGGCGCAACGACTGGGTCGGGTTCGTCGAGCTCAAGACGGCCGCCGTCGACGAGGTCGCCACGGAGAACACCGCACGCGTCTTCGCCGAGCTGCGGGCCGAGGTCGCGGTGGTCGTCGAGGCCGACGACCGGCCGGGGCTGCACATGTTCTCCCAGACGCTGCTGCCGGAGGTCGGCGCCGAGGCGTACGAGCAGGTGATGGTCGTAGAGGGCAACGACGAGCGCGGCATCGACGTGGGCGTGATGGTCGGTGACGGCTATCGCCTGGTGCAGATGCGCACCCACATCTTCGACCGCGACGAGGAGGGCGTGATCTTCTCCCGCGACTGCTGCGAGTATCACCTCGAGGCTCCCAGCGGCGCGCGGATCGTGGTGCTCGCCAACCACTTCAAGTCCAAGGGCTACTCGGAGAAGGGCGATCCGCTGGGCGCCAAGCGGCGCGGCCGGCAGGCCGCGCGGGTCGCGGAGATCTACCGTGGGCTGCTCGAGGAGGGGATCGAGCACGTCTGCGTCGCCGGCGACCTCAACGACTCCCCCGGCGGTGGGTCGCTGGAGCCCCTGCTGTCGGGCTCCGGGCTCGCGGACGCCAGCGAGCACGCGAACTGGGACTGGAACCACCGCCGCGGAACGTACGGTTCCGGCAACGAGGACGACAAGATCGACTACCTGCTCCTCTCCCCCGCGCTGCGCGCCAAGCAGACCGGCGGCGGTGTCTTCCGCAAGGGCGTGTGGCACGGGCCGCGGACCAAGGACCCCTGGGACCTGTTCCCGACCCTGACCGCGGAGCAGCACGCTGCTTCCGACCATGCCTGTCTCTACGCCGACTTCACCGACCTGTGATCTGAAAGCCGCCCGTACGCTGCTGGGATCTGCGTGAAATAGGGGCCATGTGCCTCGGAGACGGACAGCAGGTCGGGACTCTTCGGTCGATGAGCGGGCCGCTCACGCGACGTACGGCGCTGGGAGCGGCGGGAGCGGGGCTCCTGCTGGCGTCGATGTCCTCGTCGTTCACGGGTGCGGCGGCCTCGGTGACCGCCCGGGCCGGCGTCGGGGCGAGCCGGACGTCGCGGCTCTCGTCCGGGACCACGCTGGTCCATGCGGACCTGCACAACCACACGCTGATGTCAGACGGCGACGGCGACCCGGACCTCGCCTTCGACTCGATGCGGAGCGCCGGGCTGGACCTCGCGGCGCTCACCGACCATGCCACGGTCTCCGACCACATCCTCGGCAATGCGCTCGCGGGGCTGCTGCCGGCGGCGTACAAGCAGATCGGCGGCATCACCCGCTCGGACTGGGCGCGGACACGGGAACTGGCCGACGCGGCCAATGCCGACGGCACCTTCACCGCGATCCGTGGCTTCGAGTGGTCGGAGCCGTTGTTGGGTCATATCAACGTGTGGGGAAGCGAGCACTTCACCGACATCGTCGACGTCGGCGCGATGCGGCCGTTCTTCGACTGGCTGATGCGCTCCCCCTCGACGCCGATCATCGACGGCGGGGCTGACGGGATCGCCGGGTTCAACCATCCCGGGCGCGAGCCGTTCCGGTTCCAGGAGTTCCGCTACGACGCGCGGGCGCGCGAGCGGATGGTGTCGCTGGAGATGTTCAACCGCGGCGACGACTATCTCTTCGAGGGCTTCGCCGACGGCAGGACCTCTCCCCTGTGCCAGTGCCTCAACGCCGGCTGGCGCACCGGGATCAGCGGGGTCACCGACGAGCACGGCACCGACTGGGGCCCACCCGGAGGGCAAGGGGCGCACCGGGTTGTGGGTCGCCTCCCACGACCGCGGCGGCGTCTTCGAGGCGATGCGCGCGCGGCGGTTCTTCGCCACGCGCACCTCAGGACTCCGGGTCGACGCGGTGGCCACGCTGGACGGCGTGGAGCACCGGATGGGCTCGGTGGTCCCCGGCCGTGGCGGCGACATGCGGTTCACCCTCGACCTGGCCCGCGACGAGGAGTGGGTCGGCCGGGAGCTGCATCTGCAGGTGCTCCGTCCGGGGCCGTCGGTGCCCGTCGTGGCCGACGTCGTGGCGTTCCGCGTCGGCGACCCGATCTCGGTCACCGTGCCGGTCTCGGTCGACGACGGCGACTGGGTGCTGCTGCGGGTGAGCGACCCGACGCAGGCCAACGCGACTCCGGGCCCGGAGGGCCATCCGTGCAACGACCTGGGCATCGCCTACACGAGCCCGTGGTGGCTGCAGCCCTGAAGTTTCCTGAGAAGGTGGCTCGCAGGCTGAAGATGCGCTGAAGGCGGGCGTCCGGGCGATGGTTGCGGGCCGCGGCTGTGGCACGCTGGCGAGGTGAACGAGGTGTGGTACGTCGTCGGGCTGGTCGCGGTCTCCGTGGCCGTGCTGGCGCTCGGGGTGTGGTTCGTGCGGCGTGAGATCAGGGACGAGGTCTCTCCCCCGCCGGTGCTGTGGGCCGGCTACGCGGTCGTGGCGGCGTTCGTCGTCTTCGGCGTCCTGCGCACCTCCTGGGTGGTGCTCTCATGAGGACTCGCGCTGATCTGTTGGGCTGGATCGGCCTCGCCGGCCGTCTCTACCTCGGTTTCGTGTTCCTCGCCGCCGGGCTCGCCAAGCTGCCCGAGCCGGCGATCACCGAGCAGGCGGTGCGCGGCTACCAGCTGCTACCGTGGCAGTTGGCCCCTGCGTACGCGATCGCCATGCCGATCGCCGAGATCGTGCTCGGCGCACTGCTGATCCTCGGGCTGTTCACCCGGACCGCGGCGGTGGCGACGGCGCTCGGGCTGTGCTCGTTCCTCGTCGGGATCACCTCGGCCTGGGCGCGCGGGCTCAACATCGACTGCGGCTGCTTCGGTGGCGGCGGCGCCTCGGCCGACCCCGCCTACCTCGCCGACACCTTCCGCGACCTGGGCTGGCTCGCGATCGCGGTCTACCTGATCGTCGTACGCCGCACCAAGCTCGCTCTCGACAACATGCTGTTCCGACGGGCGGCTCCGTCGGAGGACTACAGCGAGAGCTCGAAGAAGACCGAGTTGGGGTCGAGCACGTAGCTGCCGAAGGGCGGGCGCTCGGTGAAGCCGTTGCCCGCGTAGAGGCGCCGGGCGGGAGCGTGGAAGTCCTCGCTCCCGGTCTCGAGGAGGATCCGGCGGCCGCCCGCGGACCGCGCCTGCTCGATGAGGTGCTGGAGCAGCGCGGTCGCGATGCCGCGGCCGCGGGCATGCGTCGAGGTGCGCATCGACTTCAGCTCGACGTCGCCCTCGGCCAATGACTTGAGCGCGCCGCAGCCGACGAGCTCGGTCCCCTCCCAGGCCGACCAGAACGCGATCTCGGGCACCTTCAGCGCCGCGAGGTCGAGTGCGTGCACCGACTCGGCCGGGCTCACCGCGTACATGTCCTCGAGGTGCTCCTCCAGGAGCCGGATCACCTCCGGCCGGGTCAGGTCGTCGAGCTCGAAACGCACGGAGAGCACAGGCACGACTGGAGGCTAGCCGAGCCCCGCCCTTGTCGTGGCGGTTGGGTGCGTCGGGGCTGGTGCAGTATCGCGGGGAACGACCAAGGTGTGCGATAGTGCGCGGCTCCGATGCTGGCTGCGGGTGCCGACGGCATCGCAGCGCGGGGTCCGTCGAGGGATCGTTCGGACCGCTCCCCTAGCATCTGGGCATGCCTTCTCGTGCGCTCCCGGCCGTAGCCGCCGCTGCCCTGCTCCTGACGCTGTCCGCCTGTGGTTCCGACGACGGCGGCTCCGGCGCCGCCGAGGAGAGCAAGGGCCCGAAGTCGAGCGAGTCCAGCGACTGGAAGTCGATCGTGAAGCCCGGCACGACGAGCTGCGACTACACCGAGGACCCGATGGGCGCCTCCAAGGAGGTCGACCAGCCGGAGAAGACCGCGCAGTACACCGGCAAGGTCGCCGCCACCATCAACACCTCCGTCGGCCCGCTCGCGATCACGCTCGACGCGGACAAGGCGCCGTGCACGGTCAACTCGTTCCTCTCGCTGGCCTCGCAGGACTACTACGACGGCACCAGCTGCCACCGCCTCGGCGCCAACCCCGGTTTCGAGCTGCTGCAGTGCGGCGACCCGACCGGCGAGGGCACCGGCGGCCCGGGCTACACGATCCCCGACGAGTTCGAGGACAGCGACACCTTCCCCGCCGGCACCCTCGCGATGGCCAACACCGGCCAGCCGAACTCCGGCGGCAGCCAGTTCTTCATGGTCTTCGGCGACACCCAGCTCCCGCCCGCCTACACCGTCTTCGGCACCCTCGACGAGGCCGCCATCAAGACCCTCCAGGAGGTCGGCGAGGCCGGCGTGGCCGAGGCCGGCCCCGACGGCACCGGCGCCCCCAAGACGCCCGTCGAGTTCGAGAACATCACCGTCGGCTGACCCACCCCTGCCGAGGCGTCACTGGCGTCGGTCGAGTTGGCACGTACGTGACATCTCGGCCGACGTACGTGACGCCTCGGCAGGGTCAGGGGCGGCGGCGGGGCGGGTCGCGGCGGAGGACCTTGGGGAGATAGGCCGCGCCGGTGCTCTGGGCAGCGGCGGCGTCACCCGGGTTGGAGATGCCGCAGCGCTGCAGCGAGAGGCAGCCACAGCCGATGCAGGAGTCGAGGTTGTCGCGGAGGCGCTCGAGGGCGTGGATCTGCTCCTCGAGGCGGCGGCGCCAGTGCTTCGACATCCGGGCCCAGTCGGCCTTGGTGGGGGTCCGGTCCCCCGGCAGGCAGTCGAGCTCGGCCTTGATCTCGTCCAGCGACAGCCCGACGTTGGCGGCCGCCCTGATGAAGGCGAGGCGGCGCAGGACGCTGCGCTCGAACGTACGCTGTCCCCCGGCCGAGCGCTGAGCCTGGATCAGGCCCTGGGTCTCGTAGTAGCGCACCGCGGAGGCCGCATAGCCACTGCGCCGGGTCACCTCGCCCATCGTGAGCAGGTCATGGGTGTTCATCTCACTCTTTTCTGTCACAGCCCTTGATCTCAAGTTCACTTTAGGTTGAATCCTAGGGGGCATGAACAGATCAGACAACGAAGTAGCCGTCATCACCGGCGGATCCGCGGGGCTGGGGCTCGCCCTCGCGACCTCCCTCATCGACAAGGGTTGGAGCGTCGTCACCGACGCCCGCGACGCCGACCGTCTCCATGCCGCGCTACCGGGCAGCGCTCGGGTGACGACGCTGAGCGGCGACGTACGCGACCTCGACCATCAGGACGCGATCGCCGCCGCCGTCGCCCGGCACGGACGCCTCGACCTGCTCGTGCACAACGCCAGCGAGCTCGGCCCCATGCTTCCCCTGGCCGAGGTCCCCGAGAGCCTCTTCTCGCGCGTGCTCGAGACGAACCTGCTCGCCCCGCTCACCCTGACCCAGCGACTCCTCCCCTACCTGATCGCCTCGCGCGGGACCCTCGTCGGCATCTCGAGCGACGCGGCGATCGAGCACTACCCGACCTGGGGAACGTACGCAGCGAGCAAGGCCGCGCTCGACCACCTGATCCTCACCCTCGGTGAGGAGAACGGCATCCGCGCGTACGCCGTCGACCCCGGCGACATGCGCACCGCCATGCACCAGGACGCCTTCCCCGGCGAGGACATCTCCGACCGACCGCTGCCGGAATCGGTCGTTCCGCACCTGCTCGCGCTGCTCGCAGGCGACGAGCCCACCGGGCGCTACCGCGCCGCCGACCTCTCACCGATCGGAGCAACCCGATGACGATGCTCGCCGAACGACCGACCACCAGCTTCCCCGCCCCCGACGACACCACGGCCCCCGCGCCCGCGGAGTGGCGCGGCATAGAACGTGACGGGGTGCGCCTGCTCGTGGCGACCCCTGGCGGCGTACGACATGCCCTGTTCCGCACTCTTGCCGACCACCTCTCCCCCGGCGACCTGGTCGTGGTCAACGACTCGGTGACCGAGGCTCGCCAGCTCGACGCCGACATGGTCGGGCGCGGCCGGGTCGTGCTCCACCTCGCCCAACGCCTCGACACCGGCTGGGCCGTGGAGATCCGCTCGGCCCCGGACGCCTCGCGGTCCGTGCTCGACGCCACCGCGGGCGACGTGGTCGTGACCGCGGGCCTGCGAGTCACCCTGCGGGAGCCCTATCCCGACGGTCGCGCCTCCTCCCCCACCGGCGAGGGCAACCGGCTGTGGCGCGCCCAGGTCACCGGCGACGTGACCGCCGAGCTCGAACATGCCGGCCGCCCGATCGCGTACGGCTATCTCGACCGGCGCTACCCGCTCTCCGCCTACCAGACCGTCTTCGGGCACCGCCCCGGGAGCGCCGAGATGCCGTCGGCGGCGCGCCCGTTCACCCACCCGCTGGTCACCGAGCTGGTCACCCGCGGGATCCAGATCGCGCCCATCACGCTCCACACCGGCGTCTCCTCACAGGAGGCCGGCGAGGCCCCCGGCGCGGAGTGGTTCGAGGTCTCCGAGACCACGGCACGGCTGGTGGAGCAGACCAGGTACGCCGGTGGCCGCGTCGTCGCGGCCGGCACCACCGTCACCCGAGCCCTCGAGTCGGCGGTCATCCCCGCGACGGGCGCGGTCAGGGCGGCGAGCGGCTGGACCGACCGGGTCATCACACCGGCCAACCCGCCGTACGTCGTCAACGGGCTCATCACCGGCTGGCACGACCCGCAAGCCAGCCATCTGCTGCTGGTCGAGGCGGTCGCCGGTCCCGAGCTCACCCAGGCGGCCTACGACGCCGCCGCCGCTGACGGCTACCTGTGGCACGAGTTCGGCGACTCCGCCCTCCTGCTCCCCTGACTCGCCCGCCCGCCGAGTCCTCGCTTATGGAGGTCGAATCGGTAGTTGTGGACGACGAATCCCTACTTTCGTCGTCCACAACTGCAGTTTCGGCCGCCACAACTGCAGTCTCGGCTGGGGTCAGGACAGGGCGCCCTCGCCGTAGCTCACCGGGGTGGCGACGGCGACGGTGCGGCCGACGGTGCACAGCCGGGTCTCGGACTTCTTGATCGCGTCCGGGAGGACCTTGCGGGCAGCGTCGCCGGCCTCGCCCTCGGGGAAGGTGATGTCGAAGGTGACCGAGAGGTCGACGAGGCGGTTGCCCTGCTCGTCGCGGATCTTGGTGCCCGCGGCGAGGGCCTCGAAGGTCTCCATCGGGGACCGCTTGGCGGTGATGAAGTCGACGTCCAGGGCGCTGCAGCCGGCCAGGGCGGCGAGGAGCAGCTCGACCGGGGTGAAGTCGGGGTCGTCGCCGTGGCCGATCACCACGGAACCGCCGCGCGCGTTGGTCGCACGGAAGCGGTGCTCGCCGATCTTCTCCAGAGAAACCGAGCGCTGGTCTGCCGCATCAGAAGTCATGGGGTAAGACTGCCATCCGCCCGTTAGCCTGTGCGACGTGAGCACCCAGAGTCTGCCCCTGCGCCGAGACGAGGCCGCCGCGCGCGCCAGCCTGCTGAACATCGAGGACTACGACGTACGCCTCGATCTCGGCTCGAGCGAGGAGACGTTCGGGTCCGTGACGACGATCCGGTTCACATCCAGGGGCGGACCGACGTTCCTCGACCTGAAGCCGGTCTCGGTCGAGCGGATCAGCCTCAACGGGGCTCCGATCGACCCGGCCATGCTCGCCAAGGGGCGTCTCCCGATCAGCACGCAGGAGGGCCCGAACGAGCTCGTCGTCGAGGCCACCATGCCGTTCCGCAACGACGGCGAGGGGCTCCACCGCAGCGTCGACCCGGCCGACGGACGGGCCTACGTCTACGGGATGTGCTTCATGGACGCCGCCCCGACGATCTTCGCCTGCTTCGACCAGCCCGACCTGAAAGCGCCCTACACCTTCCACGTGACCGCGCCGCTGGACTGGACGGTGATCGGCAACGCGCCGGGCACCCAGACCGAGCCCGGGGTCTGGGAGTTCGAGCGGAGCCAGCCGCTCTCGACGTACTTCGTCACTCTCGTCGCCGGACCGTGGCACATGATCCACGACGAGCACGACGGGATCCCGCTGTCGCTGAGCTCGCGGCAGAGCATCGCCGCCGACCTCGACAAGGACACTGAGGAGCTCTTCACGATCACCAAGCAGTGCTTCGACGAGTTCCACCGGCTCTTCGGGATCCGCTACCCGTTCGGCAACTACCACCAGGCGTTCGTGCCGGAGTTCAACGCCGGCGCGATGGAGAACCCGGGCTGCGTGACCTTCCGCGACCCCCTCGTCTTCACCTCGCGGGTGACCCGTGGCATGCGGATCCAGCGCGCCACCACGGTCGCCCACGAGATGGCCCACCAGTGGTTCGGCGACCTGGTCACGCCGCAGTGGTGGGACGACCTGTGGCTCAACGAGTCGTTCGCCGAATACATGGGCAACCGGGTGACCGCCGACGTCACCGAGTACGCCGACGCCTGGGCCGACATGTCCTACGCCCGTCGTCAGTGGGGTCTGACCGCCGACCAGCGCGGCTCGACGCACTCGGTCGCCGGAAACGGCGCCGAGGACGCCGTCTCGGCGCTGCAGAACTTCGACGGGATCTCCTACTCCAAGGGCTCCGCGATCCTGCGCCAGCTCGCCGCGTCCCTGGGCGACGACGTCTTCTTCGCGGGCGCGATCGACCACTTCACCCGGCACCGGTTCGGCAACGCGACGATGCACGACTTGTTCGGCTCCTGGGCCGCCGCCGCGGCTGAGGCCGGCGTGGAGTTCGACCTGGACACCTTCACGTCCCAGTGGCTGCTCAAGGCCGGCCCGGACACGCTCTCGTGGGACCCGGGCAAGATGGTCGTCAACCGCACTGCCCCGTCGCGGCACCCCGCCGAGCGCTCCCACACCTTCCGGGCAGCCATCCTCAACGGCACGCAGTGGACCACCCAGGACATCACCGTGAACGGCGACAAGACGCCGCTCCAGGTCGCCGCCAACGCGGTCATCCTCGACCCCTACGACGACACCTGGGCCTCCGCCATCCCCGACTGGGAGACCGTGCAGGCGCTCAAGGCGGCATTGCCGGACGTGACCGACGGAGGCCTGCGCGCCGGAGTGTGGAACAACCTGCGCAGCGCCTGGTTCAACGCCGCGGTCGACCCGGCCGACGTCGTCGACATCGCCGAGGCCTCGCTGCCGGTCGAGGACGTCGAGGACAGCCCACGGCGCACCATGCCCTGGCTCTTCGGCGCGGTGGTGCCGCTCGCCCCCGCCGGGGCGCGCGAGCGGCTCCACGAGGCGGCTCTACGCAAGCTCGACCAGGTCGCTCCCGGCTCGGAGCTCCAGCTCTCGGCCTACCGCACCGCGATCCGCTCGGCCACCTCCGAGTCCCTGCTGCGGGAATGGCTGGCCACTCCCCCGGCCGGGATCGAGACCGACCTCGACCTGCGTTGGCGCATCCTGGCCAAGCTCGCCGAGAACGGGTTCGCGGACCGTTCGGAGCTGCAGGCGGCGTACGACGCGGAGCCGGCCAACGAGGCCCGCATCCACCTCAACGGCGCGCTGGTCAGCATTCCCGACGCGGAGGCGAAGGCGTACGGCTGGTCGGTGTTCACCGGCGAGACCGACCTGCCCAACTACGACATCCTGGCCGCCGGGCGGGCGTTCTGGACCGGTCCGGCCGAGCTGACCGCGGGCTACGTCGAGCGCTACTTCGCCGAGCTTCCCGCCACCGCCGAGAAGCGGTCCGGCTGGAGCCTGGCCGAGGCCGCCGAGGCGTTCTTCCCGAGCGGCTCGGTGACCGAGGGGACGCTCGCTGCCGCGCGGACGGTCATCGAGCTCGACCTGGACCCAGGCGTACGCCGTCGGGTCTCGGACGCTGCCGACAACCTGCAGCGGCAGCTGGCGATCAAGGTGACCTATCCCGCGTAGCCGACGCTCCGGCGGTGAGTCGGGGGCAAGACTGTCCGTGCTCACCGATAGTTTTCGTTTCATGCGGATCCTGCACACCTCCGACTGGCACCTGGGCCGGTCCTTCCACCGGGAGGGCATGCTCGGGCACCAGGCGGCGTACGTCGACCATCTCCTCTCCGTGGTGGAGCAGGGATCGGTCGACGTGGTGTGCGTATCCGGCGACGTCTACGACCGCGCGCTTCCGCAGGTCGACGCGGTGCGGCTGGCCTCGGAGGCGCTCTCCCGGCTCGCGGCCTCGCGGGCGAAGGTCGTCATCACCAGCGGCAACCACGACTCCGCGCAGCGGCTGGGCTTCGGGTCCGACCTGATCGACGCCGCCGGCATCTTCATCCGCACCGACCTGGCCGGCGTCGGCCGCCCGGTGATGCTCCCCGACGAGCACGGCGAGGTGGCCTTCTACGGTCTCCCCTACCTCGATCCCGACGCCGCCAGGGCGTCGTGGGGGTTGGAGTCGCGCTCCCACCAGGCGGCGCTGGGTGAGGCGATGCGACGCGTCCGAGCAGACCTCGACGATCGGGGTGGCCGCAGCGTGGTGATGGCCCACGCCTTCGTCACCGGTGCCGAGCCCTCCGACTCCGAGCGCGACATCTCCGTCGGCGGCGTCTCGATGGTCCCCGCCAGCCTCTTCGAGGACATCTCCTACGCCGCTCTCGGCCACCTCCACGGCCGCCACACGATCACCGACACGGTGCGCTACAGCGGCTCCCCGCTGGCCTACTCCTTCTCCGAGGCCAACCACCTCAAGGGCTCCTGGCTCATCGACCTCGACGAGTCCGGCTTCGTGGCGAGCGAGTTCGTCGAAGCCCCGGTCCCGCGCAAGCTCGCCCGGCTGCGCGGCACCCTCGAGGAGCTGCTGAGCGACCCGCGCCACGAGGTGCACGAGACCTCCTGGCTGCAGATCACCCTGACCGACCGGATCCGCCCCGCGCAGGCGATGGAGCGCCTGCGCCGTCGCTTCCCGCACACGCTCGTCCTGGGGTTCGAGTCGACCGCGCCCGTCCTGGGTGCCCTGTCCCAGCCCGACCCGTCCCGGCCGCGACGTGACATCGACCTGGTCACCGAGTTCGTCGCCGAGCTTCGCGGCGAGCCCGCGGCCAAGGCCGAGCTGGCGCTGCTGCAGACCGCCGTGGACGCCTGCTGTGAGGACCCCGAGGTCGACTCGCTCGACTCGCGCTCCGGCGGCGCCGAGGAAGAGGAGTGGCTCGAGGTGCTCTTCTGATGCGCCTTCACCACCTGGAGGTCGCCGCGTTCGGCCCGTTCACGGGCACGGTGAGCGTCGACTTCGACCAGCTCTCCGAGGCGGGGCTCTTCCTGCTCTCCGGTGCCACCGGAGCCGGGAAGACGAGCGTCCTGGACGCGGTCTGCTTCGCGCTCTACGGCGACGTCCCCGGAGACCGTTCGGTCGCGAAGCGGTTGCGCAGCGACCGGGCCCCGGCCGAGGTCGCGACCCGGGTCGTCCTGGAGGCGACGCTGGCCCAGCGACGCTTCCGGATCACCCGCTCCCCCTCCTGGGAGCGGCCCAAGCGGCGCGGCTCCGGCACCACGACCCAGCAGGCCTCGGTCGTGCTCATGGAGCAGGTCGGCGAGGAGTGGCGCACCCTCACCACCCGCCTCGACGAGGCCGGCCACCTGGTCTCGGACCTACTCGGCATGACGTTGACCCAGTTCGTGCAGGTCGCGATGCTCCCTCAGGGCCGCTTCCAGGCGTTCCTCCGCTCCAGCGCCGAGGAGCGCAAGCGGCTGCTCGAGCGGCTCTTCCGCACCGAGCGCTTCGCCGATGTCGAGCGCTGGCTGCGTGAGCGTCGCGTCGAGCTCCGGCGGCGTTCGGAGGAGCTCAACGCCGGTGTCGCGGAGGTGGTCAGCCGGATCAGCGAGACCGCGGCCGTCACGCTCCCCGACGACTGGGACGTCCACGACCTCGGCCTCCCCGCCGGCGACGGCGCGATCGCCACCTGGGCCCGCGCTCTGGCCGAGGAGGCCACCGAGTCCCAGGCCGTCACCTCCGGCGCCGCGATGGAGGCCCTGGCCGCCGAGTCGGAGACCCTGGCCGCTCTCGACGCCGCCCGCGCGATGGCCGAGAAGCAGCGCGGTCTCCGGGCCGCTGCCGCCGCCGAGAGCCGTCTGGTCGCAGCGGCCGAGGAGCAGGAGGAACGCGTACGCCGCGTCGAGTCCGCCCAGCGGGCCGAGGCCGTGGCCGGGGTCAGCGAGCTCACCGACCAGGCACGGCGCGAGCACGCCAGAGCCGCCTCGCTCGCCCCGAGCGACCTGACCGTCACCGATGCCAAGGCGGCTGTGGACCGGATCTCGGCCCGGCTCGCGCAGGCCCGCGCCCTGGTGCCGGTCCAGCGGCGTCTGAGCGAGGTCACCCGCGAGCTCGCGGCCACCGGCACCCGACGCGAGCGCCTCCTCACCCAGACCCGCGAACAGGCCCGGCTCGCCGAGGAGCTGCCGCAACAGGCCGAGGCCCTCGCAGCGGACCTCGCGGCGGCCACCGAGGCCGTCGCGGCGATCCCGGTGCTGCGCGCCCAGGTCGCCGCGGTCACCGAGGTCCGCCGGCTGACCCAGGCGCTCCACGACGCCCGAGCCAGGCACGAGTCGGCCCGGACGGCCGCCATGGAGGCGCGCACCCGCTATCTCGACGTACGCCAGGCCCGGCTGGACGGCATCGCCGCCGAGCTCGCCGGAGCGCTCGCCGTCGGCGCGGACTGCCCGGTGTGCGGGTCCCACGAGCACCCTCACAAGGCCTCCCCCGCCGACGGCGCCCCCGACGCCGCGGCCGAGAAGGCGGCCCAGGCGACCTACGACAACGCCAGCGCCGAGGAGCACGCCCGCGACCAGCACGTGCGCGACCTCACCACCCGTCTGCAGCTCGCCCAGGAGGCTGCCGGGGAGACCGAGGAGCCGGGTGCGTCGATGGCCGAGCGTCTGGCCGTCCTGGAGCGCACGGCCGCCCGCGAGCCGAGCCTGCGCGCCGAGCTCGCCGCCGCCGAAGAGACCCGGGCCCGCTCGGCCACGCTCCGGGCCGAGCTGGAGACCCGCACCGCCGAGCTCGAGACCGCGCTGCGCCACCTCACCGAGGAGCGCGAGCGTCTCGAGGAGCAGCTGACCGACGTCCGCGGCGACCACCCGGATCTCGACACCCTGCTCACCACGCTCGAGCGCGACCACCGCGCGGCGACCACGAGCCTCGAGCGGCTCGAAGCGGCCACCCGCGCCGCCGAAGCGCTCGCCGGGGCCGAGCGCACCCTCACCGCCACCGCCGTCCGGGCAGGCTTCGACACCCCCCACAGCGCCCTCGCCGCCGCGCTGGCGCCGGAGCGGGTCGCGGCGCTGAACAGCCAGATCAAGACGTACGCCGACAGCCTGGCGGCCGCCCGCGCGACGCTCGACTCCCCCGGCGCCGCCGAGGTCCTGGCCACCGACGAGCCGGACCTGCCGACGCTTGCCACCGCCCACCGCAAGGCCGCCGATGCCGCTGACGCCGCCCGCTCGGCGGCCGACACCGCCGCCAACCGGGCCGCTCGCCTCGACTCCCTGCAACGCGACCTCACGAGCGCGCTCTCGGCCTGGGCTCCCGTACGCGACGACCTCGAGGTCGCCGCCCGGATCGCCTCCTTCGCCGAGGGCAAGAGCAGCGACAACCAGCTCCAGATGAGCCTGTCGGCCTACGTCGTCGCCTACCGCCTCACCCAGGTCGTCGCCGCGGCCAACGAGCGGCTGGCGAAGATGAGCGACCAGCGCTACGCCCTGGAGCACTCCGCGGCCAAGGGCGCCGGCGACCGCCGCGGTGGCCTCGCGCTGTTGGTGCGCGACGACTGGTCCGGCGAGTCGCGGGATCCGGCCACCCTGTCGGGCGGCGAGACCTTCGTCGTCTCCCTCGCGCTGGCGCTCGGCCTGGCCGACGTGATCATGAACGAAGCCGGCGGCCAGATGCTCGACACGCTCTTCGTCGACGAGGGCTTCGGCTCCCTGGACGCCGACACCCTCGATGACGTACTCGACGTCCTCGACACGCTCCGCGAGGGTGGCCGCATCATCGGCGTGGTCAGCCACGTCACCGAGATGCGCGAACGCATCCCCACCCAGCTCGCGGTCACCAAGGGTCGCGGCGGGTCGACCTTGCAGGTCTGCGACGGCTGACCACCGCTAGGTTTATCCCGGACGGGCCATGCGACCGGAAGATCTCAGGTGTATCCCCGGATCGACGGGCAAAACTTTGCCTGACGCTCGACAGGTATTACTTCCAACCCATTTCCAGCGAGTGATCTGCGTCTCTAATCTGAGGCGGCTCCGCACCGCGGAAGCCCGTCCCAGATTCGACCGGAGGTTTCCGTGCCCCGTCTCACCGCTCGCGTCGCGAAGGTTGCCGCAACGCTTCTCCTACCCGCCTCCCTGCTCTCGGCCACCTCGCTGATGGCCTCACCAGCGCACGCCGACGGCCCCGGCAGCGGTACGCCGTGGATGGTCACCGTCGGTGACAGCTACGTCTCGGGCGAGGCCGGCCGCTGGGCCGGCAACAGCAACAGCAGCGAGTCGCTCGTCGATGCCGGCGGCAGCGCGACGTACTTCGACAACGCCACCCACACCGCCGAGACGATCAACCGGTGCCACCGCAGCACCGCCGCCGAGGCCTACCTCGACGGAGGCGTGAGCGGGGTCAACCTGGCCTGTTCAGGCTCGATGGTCACCACGACCACCAGCAGCGACGGTTACTTCAAGCCCGGCGTCGACTTCTACTCCAGCGGCGGCAACCAGGGCCAGGCGCTCATGCTGCAGAGCTTCGCAACGACCCACAACGTCAAGGCCGTCACGATCGGCATCGGCGGCAACGACTTCAACTTCGCCGCCATCGTCACCCAGTGCGTACAGAACTTCCTGACCTCCTCGTCGTGGTTCAAGGACTACTGCAAGGACGACTCGGTGGTCACCAGCGCGATGGCTGCCGGCAACGTCGCCGCGGTCCGCGCGCGGATCGCGACCGCCTTCCAGAACGTACGCACGGCCATGCGCAACGCGGGCTACGCCGACAACGCCTGGACCCTCATCGTCCAGAACGTGCCCTCACCGCTGGCGACCTCCTCGGTCTACCGCTACAGCGAGTCGGGCTACACGCGGCAGAGCACCGGCGGCTGCGGCTTCTGGAACGCCGATGCCGACTACGCGTACAACACGATCCTGCCGACCATCAACAACGCGATCTCCGGTGCGGCGGCCGACTCCGGGCTGACCAACATCAAGACGCTGAACGTCTCCGGCGCGTTCGCCGGACGCCGGCTGTGCGAGAGCACCGTGGGCCTGGTCGAGGCGCAGGGCCTGTCCAGCTGGCGCGCCACCGGCGCGGTCGACAAGACCGAGTGGGTCAACCAGATCCGCACCGTCTCCACGGCGAGCGGCAGCTACTACATCCAGGAGAGCCTGCACCCGAACTACTGGGGCCAGCTCGCCCTGCGCAACTGCCTGCGTCAGGCCTACAACGCCGGCGCGCCGCGATCCGGCACCTGCTCCCACGGCACCGGCCTCAACGCCAACGGCGAGCCCGTCATGACCCTGAGCTGACCACGCCAAAGCCGCCGAGTCGGCTCGTCCTGACGTAAAACCACGCCGAGTCGGCGCGTTATAACGCGCCGACTCGGCGGGTGTTTCGGTCAGGACGAGCCGACTCGGCGTGATGTCACTCGGCGAAGGACTCCACCGGCGGGCAGGAGCAGATCAGGTTGCGGTCGCCGTAGGTGTTGTCGATGCGGGCCACCGGCGGCCAGTACTTGTCGGGGTCGATGCCACGCGGGAAGACGGCCTCCTCGCGGGAGTAGGCGCGGTCCCAGTCGCCGACGAGGGCGCGGGAGGTGTGCGGGGCACCGCGGAGGACCGAGGTCTCGGCGGTCCACTCGCCCGAGGCGACCCGGTCGACCTCGCCCTTGATCGCGATCATCGCGTCGATGAACCGGTCCAGCTCGGCGAGGTCCTCGGACTCGGTGGGCTCGACCATGAGCGTGCCGGCGACCGGGAACGACATCGTCGGGGCGTGGAAGCCGTAGTCGATGAGCCGCTTGGCGACGTCGTCGACGGTGACCCCGGTCTCCTTCGTCATCGGCCGCAGGTCGAGGATGCACTCGTGCGCGACCAGGCCGGTCTCACCGCGATAGAGCACCGGGAAGTGCTCGTTGAGGCGTGAGGCCACGTAGTTGGCCGACAGCACCGCGGCCGAGGTGGCCCGGGTCAGACCCTCCGCGCCCATGAGCCGCACGTAGGCCCAGGAGATCGGCAGGATGCCGGCCGAGCCGTACGGAGCGGCCGAGATCGCACCGATGCCCGAGCGCTTCGAGGTGTCGGGGTGCAGGGAGTGCGAGGGCAGGTAGGGCGCCAGGTGGGAGCGGACCGCGACCGGGCCGACGCCCGGGCCACCACCGCCGTGCGGGATGCAGAAGGTCTTGTGGAGGTTGAGGTGGGAGACGTCGCCGCCGAACTCGCCGGGCTTGGCGTAGCCCAGGAGCGCGTTGAAGTTGGCGCCGTCGATGTAGACCTGACCGCCGGCCTCGTGCACCAGCGAGCAGACCTCGGTGATGCCCTCCTCGTAGACCCCGTGGGTCGAGGGGTAGGTCACCATGATCGCGGCGATCTTGTCACCGTGGTCATCCAGCTTCGCCCGCAGGTCGTCCAGGTCGACGGTGCCGTCCTCGGTCGACTTCACGACCTGGACCTTCATCCCCGCCATCGCAGCGGAGGCGGCGTTGGTGCCATGGGCCGAGGACGGCATCAGGCAGATGTCGCGGTGGCCCTCGCCCTGCGCGTCCAGGTAGCCGCGGATCGCCATCAGGCCTGCGAACTCGCCCTGCGAGCCGGCGTTCGGCTGGATGGAGACCTCGTCGTAGCCGGTGACCTCCGCCAGCCAGCCCTCCAGCTCCCCGACCAGACGCGTGTAGCCGGCGGCGTCCTCTGCGGGCACGAACGGGTGCAGGTCGGCGAAGCCGGGCAGCGAGATCGGCTCCATCTCGGTGGTCGCGTTGAGCTTCATGGTGCACGAGCCGAGCGGGATCATGCCCTTGTCGAGCGCGTAGTCGCGCGCGGCCAGCTTGTGCAGGTAGCGCAGCATCTGGGTCTCGCTGTGGTGCGCGTTGAAGACCTCGTGGGTGAGGTAGTCGGTGGTGCGGAGGAGACCGTCGGGCAGCGCGCTGGCCGTGGTGCGGTCGATCTCGTCCAGGTCCGCGCCCGAGACTCCGAAGGCGTTGAGCACGGCGGACAGGGTCGAGCGGGTGGTCGCCTCCGAGGTCGAGATGCCGACGGTGTCGGCGTCCACGAGACGAAGGTGTACGCCGAAACGACGCGCCGCGGTGACGACATCGGCCGCCCGCCCGGGGACGGTGACACCCAGCGTGTCGAAGAACGTCTCCGAGACCAGCAGGAGCCCGGCCGACTTCAGGGCGGCGGCCAGGACGGCGGCGTAGCGGTGCGCGCGGGTCGCGATCGACCTCAGCCCGGCGGGGCCGTGGTAGACGGCGTACATCGAAGCGCCGACGGCCAGCAGCACCTGTGCGGTGCAGATGTTGGAGGTCGCCTTCTCGCGGCGGATGTGCTGCTCGCGGGTCTGCAGAGCGAGGCGGTACGCGGGCCGCCCCTCGGCATCGACGGAGACGCCGACCAGGCGACCGGGCAGGTGCCGCTCGATCCCCTCGTGGACCGCCATGTAGCCGGCGTGCGGGCCGCCGTAGAAGAGCGGGATGCCGAAGCGCTGGGTCGAGCCGACGACGACGTCGGCGCCGAGGGTGCCGGGCGCCTCCAGGACGGTGAGCGCGAGCAGGTCGGCGGCGACGACGGCGAGCGCACCCCGCTCATGGGCGGCGTCGATGACCGGCTTGAGATCGGGGACCCGACCGGAGGCGCCGGGGTACTGCACCAGCACGCCGATCACGTCGCCCTCGGGCAGGCCCTGCGAGAGGTCGGCCACGACGACCTCGAGGCCCATCGCCTCGGCGCGCACCTTCACGACCTCGATCGACTGCGGCAGGGCGTCGGCGTCGATGACGAACGGACCCGAACCCTTCCGGTTCGCCCGGTGCACCAGCGCCAGCGCCTCGGCGGCCGCGGTGCCCTCGTCCAGGAGCGAGGAGTTGGCCACCGGCAGGCCGGTCAGGTCGCCGACCATGGTCTGGAAGTTGATGAGCGCCTCGAGGCGGCCCTGGGAGATCTCGGGCTGGTAGGGCGTGTAGGCGGTGTACCAGCTCGGGTCCTCGAGCACGTTGCGCCGGATGACCGGCGGCGTCACGGTGGCGTGGTAGCCGAGCCCGATCATCGCCTCGCCGGGCTTGTTGGAGGCTGCGATCTCTCGTGCCAGCGACGCGACCTGGGCCTCGCTCAGCGCGGCCGGCAGGTCCAGCGACTCGACCGAGCGGATCCCCGCCGGGACGGCTGCGTCCATCATCGCGGCTACCGAGTCGTATCCGAGCCGCGCGAGCATGGTCGCCTCGTCAGCGGCCGAGAGTCCGACGTGGCGCTCCACGAACGGGGAGGCGGCGTCGAGCTCGGACAGGGTGGGCGTGTCGGACACAGTGGCTCCTGAGGGCATCTAAGTAAGACAACTCGTACGCCCTCCCCCTCTGTCACGCGCGGATGCACCGCTTCAGAGTTGCCTGGTCCGCACAGTCGTGGGTGCCTGAGAGTTTCCGGGGAGGAATTGCCCCTTCGGCGCTCCTTCGAGAGGAGCTCTCCCGTGCGGGATGGTCAGCACCACCAGCATAAACGACAGGACCCCGAGGTCCCGCCTTGCGGGAGACCTCGGGGTCCGATGTCGACTGAGTCTTAGATCACCCGACGTTGCGGGCCGCGCGGCGGGCGGCCAGCTCGTCGGAGGCGGAGGCGACCTGCTCGCCGTCCTCGGCCGTACGCTCGCTGGGCAGCTCGGAGAGAGTGCCCTCGATCTCGCGCCAGACGCCACCGATGGCGATGCCGAAGACGCCCTGCCCGCCCTGGAGCAGGTCGATGACCTCGTCGTTGCTGGTGCACTCGTAGACCGACGCCCCGTCGCTCATCAGGGTGACGCGGGTCAGGTCGTCGGTGCCGCGCTCACGCAGGTGCTGCACGGCGGCGCGGATCTGCTGCAGCGAGATCCCGGCGTCGAGGAGCCGCTTGATGACCTTGAGGATCAGGATGTCGCGGAAGGAGTAGAGCCGCTGGGTGCCGGAGCCGGTGGCCCCACGCACGCTCGGCTCCACCAGACCGGTGCGGGCCCAGTAGTCGAGCTGGCGGTAGCTGATCCCAGCAGCGTTGCAGGCCGTCGGGCCGCGGTAACCGGTGTCGCTCGGCAGGGGTGAGACATCGTCGGTGAAGAGAAGGCCCTGCTCGTCAGCCTGCTCCGCCGCGCGTTGCGCGTCGTCGGCGCCGTGGCCGGGCTTCTGCTCGTGGTCGAACACGATGTCCTCCATCGTCTACTCCGTTGCGCGTAACTCCACTCGGGGAATGAACGGCTGCGGCGGGGGGACCACATCGTTGGAGTTACAACAGAGACAACTACAAGGTAAGCGTCGCAAGGGCCCTGGTCAAAGAACCCCTCCGGCGTGTCGCCGGGGCTAACCCTCAGGTTGAACTTGAGGGTTTCCGTCAGTGGGACTCGAAGTCCTCGGGCGTGATCTCGTCGAGGAACTCGCGGAACTTCTCGATCTCGTCCTCCTGCTCGGCCGGGACAGCGAGCCCCGCCTCGTCGAGGACCTCGTCCGAGACCACGATCTTGGTCCCCGTCCGCAGCGCCAGCGCGATCGAGTCAGAAGGCCGAGCGCTCACCTCGACGCCCGAGGCGAAGACCAGGTTGGCGTAGAAGACGCGGTCGGTGACCGAGGTGATCTGCACCTCGGTCAGCTCGTTGCCGGTCGCCTCCAGCACGTCCTTGAGCAGGTCGTGGGTCAGCGGCCGGGGCGGAACCACGCCCTGCTGGGCGAAGGCGATGGCGGTCGCCTCCACCGCGCCGATCCAGATGGGCAGGTATCGCTCACCCGCCACCTCGCGCAACAGCACGATCGGCTGGTTGGAGGGCATCTCCACTCGGACTCCGAGCACATCGACCTCGCGCATGTCATCCACCCTACCCGTCTCCAGGTCGCCGCAGCAGCCCGGTTGACCGGTGACACGAACAGAGTCAGCGGTCGCGCAGGCCAGACTTCACCAAGGTGGCGTGCAGACGGACCGCCAGGGAGGCGATCTCGCTGCCGATCTCCTCGGCCCGACCCTGCGCCCCGGCGTTCCCGGGGCGCCGCAGCGGCGCCACGATCTGCTCGATCAGACCGACCTCGCGGTCGGCGGCGGCCTTCATGCCGCGCAGGTGACGAGGCTCGATACCGAACTCGGCCAGCTCCTTGGCCGTGCGCGCGATCGCGAGGGCGTCGGTGTCGTAGTGACCGCTGCGCAGCGGCACCACCAGCGCCATCTTCTCCAGCTCGGTCAGCAGCGTGTCGTCGACCTCGGCCACCTTGAGGAGCTCGCGCCGCGAGATCCTCATGTTGTCCGTACGCCGGAACGACTCCGCCCCCGGCGCGCCACTGGGCGTCAGGGCGACCGTCGGGACGGTGGGCACGGTCGGCTCGATCGCCGGCGGCTCGAGGCCGCGGTCGATCGCGTCGAGATGCTCGCCGATGACCTTGAGCGGCAGGTAGTGGTCGCGCTGCATCCTCAGGACATAGCGCAGCCGCTCGACATCACGGCGGGAGAACTTGCGGTAGCCCGCGGGCGTACGCTCCGGCTTGATCAGTCCCTTGTCCTCGAGAAACCGGATCTTCGGGATGGTGACCGTGGGAAAGTCCGGACGCAACTGGTCCAGGACCTGCCCGATGTTGAGCCGCTCCCCCGAGTCGCTAGCCGGCCGTTGAGGGTCAGGCATCGCGGCGGCGGCCATCGGTTACGCCCCTTCGTGCCCGGCGTAGAAGACGAGCCGGAACTTCCCGACCTGGACCTCGTCGCCGTCCTTGAGGACGACCTTCTCGATCCGGTCACGGTTGACGTAGGTGCCGTTGAGGCTGCCTACGTCGGAGACCTCGAAGGTGTCACCGGTGCGCGCGAACTCGGCGTGGCGACGCGAGACGGTGACGTCGTCGAGGAAGATGTCGCTGTCCGGGTGGCGACCCGCGACGACGGTGTCCTGGTCGAGCAGAAAGCGGCTTCCGGCACCGGGACCACGCTGCACGACGAGCATGCCGTTGCCCCTCGGCAGGGCCTCGACGGTGGCCGCCTCGATCGGGCTGAGCACCCGGTCAGAGGTGTCGGCGTCAGCCCCGAGCTGAATCGTCGAGGTCTGGTCGGTCCCGGTCAGGCTTACGCCACACTGCGAGCAGAACCGCGCTTCGTCGGGGTTCTGGCTGCCGCAAGCGGGGCACACGGACATTTTTGAGCTCCAGGTTCATCGAGGGCCGGACACCATCCCTCAAGTGAACGTTGAGGGATGGTAACCGCAACCTATCAGGTCGGCCCAGGTGTTCGGTTGAGTTACGCGTCGAGTGATGCCTCGTACGCCGCGGCGTCGAGGAGGCTCTCCAGCTGAGCGGGGTCGGCCGGGGTGACCTCGAAGAGCCAGCCGCCGCCGTAGGGGTCGTCGTTGACCAGCTCGGGCGTGGCGTCGAGCGATCCGTTGACCGCGACCACCTCGCCGGAGATCGGCGCGTAGATGTCGCTGACCGACTTGGTCGACTCGAGCTCGCCGCAGCTCTCACCCGAGGTGATCGTGTCGCCGACGGCCGGCATCGACACGTAGACGATGTCGCCGAGAGCGTCCTGGGCGTAGTTGGTGATGCCGACCCGTACGGAGCCCTCGGTCTCGCCAGGGTTGCGCAGCCACTCGTGCTCGCTGGTGTACTTCAGGTCCTCGGGGTACACGGCCATCTCCTCATCAGGCGTACTTGTCTGGCTGCGAGAGATCGTCCCGCGAGCCGGTTGTCGAAACCCTACTGCGCCCCACCGACGAAACCGTCAGCGGGACACGGTGTGAATCGACTCGATGTCGATCTTCTCCTCCGGCTCCACCTTGACCTCCGCGCCCTGCTCCTCGAGCTGGTCCTGCGGGCCCTGGTAGAAGTCGATCGCACCGGCCAGCGTGTCGGGCGGCCCGATCACCTTGAGGCGGTACGGCGGGCTGATCAGCTCGCCGCCGACGTTGAGTCCCTGGCCGGGCTGGCTGACCTCGATCGAGGACGACGCGACCAGGCGCACGGCCTCGCCGTCGGCCCCCTCGATCTCCATCGCCTCGGCGCCGCTCGTACGCAGCTCCTCGATCAGGTCGAGGAGCGCGGTCAGCCGCAGCGGGTCGGCCCCGGGGTCGATCTCGATGGTGATCCCCGGACCGCTGACCGGCACCGTCCCGGCGATCACCCGCAGCGTGTCGACCTGCTCCTCGGCACGCTGGAGCGCGGTCTGCTGCTGGAGGGTCTGGTCCTCGAGCTCGTCGCGGGTCCCCTCGAGCTCCTCGATCTGCTCCTGGGCCTTCTGCGTGGTCCCGGCCAGGCCGGAGAGGATGTCGATCAGCTCCTGCTCGCGCAGACCGGCGTACGTCGAGTCCTCGGTGTTCGTCTGGACCTGCACCACCGCGGCGTAGCCGAGTACGCAGAGCAGGACCGCCACGGCGACCTGGCCGCGCCGGAAGTGGGTGAGCGCGTCGAAGAGCCGCGCCCGGCCGACCAGCGGCGCAGGCTCCTCCTCGGGCTCGTCCGGCTCGTCAGTCTCGTCGGCCTCTTCGGCCTTCTGGGGCTTCGGAAGCTCCTCGGCCTCGTCGACCTGTTCGGGCCGCTCGTCTTCGGCCGCATCCTCGACCTCGTCGGGCTCTGGGCTGTCCGAGGGCTCATCGGCCTTCTCGGCCTCAGGCTCCTCCGCCTCGACTGCCTCTGCCGCCGCAGGTTCGACGTCGTCCGCCTCGTCGGTGGACTCGACCGGCGCGTTGTCGGCTTCCTCGGCCGCGTCCGACTCCTCGGGCTCCTTGGCGGAGGTGTCCTCGGCCGTCTGCTCCTCGGGCTCGTCGACAGCCTCCTCGGACACAGCCTCGTCGGGCGCGTCCGTCTCCGACGGCTCCTCGGCCTCGGCGGCGGTCGGCTCGACAGCCTCCGCGGGCGCCTGCTCAGCCGTCGGCGTACCTTCGTCGGAGGTCTCGGGCGTGGCGCCGTCGTCGGTCACAGGCTCGGTGACGGTCTCCTCCGCGGGCTCGGCGGGCTTCTTCGCCGGCGCCTTCTTCGCCGGGGTCCGCTTGGCCGCGGTCCGCTTCACCGGGGGCCTCCTCTTCCGGTCAGGCATGGAAGATGTGCCTCCGGATGGCTGCGACGTTGGTGAAGATGCGGATGCCGAGGACGACGATGACGCCGGTGGAGAGCTGGCCGCCGACGCCGAGGCGGTCACCGAGGTAGACGATGCCGGCAGCGATCACGACGTTGCTGATGAACGAGACGACGAAGACCTTGTCGTCGAAGATGCCGTCCATGAACGCGCGCAGCGCACCGAAGACCGCGTCCAGCGCGGCGACGACGGCGATCGGCAGGTAAGGCGCCAGACCGACAGGGACCTCGGGCTGGAAGAACAGTCCCAGCACGATGCCGATCACTAGGCCGATGACGGCGATCATTCTTCGCGGTCCCCTTCGCTGTTCTCTTCGGAGTCTTCGGTGTTGTCGGTGGGCTTCTTGGAGCCCTGGGTGCCCTTGTCCTTGGACTTGGCCCCGAGGTGGGTCAACTCCAGCAGATCAGGCGGCGCCGCGGGAAGGGTGAGCCGGTCGATGTTCTCGACGTCGTAGGGCATCCCGTAGTCCTGCGTCGTGGTGTGAATCATCGCGCCGGAGACCGTCTCGGCGAAGCGTGCGGCCAGCGTACGCGTGTCGCCGATGGCCGACACCTCATAGGGCGGCGAGAGCGAGACGTCGTTCATCCGGAGGGTGGCGCCGGAGGTGATCACACCGCTGCGCGGGGTGACCCGCTGGCCGTCGACGGCCACGGCGGTCGCGCCCGCCTGCCACAGTCCGTTGACGATCACGGCGAGATCGTAGTCGCGCACGGTGCCGCCCTCGCTGCCGTCGGCGGCGTTGTCGATCGTGATCCTGATCCCCGAGCCGGTCACGGGGGCGAACCCGGTCTCCTCCGCGGTCGCCGCGGCGCTCGAGGATGCCGACTCGGCCCGCAGGCCGAGCGCGTTGAGCGCCGACTCACGGCTCTGGTTGTCCTCACGCAGCGCGGAGATCTCCTTGTGCAGGTCGGCGATCCGGTCCTGGCGCTGCTCGATGCGGTCGACCAGGACCTGCCTGCTGGTCTGGCGGATGTCCTCGTTGCGGGAGGTCTGCACCGCGGCGGTCGTGGCCAGCAGCGCGAACAGCCCGACCACCACCATCGCCCACAGGCCCGGCCGGCGACGCCGGGTCGGCTCCTCCCCCGTCGGCTCGCGCCGTTCGGCGGCGGCCATGTAGTCGGAGTCGATCGCCTGGTCGGTGATGCGGTCCAGCAGTGGCTTGGTGACGTAGTCGCGCAGGTCCTCGGAGCCCGGGATCTGGTCAGGCACGGGTCGCTCCACCCTTCTCCCGCGGCGGTGTGGTGGCCATCAGGCGGCGCGCCTCCTGGGCGTAGAGGACCAGGCTCCACCACAGCAGCAGGATCCCCCACAGCGCGAAGGCCCATCCGAAGGCCTGCGCCACCTGGATCGGCAGGCTCGGCTCCAGGCCGAGATCGAGCGTCTCGGGGATGTCGTGGCTGAGGTAGAGCAGCGGGAAGGAGGCCAGCAGGCAGAACGCGGCCACCTTGCCGAGGAGATGGACCGGAAGCGTACGCACTCCACGGCTGCGCAGCGCCGGGATCATCGCCAGCAGGCCGACGAACCGCAGCGGCACCAGCAGCGCGATCGGCCACGGGATCACGTCGATCTGCCAGAGCGCGAGGACCGCGGCCAGGACGAAGACGGTGTTGGCCACCACGTCGAGCAGCTCGCCCGAGCGGCGGCGGCCCAGCTGCTTGCGGTTGAGCCAGCTGTCGAGCAGGTCGGTGACGATCGCGAGACCGAACGCGGAGAGCGCGATCGTGTCGTCCTTCGCGATCATCACCGCCCACAGCATCACCGGCGCGTAGACGAGCCGCAGGATGCTGAGCAGCTTGCCGAGCACGGGCTGGTTGCGGTCGGCCGAGCCCTGGGGTCGCCGACGCGCGTCCCGGCCATGTTGCAGGCGGGGATCACCGGATCGACGGTTGGGCATCTGCGGGCTCTCCTCTGTCACCAGACGCGGCACGAGCCAACCCTAGTCGGTGGGCGTGGAGTCGTCGGCGTGGGCGGCGTCGCGGATCTCGCCGACCAGCTCCTCGATGACATCCTCCAGCGTCGCCAGCCCGATCGTGCTGCCGTCCTCACGGACGACCCGGGCCAGGTGGGCACCACGGCGCTGCAGGGTCTCGAGCGTCTCGTGGAGCGCGTCGTCGGGAGTGACCGTCGCGAACGGGCGGATCCACTTGTTCTGGACGGGCTGCCTGCGGCGTACGTCATCGGGCTCGAGTACGTCCTTGATGTGCAGGTAACCCACCAGGTCGCCGCTCTCGCCCGCGACCGGGAACCGGCTGTAGCCGGTCGAGGCGCACACCGCCTCGATGTCGTCACCCGAGGCGCCGCGCGGCACGATCGTCCACTCGGAGATCGGGATGGTGACCTTGGCGACCGTCTTCTCGGTGAAGCCGAGCGCGCCGGCCAGGCGGCCGTACTCGTCCTCCTCCAGGAGCCCCTCGCCGCGGGACTCCTCGACCATGGCGGCCACCTCCGCGCGGGTGAACGCGGAGCTCACCTCGTCCTTCGGCTCGATGCCGAGCGCCCGGATGCACACGTTGGCGACGTAGTTGAACGCGACGATGATCGGGCGCAGCACGTAGACGACCGCGTAGATGGCCGGGCCGAGGACCAGGGCGGCCCTGTCGGGGCCGGCCAGTGCGATGTTCTTCGGCACCATCTCGCCGATCACCACGTGCAGGTAGGTGACCACGAGCATCGCGATCACGAAGGCGACCGGGTGGTGGAAGGCCTCGGGCAGACCGATCAGGTCGAAGCCGGGCTCGAGCAGGTGGGCGAGCGCCGGCTCGGTGATCGCCAGCAGCAGCACCGAGCAGACGGTGATGCCCAGCTGGGCGCCGGCCATCATCAGGCTGATGTTCTCCATCGCCCGCAGCGTGATCCTGGCCATCTGCGAGCCTGCCTGGGCGGCCGGCTCGATCTGGCTGCGCCGGGCCGAGACCAGGGCGAACTCCGAGCCGACGAAGAAGCCGTTGGCGAGCAGCAGCACCAGGCCGAGCAGAAGTCCCATCGTGGTGCTCATCAGCCGATCACCTGCATCGAGATCCGGTCGATCCGGCGGCCTTCCATGACCTCCACCGTCAGCTTCACGTACCTCGCGTACACATCGTCGTCATCGGCGTCCGGCGGCGGGTTGCCGGGGACGGTCAGCTCGGCGGAGGCGCCACGCTCGGGGATGCGGCCGAGCAGGCTCAGCATCAGACCGGCGATGGTGTCGTAGTCCTCGCTCTCGGGCAGGGCGACACCGGTGATGTCCTCGACCTCGTCGGGACGCAGCAGCCCCGACAGCGACCAGCCGCCGTCGCGGCGCAGCCGGGCTCGGGCGCTGAGCGGGTCGTGCTCGTCTGCGATATCGCCGACGATCTCCTCGATCACGTCCTCGAGGGTGACGATGCCGGCCTGGTCGCCGTACTCGTCGAGCACCACGGCCAGCTGGAACCCCTCGGCGCGCAGCAGCGCCATCAGCGGGTCCAGCCGCAGCGAGTCGGGCACGACCACCGGCGGCACCATCAGGTGCTTGACCTTGGCCGTCGACCGCTCGTGCACCGGCAGCGCCACGGCCGCCTTGACGTGCACGGTGCCGACCACGGCCTCGCGGTCGTCGAGCACCGGGAAGCGGGAGTTGCCCGTACGCCGGGTGAGCTCGATCAGCGCCTCGGCGCGGTCGTTGTGGTCGAGGCTGTGGACGCGTACGCGCGGGGTCATGATCTCCCCCGCGGTGCGGGTGCCGAACTCGACCGAGCGCTCCATCAGCTCGGCGGTGTCGGCGTCCAGGGTGCCCTCGTGGGCGCTGCGCTGGATCAGCGAGGAGAGCTCGGCCGAGCTGCGCGCCGAGCGCAGCTCCTCCTGCGGCTCCATGCCCAGGCGGCGCACGATGGCGTTGGCGGTGCCGTTGAGCACCTTGATCGGGCCGCGCATGAGCCGGGTGAAGGCCCGCATCGGGCCCTGGGTGACGCGCGCGGTCTCCAGGGGCAGGGCCAGCGCGAGGTTCTTCGGGACGAGCTCGCCGAAGAGCATCGTCACGATCGTGGAGAGGGTCAGCGCGATCGTCACCGCGATTCCCGTCACCGCCCCCTCGGGCAGCCCGGTCGCGAGCAGCGGCGCGTCGATCAGCTCGGCGATCGCCGGCTCCGACATCCAGCCGATGCCGAGGTTGGTCACGGTGATGCCTACCTGCGCGCCGGAGAGGTTGCTGGAGAGCTCCTTCATCGCGTGGAGCACGCCTTGGGCGCGCTTGTCGCCCTGCTCGGCGGCCATCTCCACCTGGGCGTGGTCGACCGTGACCAGGGAGAACTCGGCGGCCACGAAGACACCGCAGGCAGCGACCAGCAGCAGGGCCAGGAGGATGAACAGGACTTCGGTCATCGCACCAACCTCGGCTGGTACGGCCGCGAGTCACACAGCGGGCATGGATATTGGCCGGGTTGCGGTCCGTCCATCGGGGTTCAGATCGTCCTTAGCTGTTGGAAGTGCGGTCAGCCTACATGGCTGTGGTTGCGCCTCCTGCGTTTGCTGTGCGGGGCCTTGAGAGACGTGTCGCGTTCCGGACACAGTTGTCCAGAACGGGGCTGTGAGCCTTGACACATCTCACCCGTTCGTCAACTCTTACGCGGCAGTAACCGACGAATCACGAGCCGAGGGAGTCCCCTTGACCATGTCCTCAGCCTCACGACGTACGTTCCTCGCCGGCGCGGCCGGTGCCGCCGGCGCCGCCGCGTCCGGGCTGCTCGCCGGTCCGGCAGCGGCCACCTCGCCCCGTCGCGTACGACTGGTGCGGGAGGAGCACCGGGCGATCGTCATCGGGTCGGGCTTCGGTGGCGGGGTGGCCGCGCTGCGGCTGGCCGAGGCCGGCGTACCGGTCACGGTGCTCGAGCGGGGCCGCCGCTGGCCGACGGGCCCGGACGCGCAGACCTTCCCGACTGTGCGCTCGCTCGACGAGCGGGTGCTGTTCCACACCACCGCGCCCGAGGCGCTCAAGCCGCTGCAGAAGCTGCTCGGCACTCCCCTGAACTTCGGTCCGTACGTCGGCCTGCTCGAGCCCGTCCTCGGCCAGAACATGCTCGCCATGTGCGCGGCCGGCGTCGGTGGCGGCTCGCTGGTCTACCAGGGCATGACGCTGCAGCCCTCCGCCGAGGTCTTCAACACCTGGTTCCCGAACGAGCTCGACTACGACCTCATGGACCGGGTCCACTACCCGCGGGTCGCCCGGATGCTCGGCGCCGCGACCGCGCCCGACGAGCTGATCGCCTCGGACAGCTACCGGGTCTCGCGTACGTTCGGCGAGCGCGTGGAGGCCGCCGGCTATGACCTGCGCAAGATCCCGATGCCGATCGACTGGTCCTACGCGCTGGCGGAGCTGCGGGGCGAGATGGCGCCCTCGTACACCAACGGCGACTGCGCCCTCGGCGTCAACAACGGCGGCAAGCACTCCGTCGACGTCACCTACATCGAGCAGGCCGAGGCCACCGGACTGGCGAAGGTCGCCACCCGGCACAACGTGACGAGCGTGGCCCGGGCCGCCGACGGTCGCTGGGAGGTGCACGTCGATCGCACCGACGACGCCGGCGACGTGGTGGAGCAGAAGATCCTGACCACCCGCGCGCTGGTCATGGCGGCCGGCTCGCTCAACACCAGCAAGCTCTTGGTCCGCGCCGCGGCGACCGAGACAATCCCGGACCTTCCCGAGCAGCTCGGCCAGGGCTGGGGCACCAACGGCGACCGGATCTACATGTGGCGCCCCTTCGACGAGAACCTCACCGGTACGCAAGGTGGTCCCGTCGTCTACCAGAGCCAGGACTGGGCCGACCCGACCAGGGCCAACACCGTCATCCAGGCATCGCTGCCACCCCTCCCCCTCGGCCTCGACCTGGGCGCCACGATGCTGGTCGGCTTCGGCGTCAGTGCCGACCGCGGCAGCTTCCGCTACAGCTCGCTGACGGACTCGGTGAGCCTGCGCTTCCCCTTCGGCGGCGACTCGGCGAGCTATCGCGCCATCCACGAGCGGGTCTCGAAGATCAGCGGCGGCCTCGGTGCCCTGATCGACACCAACGCCATCGTCAACAGCACCTGGCATCCCCTCGGCGGCGCGAACATGGGCACCGTCTGCGATCTCGACGGCCGGGTACAGGGCCAGGACGGCCTCTACGTCCTCGACGGCGCACTCATCCCCGGCACCACCGGAGCGTGCAACCCGTCGATGACCATCGCCGCCGTCGCCGAGCGCGCGATGGACAACATCGTCGCCAAGGACGTCGGTACGGTCATCTGACGGGTGCCGCTCCCAAGCCGTTGCGGGCTCACCAGGATCATGCAATGCAAAATTCTGCAGATTTTGCCGAAAGGGGGTGACAACCCCTTGGGTGATGCGGCAACATTGTTCTTGCCCCGCTGGTGACCCGAGACGCCAGCGGGGCTCTTACGTTTTCCCACCACCTCATGCGAGCTTCTGAGCAACCTCGTTGAGGTTGGCGCGGAGCTTGTTGCGGTAGGTGTCGTGCTGCTCGGGGAGTCGGGCGTCGCAGAACGCGGCCAGGTCGGGTCCGGTGACCTCGATGACGTTGCGTCCGGCGGCTGCTTCGGTCTCGAACAGGTCGAGTACGTCGCGGAGGGCCTCGACGATGTCCATGCCGTCGCCGGCGGTGAAGCGCCACATGTAGTTCTTCATCTCGCCGTAGACGGTGCGGTAGTCGGCGGGGAGCTCGGCGGCGCGGGCTTCCATGCGCTTCCAGTCCTTCTTGTCGCCTACGAGGCGGCTGAGGAGGTTGTTCATGGTGGTGCTCCTTCTATGGGTGTTTTGTTCGGTTCCCTGGTGGGGCCGATGGAAGAAGCGTGCAGGCCTGACGCAGCGTCAAGGTCAAGCACCGATCAGAAAAGAGTTCCCAGAGCCTGGGTGTTAGGCCGCCAAACGGTGATCGAGGAGTACCTCGCGCAGACGGAGTTCTCCCTGGGACAGGGGTGGAGGGTCCGGTGTCCAGGCATCTGGTGGTGGGCTCGTATAGGCGTGCCCGGTGGGTGTGATGGTGATGATGCTGCCGTCGGGTCCTGGTCTGGCCTGCCAGCCGAGGGCTTCCTTGGCTTGGTTGCATCGTTCGCACAACCCCTGCAGATTCCGGGAGCTGGTTTCGCCGCCATCGGCATGCCGTTCGACGTGGTCGATGTTGCGGATCGGGGCATCACAGCCGTTGGTCCTACAAACCCCGCCGTCGCGAATGGTGATGAACTCGGCCAGCCCGTCGGGCGCCTTCCTCGACTTCGACTCCATCGCTACCAGACGGCCGGCGGGGTCGGTGAACAACCTGCGGACGAAGACCTCGGCGTCGTTGAGCGCGTCGCGGGCCCAGGCGACAGGGACGGGCCCGTAGCCCTCCACGAAGGCGGGCTGATCCGCGTCGCCAGCGAGGGAGTCGGCGGTCATCACGATCTTGACCTCGACCTTCGGCCTCACCCCGGCGGCCTCGCGGCCGGTGACTCGATCGACCAGGGTGTCGGCCAAGACCTGACCCCGCGTTCGTTCGTCACCCGCCGCGTGGGCAGCCTTCGCTGCCTGATCGAGAGCCGCGAAGACCGCGACCCCGTCCTTGACCGGCAGCAGCGCACCGAGCCAGGTCATGGTGTCCGGTGCGGGCCGCAGGCTGACCCGACGGTCCTTGACGGCGTTCGCGGCTCGGGCCACGACGGAGGCCTGGTCGAGACTGATCGCGAGCTTCTTGGCGGTGTTCTCGAGCTGCCGCAGCCCCATCGAGACGACCTTGGGTGCCTCACCGTCGGGCCCGAAAGCGCAGAGCCGATGGTCGATGATCCGGCGGTCCTCGACCGAGAGGCAGGCGGTCTCGCGGGCGAGAATGGTGGCCTGCCATTGGGAGAACAACCCGGCCTTCATGAGCGCGAAGGTGTGCGGCATCTCGGCGATCAGGATCTTGGCGAGTCCGAGCATCTTGGCGCCCTTCTCGGGTGAGACCCGTCGCGCCAACGCGACTTGGGAGGCGACCCCTTCACCCTGTTTGCGGACAGGAACCCCGGC
>NZ_JBIWNX010000022.1:0-91189 GCF_044767415.1 Nocardioides sp. NPDC101246
GCGCGCCCCCCCCCCCCCCCCCCCCCCCCCGCCTCACCGGTGGCGCGCGCCCCCGGCCCCCGTGGCGGGGCCCTACCAGGGGTGGGGGGCCCCCCCCCCCCCCCCCCCCCCCCCCCCACAACTACGGTCTCGTCCGGAAAACCTGAGGATTCGTCGTTGTCGTTGTCGTAGGTTGGGGGTTACCCGACCAACGATCTAGCAACGCCGATTCAGGGAGAGCGATGACGAACGACGATCTCAAAGCCAAGATGCGCGAGGCGCTGGAGAAGAAGAACAACAACGACCACGCACACGCCGAGAGTGCGGGGGCCAAGGAGAAGGCGCACGGGTCCGAGGTAATCGGTGGCGCACCGAAGATGCACCGCCGAAAGGCAGGCGGCGGCGGGTCCTGAGGCTACGATGCCCCCTCGGGGGTGTCGGGTAGGTCTGGTCGAGAGGTAACGAGAAGTTGGCGCGCCGCGTAGTGCTCCATGTCGGGGCGATGAAATCGGGGACGACATATCTGCAGGGTGCCCTGTACAAGAACAAGGCACTCCTTGCGGAGCGTGGGTTCCTGGTCCCCGGCGCACGCTGGCGCAACCAGATCGAGGCCGTCCTCGACGTGAAGGGCCGCCGCAAGCATCCGCAGGGGAACTCGGTCGCCGGAGCCTGGGACCGTCTGGTCGCCGAGGTCGACGCCTGGGACGGCACCGCGCTGATCTCCGTCGAGCTGCTCGCACCTGTCGGGCCCGAGACGGTCGAGCGGGTGGCGACGAGCTTCGCGGGTGTGACTCCCGAGATCGTGCTCTCGCTGCGTGACATCAACCGGCAGATCCCGTCGATGTGGCAGGAGCTCGTCCAGAACGGCGTCGACTGGACCTGGGCGGAGTTCCTCGCCGCGGTCAACAAGAGCCGTCCGGGCTCGCCCGAGCGCCGTCGCTCCGGGCCCGGCAAGCGGTTCTGGGCCGAGCAGGACATGGTCGCCATCGCCCGGCGCTGGGGCCAGGCCGGACCTCTCCACCTGGTCACCGTGCCGCCGCCGGGCAGCCCGGCGACACTGCTGCTGGAGCGCTTCGGCGCGGCGATGGGCTTCGACCCCGAGGGGATGCAGAGCCCGCCCCCGAAGAACACCTCCCTCGGCGCCGCGACCGTCGAGGTGCTGAGAGGTCTCAACGCCGAGCTGGACCGGCGCGGCCTGGCCTATCCGGCGGCGATGGCGCTGCGCAAGCACGTCCTCGGCAAGCGGCTGATGCCGGACCTGACGGTCGAGGACCCGCGTATCGGGCTCCAGGCGCCGCGCTGGACCGCGGGATTCACCCGCGACCAGGCAGCCGAGCTGCGCGGCCTGGACGCGACCATCCACGGGGATCTCGATGACCTGGCCCCTGTGGACGTACGCGGGATCGACCCGCGCAAGGTCACCGACAAGCAGGTTCGAGACGCCGCGGTGGCTTCCTATGCCGCGCTGCGTTCGGACCTCGACAAGAAGCTCGCCGACCCGACCATCCCTGGTGAGGCCGTCGACCCGGGGGAGGGCCGCAAGGCCCCGGCACGTGCCGTCTCCGCCCTGGCCGACCTCGTGGAGTGGTCCGTCCGGCGAGAGGAGCTGGTCCGTACGTAGGGCCTCAACACACACATATTCGGGGGAACTCTTTGTCAAGCAGTTGGAGCCTGCGCCGTCGTCGCAGACTCGCCGAGGAGGCACGTGGCACGTCTGCCGCGCTGCCTCGGATCGCGGTGCTCACGATCGCCCGCGACGAGGGCGAGATGCTCGCCCGCTGGGTCGACCACTACGGCCGAGCGGCCGGCCACGAGAACCTGATCGTCTTCGACGACGGCTCGACCGACGGCTCCACCGACGACCTCCCGTGCACGGTCCAGCGCCTGCCCGGCTTCCGGAAGGGCAACTTCGAGGCCGGCCGGATGGGCCTGGCCAGCGGGGTCGCCCACGGTCTTCTGGGGATCTACGACGTGGTCATCTTCACCGACGTGGACGAGTTCCTGGTCCCCGACCCGGCGAGGTACGCCAGCCTGTCCGACTACCTGTCCCGGCGGCCGGAGCGGGTGATCGCCCCCTTCGCCCTCAACGTCATCCACCACACCGCGGTCGAGGGGCCGCTGGTCAGCGGCAAGCCGATCATGGGTCAGCGCTCGTACGCCCAGTTCGCGCCGTTGATGTGCAAGCCGTCGGTCAAACGGGTGCCGGCCGCCTGGACGCTCGCCTCCCACGGGATCAAGGCGCCGTACGTGCCCGATCCCGGGCTGTTCATGCTCCACATGAAGTTCGCCGACCTGGATCTGCTGCGACGACAGGCCGACCGCCGCAACGAGCTCGCCAAGGCGGTGGGCCGCGGCAAGGGCAGCTCGTGGGGACGGTCCGGCGATGACCTCGCCGGCCTGCTGACCGCCGCGACCGCCGCGGTGAGCGCCGATGTCGAGGAGTTCGACCCGGCCTCGGTCCTGCCGGCCAGGCTCGTCCGCGAGGAGGACGGCGTGCACCGCGCCGTCGGCCCGGGGCACATCGACAACCTCCGCAACCAGCCGTTGTTACGCATCCCGGAACGCCTCCACGGGATCGTCTGAACTAGGTTACCGTCCGGTAATCAACGCACCGCCAGACTCACCGACGAGAGGCCGCAGATGAGCAAGACGAACCCCGGCAACTTCTTCGAGGACTTCTCGGTCGGCCAGGTCATCGAGCACGCCACGCCGCGCACGGTGACCGAGGGCGACCGGGCTGCGTACGGGTCGCTCTACCCGACCCGCTTCGCCATCCCGTCCTCGGCGCAGTTCGCCTCCTCGGTGGGGCTCAGCGTCTCCGCGCTGCGTGGGCCGGTCGTGGTCGAGGAGCACCCGGTCGAGGAGCTGATCGCCTTCCACATCGCGTTCGGCAAGACCGTCCCCGACATCTCGCTCAACGCCGTGGCCAACCTGGGCTACGCCGAGCTGCGCTTCCACCGGCTCGTCGTGCCCGGTGACACCCTGTCGACCTCCTCGGAGGTGATCGGTCTCAAGCAGAACTCCAACGGGAAGTCCGGCGTCGTCTACGTTCGCTCCACCGCCGTCAACCAGCGCGGCGAGGTGGCGCTGGACTGGGCTCGCTGGGTGATGGTGCACAAGCGCGATCTCGATGCTCCCGCGCCCGAGACCGTCCTGCCCGACCTGGCCCCGGCGGTCGCCGCCGAGGACCTGATCGTGCCGAAGGGCCTCGACTTCACCTCGTACGACTTCACCGCGGCGGGCGAGCCCCACCGTTGGGGCGACTACGAGGTCGGCGAGAAGATCGACCACGTCGACGGCGTGACGCTGACCGAGTCCGAGCACCAGCAGGCGACCCGGCTGTGGCAGAACACCGCCAAGGTTCACTTCAACGCCGAGGCCCGCCCCGACGGGCGCAACCTCGTCTACGGCGGCCACATCATCTCGATGGCCCGGGCGCTGTCGTTCAACGGCCTGGCCAACGCCCAGCTGATCGCCGCGATCAACGCCGGCGCCCACACCTCCCCGGCCTTCGCCGGGGACACCGTCTACGCCTGGTCGGAGGTGCTCGACCGCGCCGAGACCGATGCTCCCGGTGTCGGCGCGCTGCGACTGCGCCTGGTCGCCACCAAGGGCCGCGACGAGTCGATGACCCTGCGCGGCGAGGACGGCAAGTACGCCCCCGGCGTGCTGCTCGACCTCGACTGCTGGGCGCTCATCCCGGTGTAAGGAGGCACCCGATGCCCACCAAGAAGTCCCTGTTCGTCTCCGGCTCCGCCCAGGGGATCGGCAAGGCGATCGTCGAGAAGTTCGCCTCCGAGGGCTGGTTCGTCGGTGTCTACGACATCGACGCGGAGCTCGCCCGGGACGTCGCCCAGTCGATCGCCTCGGGCTCCGCTTCGGCAGGTATCCTCGGCTCCGACAACGCCGTCGGCGGCGCGCTCGACGTCACCGACCCCGCGTCCTGGAACGCGGCGCTGGAGGAGTTCGCCACCGCAGCCGGCGGTCGCCTCGACCTGCTGGTCAACAACGCCGGTATCCTGCGCGCCGGCCGCCTGGCCGACGTCGACCTGGCCCAGCATCACCAGACCATCGAGATCAACGTCAACGGCGTGATCAACGGCTGCCACACCGCGTACCCCTATCTCCGGGCCACCCCTGGTTCGGGCGTCATCAACGTCTGCAGTGCGAGCGCGATCTACGGGCAGCCGGAGATCGCCTCCTACAGCGCGTCGAAGTACGCCGTGCGCGGACTCACCGAGGCGCTGGAGCTGGAGTGGCGCAAGGAGGGCATCCGGGTGCAGGCGGTCTGGCCGCTGTGGGTGAAGACCGCGCTGCTCGACGGCAACGCCGCCTCCTCCCACGAGACCCTGGGCATCCGGCTGACCGTCGAGGACGTCGCCGACCAGGTCTGGGAGATGGCGCAGCCGCGCAAGGGACTGCGCGGACGGCTGCCGAAGGTGCACACCACCGTCGGCCTTCCGGCCAGGGCGCTCTCGACCGCCGCCGACCTCGCGCCCAACCTGTTCGTCCGCGAGGTCAACCGGTTCATCACTCGGGCGTGAGGATTCGGCCGGCCCGATGGCTGGTTGGATGGGGGCATGGCCCTCTACCTCGTCAGGCACGGCACCACCGAGTGGTCCCTCAACGGCCGGCACACCTCCCGCACCGATCTCCCCCTCCTGCCCGAGGGGGAGGAGGCTGCCAAGGAGCTCGCGTCCCGGCTAGCCGAGCGGACGTACGCCGCCGTGCTGACCTCCCCGCGACAGCGGGCGCTGCGTACGGCTGAGCTCGCGGGCTTCCCGGACGCGGTCCTCACCGACGACCTGGTCGAGTGGGACTACGGCGACTACGAGGGCATCACCACCGACGAGATCCACCGCACCGACCCCGACTGGAGCCTGTGGACCGCGAAGACGCCCGGGGGAGAGGCCGCGGCCGCCGTCCAGGAGAGGCTGGGCCGAGTCGTCTCGGCCGCCCGCGAGCGCGACGGCGACACCCTGGTCTTCTCCCACGGACACGCGCTGTGTGCCCTGGCCGCGGTGTGGCTGGGCCTCCCGGTCACCGAAGGACGGCTGTTCAGGCTGGACACCGCGACCGTCTCGCTGCTGGATGCCCACCACGGGCAGCCGGTCGTGAAGAGCTGGAACACATAGCCCCTCCATAGCCGGCCCGGGTCGAACGCACAGGCTGGATCACTACCTCTGGAGGGCGGCCGTACCATCCCGCGGCCGCTGGAAGGGGTAGTTGTGGCACGCCGTGTGATCGTCCATGTCGGCACGATGAAGTCAGGGACCACGTCCCTGCAACATGCGCTCTTCGCGCATCGAGAGCACCTACGTGATCTCGGCATTCTCGTCCCGGGAAAGAGCTGGCGAGAGCAGGTCGACGCGGTCTGGGACGTCCGCGGCCGGGCGTGGTCGCTGGCCGGCGACCGTTCGATCGGGGGATCCTGGGGCCGGCTCGTCGAGGAGATCGACGCCTGGCCAGGAACCGCGGTCGTCTCCGCCGAGCTGCTCGCCCCGGCCGGCACGGCCGTGGTCGAGGAGGTCGCCCGGTCCTTCGCCTCCGTCGAGATCGTGGTCTCCGTACGCGACCTCAACCGCAACCTGCCGGCGATGTGGCAGGAGGTGGTGCAGAACGGCGAGCTGTGGACCTGGCCCGAGTTCCTCGCGTCGGCCAAGCAGATGCGGCCCCGGTGGTCGCTGCCCGACCTGATGACCGGCACGAACCGGTTCTGGAAGGAGCAGGACGCGGCGGCGATCGCGAGGCGCTGGAGCGCCGCCGGGCCGGTGCACGTGGTCACCGTGCCCCCGCCGGGAGGTCCGTCCGAGGTGCTCCTGGAGCGGTTCGGCGAGGTGATCGGCTTCGGGTTCGGCGACGTCTCGACGCCGATGTCGCGCAACGCCTCCCTCGGCGTCGTACGCGCCGACGTGCTGCGCCGCCTCAATGTGGAGCTCGAGCGGCGGGGTCTGCGGTTCCCGGCCGGCATCCGGCTCCGCAAGCACGTGCTCGCCAAGCGGCTCATGCGCGACCTCGACGTCGACGACCAGCGCCTCGGGCTGCGGGTCGCGCCGTGGGTCGAGAGGAGCGCACGACAGCAGGTCGCCGCGCTGCAGCGTCAGGGTGTCGTCCTGCACGGCGACTGGGCCGACCTCACCCCGGTCGAGGTCAGCGGTACCGATCCGTCGACGGTCACCGAGGACCGGATCGCGGCGGTGGCGGCCGCCACCCACGTACCGTTGCGGGAGTGGTTGCTCGAGCGGGCTGCCGTCGGGTCTCGCCCCGGCTGGGGCCCCGAGACGGTCCCGCAGTGGTCGCCCGGCGGGTCCGACGACGCGTCCGACGAACCGGCCGAGGACGCGGTGGCCGCGCTCGCCGACCTGATCGAGTGGGCGATCACCCGCACGCGCGCGAAACAAGCCGCCGACGCATGACCGGACCGCTTGACCAGACGGATGGCACGGGTCACCGTTAGGGGGTGGCTCTTGCGGTTGGCTGTCCACGCTGCGCGACACCGGTGGCGAGCATCGGTGCCGGCGGCAGCAAGTCGTGTCCCGAGCATGGTGTGGTGACGCCGGTGTGGCGTTCGGATCCGGCCTCCTACGAGGACCTGGTGCAGGTCCTCTCGCTGGCCGGTGACGTGCCCACCTACCTTCCCTGGCCGGTCGAGTCGGGCTGGTCGATCGCCGACCTCGCGGTTGTCAGCGACGAGGCCAAGGGCTCGGCGACGCTGCTCACGCTGACCGGTGTGACCCCCGACGACGGACCCGTCGAGATGACCGTCGTCGCCGAGGAGGCCGGAGTCGGGCTGGGCGCGCGGTGCGCGCGTACGGAAGGACCGGACCCCGGCATCGACGCCTGCACCGGACCGCCCACGACGAAGGTCCGGGTCGCCGGGCAGCGGCAGCTGGTGCCGCTGTGGCCGATCACCCAGTGGACCAACGGCGCCGAGGAGTGGGAGCGGTCTGTGGTCGTCGGCGAGGCCGCCGGCCGCTGGCTGTGGCTGGTCTTCCGCCCGGCCACGGCGATGCTCATGCTCCAGGACGGCTGGCACCTGCGCCAGGTCGACGATCTGGGCGTACAGATGGTCGAGCTGCCCTTCGGAGGGCCCGGTGGAACTTGGTGGAACGCGCCCTAGGATAGGCGGGTGCGCATCGACCTCCATACTCACTCGCGGGTGAGTGACGGGACCGATTCGCCCACCGAGCTGGTTCGCGCGGCGAAGGCAGCGGACCTCGATGTCGTCGCGATCACCGACCACGACACCGCCGACAGCTGGGACGAGGCGGCCGCTGCTGCGGCCGAGGCCGGGATCGAGCTGGTGCGGGGCATGGAGATCAGCACCATCCACGCCGGCCACGGGGTGCACCTGCTGGCCTACCTGCCGGACCGGACCCACCCGCCGCTGGTCGAGGAGCTCGGCCGTGTCCTGGCCGGCCGCGACGGGCGGCTGCCGCTGATGCTGGCCCGGCTGGCCCGCATCGGCATCGAGGTGTCCCTCGAGGACGTCGCGGCCGTCTCCGGTGATGCCGCCGCCTCGGGGCGTCCGCACCTGGCCGACGCGCTCGTCGCCAAGGGGTACGTGGGCAGTCGTGACGAGGCCTTCAACCGCTACCTCGGCGCCGGCAAGCCTGCGTACGTCAACCGCTACGCGGCCCCGCTCGAGCCGATGATCCGCACCGTCGCCGCCGCCGGGGGAGTCACCGTGATCGCCCATCCCTGGGGCCGGTCCGGACGCGAGCAGCCCGACGAGGCAGCTCTCTCCGCGCTGGTCGACGCGGGCCTGTCCGGGCTCGAGGTCGACCACCAGGATCACAGCCCGGAAGTGCGCGAGAAGCTGCGGGTGATCGCCCGCAACCTCGACCTCGTGGTGACCGGATCCAGCGATTACCACGGCACCGGGAAGGTGGGTCACCATCTGGGAGTGAACACCACTGCACCCGCTGAGTACGAGCGGCTCCTGGAGCGCGCCGCCGCAGCCGCGGCCGCCTCCGGACGAGCCACCCCCGAGGTCGTGCGTTGACCGAGCTCTTCGTCTCCACGTTCGTGACGCTCTTCGTGATCATGGACCCGGTCGGAACGATCCCGGTCTTCCTCTCGCTGACCGCCGGTCAGTCAGCGGGCAAGCAGCGTCGGGCGGCGGTCCTCGCGGTCGCCGTCTCGTTCCTGGTGATCACGATCTTCGCGCTGTTCGGACAGGCGATCCTGCACTACCTGCACATCTCCCTCGAGGCGCTGCAGTGCGCCGGCGGCCTGCTCCTGCTGCTGGTGGCGCTCGAGCTGCTGACCGACAACTTCGACGACCCGGTGGCCGCGGCAGGCGCCAACGTGGCGATGGTGCCCCTCGGCACCCCGCTCCTGGCCGGTCCGGGTGCGATCGTCGCCACCATGGTCTTCACCCAGGACGTCGACTCCGTCGCGGACGGCTTCGGGCTCGGCCTCGGCCTGGTCGTCGTACACCTCACCCTGCTCCTCGGAATGATCTTCTCCGTCCCGATCCTCAAGGTCCTCAAGGAGTCCGGCGTCCTGCTCATCACCAGGATCGCCGGCCTGCTCCTCTCGGCGATCGCCGTTCAGATGGTCGCCGACGCCGTCACGACCTTCATCGCGAACGCCTGATTCTGGGTCGCTGGTCAGTTTCAGACGTACGCGCCCGTCTACCGGCCAGTAATGGGCGCGAACGTCTGGGACCGTCTGCGGCTCGGGAGAAGTGTCGGTGGTCGCGCCCCATGATGTGAGCCATGAGCGCTCGGGTGTTGCACTTCCGGCCGCCCGACCTCGTCGGGAGGCCAGGCCTCGTGCGGCCGGTGCCGGTGGACCGTGCGGGGGTGAGCGGGCCGACCCCGAAGCAGGCCCGTGGTCGGGCGTGGCGGCGCTCTTCGCGCGGGTTCTACGTTCCGTCGGGCGTCGATGGGGAGTCGCCGCAGCAGCGTGTGCTCGAGGCCTCGGTGCTGGTGCCGGGCGACGGTGCACTCACAGGCTGGGCCGCTCTTGCCTGGCGCAACGTCCGGTGGATCGACGGGTGCGATGACCACGGGAGCCGACGTCCGGTCACCGTCGTGACTCCTGGCTGCCGCGTCCGGCCGCGGCCGGGGATCGAGGTGAGCCACGAGCGCCTGCTGCCGGGCGAGCGACTGACCCACGACGGGGTGGTCGTCACCGGGCCGCTGCGGTCCACGGCCTTCGAAGTTCGCCGTGCGCCCTCGCCGGTGGCCGCGGTGCGCTGGCTGGACCTGGTGGCGGCGAGCGACCTGATCTCGCTCGAGGAGATGCGGGCGTACGCCGAGACACTCACCGGCTGGGCGGGGATCGACCACCTCCGGTGGGCGCTTCGGCATGCCGACGAGAACGTCTGGTCCCCGCCGGAGGTCGACCTGCGGCTGACCTGGACGGTCCGGATGGGGCTTGCCGACATCGTCTGCAACAGGCCGGTGTTCGACCTCGACGGACGCCACATCGGGACCCCCGACGTGCTCGATCTCCGGGCCGGAGTGGTGGGGGAGTACGACGGCGAGCTACATCTGGCCGGTAAGCAGCGTGCGAAGGATCTGCGACGGGAGGGTGACTTCAGACGGGCCGGCCTGGAGTACGTCACGATGGTCGCCTCCGACCTCCATCAGCCCGCCGATTTCATGAGGCGGACCCGGGAGGCGAGAGCACGAGCGAGACGTACGCCGGTGAGCGAGCGGACCTGGACGATCACCCCGCCGCCGGGGTGGGTGCCGACGAACACAGTGGCCGAGCGGCGAGCCCTCACGGCCTGGCAGCGGGATCGCTTCCTCCGGCAGCGTGCCGGTTAGTTTCAGACGTACGCGCCCGTCTACCGGCGCGTAACGGGCGCGTACGCCTGGGACTACTTGCGACCCAGCGACTGGAACTTCTGGAGTACGCCGGACGGGACCACCCGAGCCATGGTGGCCAGGGCCTTGTAGCGCTTGCTCGGGATCGAGAAGGTCTTGTCGGCGTCGTAGTCCTCGAGCGCTTCACGGACCAGGTCGTCGACGTCGAGCCACATCCAGGAGGGGGCCGAGTCGTAGCCGGAGCCGAGGCGCTCGTGGAACTCGGTCTTGGTGAATCCCGGCAGCAGGGCCATGACCTTGATGCCCTGGCCGGCGTACTCGTTGTGGGCCCACTCGGTGAAGGAGTTGATCCACGCCTTGGCGGCCGAGTAGGTGCCGCGGGGAAGGTAGGAGGCGACGGAGCCGACGTTGATGATGCCGCCGTGGCCGCGGGCCACCTGGCCGCGCAGCGCGGCGTGGGAGAGGCGCAGCGGGGCGATCACGAGCACCTCTGCCATCGCGGTCTCCTCGTCGGCGGTGTTGTCGAGGAAGCGGCGCTTGAGGCCGTGGCCGGCGTTGTTGACCAGCAGGTCGACCGGGTGATCGGCATCGGCCAGACGGGCCTCGACCCTGGCCAGATCGGCGCTGTCGGTCAGATCGGCGCGAAGCACCTCGACACCGATGCCGTGAGCGTCCGTCAGGTTCTTGGCGACGCCGTCGAGGCGCTCCTCGTCACGGGCGACGAGGACGAGGTCGTGTCCGCGGGCAGCGAGCTGCTGGGCGAAGGCGAGTCCGATGCCGGCGGTTGCGCCGGTGACCAGGGAGGTGGGGTTCGACATGGGGCAATCCTGCCACCACGGGTCGCGATGGCGATCCAGGCGCCGGGCCGTCGGTTCGCCAGCGGAATCACGGTTTCTGTCTGTCGTGTGACAGTTGACTTGCGGTGATACGTGTTTGGATGATGTTCGACGTGGATTTAGCAGGGGGACTCGGGCACGTGATGGCGAAGTGAACCGCACTGGGCGGCACATGAGATCGCGGCCCCTCAGGCGCACCAAGATGCTCTTCGTCGCGTCCTTGCTGACGTCGGCCGGTCTGTACGTCGGGATGGAGGTCATCGCCGAGCCGGTGGCCAACGGCCGGCCCAGCGCGGCCGACAGCAGGATGAAGCTGGGCGCGGACGGCGCGGCCCGCACCCCGGTCTGGCCGCATGACAGCCAGCGTGAGGCCGCGATCGACCGCTACGTCGACGCGCGGATCGCCGCCGCGGAGAAGGTGCTCCCGGATGATTCCGGCACCGGTCGGCGGGCCGTCTTCTCGATCAGCCGTCAGCGGGTCTGGATCGTCTCCGCGGGCGATCGGACGCGGCGTACCTATCCGGTCTCGGGCAGCGCCTACGACAACCTCGAGCCCGGCACCTACAAGGTCTTCTCCCGCTCCGAGCACGCGAAGGGGATCGACGACTCGGGCCGGATGAAGTGGTTCGTACGCTTCACCAAGGGCCCCCGCGCCGCGATCGGCTTCCACAACATCCCGGTGGACAAGGGCAAGCGCGTGCAGACCCGCGCGCAGCTCGGCACACCGCTGTCGCACGGGTGCATCCGCCAGGCCGAGCCGGACGCGAAGGCGATGTGGCGCTTCGCGCGGCTCGGCACCAAGGTGGTCGTGATTCCTTAGCCTGGCCCTGGCAGCTCAGGCGTCGGCCTTGGGCGCGGAGCCGCCCGAGCCCGAGCGGCGGCGACGGCGACGACGGGGTGCGGAGCCCTCGGCCTTGGCCTCGCCGTCGGCGGGCTGCGTGGACCCGGCGGACTCGGCCGCGGCCGGAGCAGCGGCCTTGTCGACGACCTGGCCGCCGCGCGAACGGGTGCGCTGACGGTCACGGTTGCGGGGAGCGCGCTCGCGCTTCTCGCCGTCCTTGCCGGAGTCCTTGTCCTTGGGCTTCGCGGGCGCGGCGGCCTTGATCCGGCCCTTGGTGCCCTTCGGGATGCCCATGTCGTGGAGGAAGTGCTCCGAGGAGGAGTAGGTCTCCTGCGGCTCGTCGAAGGGAAGGTCGAGAGCCTTGTTGATCATCTTCCACTTGTGGAGGTCGGCCCAGTCGACGAACGTGACCGCGACACCGGTGGCGCCGGCGCGGCCGGTGCGGCCGATGCGGTGGACGTAGGTCTTCTCGTCGTCGGGGGTCGTGTAGTTGACCACGTGGGAGACGCCGGTGACGTCGATGCCGCGGGCGGCGACGTCGGTGGCCACCAGGACCTCGACCTTGCCGTCACGGAACTTCTGCATCACCCGCTCGCGGGCGGCCTGCTGCATGTCGCCGTGCAGGGGAGAGGCCACGAAGCCGCGCTCGGCGAGGTCGTCGGCCACGCGCTGTGCCTGCCGCTTGGTGCGGGCGAAGACGACGACCTTGTCGTGGTCCTCGCACTGCAGCAGGCGGCCGATCATCTCGGGCTTGTCGAGGTCGTGGGCCTGGTAGACGAACTGCGCGGTGGCGGGCACGGTCTCGCGCTCGCTCGCCGACTCGGCGCGGATGTTCATCGGGTGGCGCATGTAGGAGCGCGCCAGCGCCACGATCGCACCCGGCATGGTGGCCGAGAAGAGCAGCGTCTGGCGGGTCTCCGGGGTGAGGGTGACGAGCTTCTCCACGTCGGGCAGGAACCCGAGGTCGAGCATCTCGTCGGCCTCGTCGAGGACGAGGGCGTGCACGTGGGAGAGGTCGAGGACCTTCCGGTTGGCCAGGTCGATCAGGCGGCCGGGGGTGCCGACCACGATGTCGACGCCCTTCTCCAGCGCGTCGATCTGGGGGTCGTAGCCGGCGCCGCCGTAGACGGTCAGCACACGGAGGCCGCGGTCCTCGGAGATCAGCGAGATCTCGGCCGAGACCTGCATGGCCAGCTCGCGGGTCGGAGCCACGATCAGCGCCTGGGGCTTGCCCTGCGGGAGGTCGATGTAGTCAGGGTCCTTGGGGGACACGCTGCGCTGCACGACCGGGATGCCGAAGGCCAGCGTCTTGCCGGACCCGGTGCGGGCCTGGCCGATCAGGTCGGTGCCCTGCAGGGCGACCGAGAGGGTCATCTCCTGGATGGCGAAGGGGGTGGTGATGCCTTTGCGCTCGAGCGGAGCGCAGATCTCGGGATGAACACCGAGGTCCTTGAACGTTGTCATGATTTCGTCGCTACTCGCTTGTCTCATCGAATGCGGCGAGCGACTCACGGGTGTCTCGAGCTTGCCAAGCGAGTGCCACGCCGCGCACATACGGGATCCGAGCCGCCGCGATATGAAAGCTGAATATCAGCGGCGCTGGGTCGGTCAAAAGGCATTCTATCGGTAGGGTTCTCCCGTGGTTGCATCGTCAGAGTTCACGGGTCCTCAGGATCCGTTCGGTGATCCTGTTTACAAGGCTGCCGTCATCGACCTTCTCGGAGCAGTCGCCTATGGCGAGGTCTCGGCTGTCGAGCGGTTGACCGACGACGCCAAGATGGCGCCCTCCCTGGAGGACAAGACGGCTCTTCTCGCGATGGCGGCCGCCCAGCACGCCAAGATCCAGCCGGTCCTCGACCGGCTGGTGGAGCTCGGGACCGACCCGTACGCGGCCATGGAGCCGCTGCGCGAGGGGTTCGACGAGTTCCACACCCACACCAAGCCCGCGGACTGGTGGGAGTCGCTGGTGAAGGCGTACGTCGGTGACGGGCTCGCCAACGACTTCTACCGTGAGGTCGCCGGCTTCCTCGACGAGGACACCCACAAGCTCGTCGTCACCACCCTCGAGGACGCCGGGCGCGCCGACTTCGTGGTGGACAGGGTGCGGGCCGGCATCGAGGCCGATCACCTCATCGGCGGACGGCTGGCGCTGTGGGGCCGTCGCCTCATGGGCGAGGCGATCACCCAGGCCCAGCAGGTCGCGGCCACCCGCGAGGGGCTCAGTGACCTGATCGCCGGCGGCCACCTTCCGGGTCTCGACCTCGGCACCATCGGCGAGATGCTCACCCGGCTCACCCAGCGCCACGTCGAGCGAATGGGCAAGCTCGGGCTTGAGCACTGACATCCTCTTCACCGGCTGGTCAGGGACCCAGATCGTCCCCGAAGCCGGTGTGTGGACGTCTCCCGAGGTCATCCCGGGGTTCTGCTTCGACGAGCTGGTCGCCTCCTGGAACGTGGTGACCCCGCCCGGGACCTGGGTCGAGGTCGCGGCTCAGGTGGTTGCCGAGTCGGGGGAGCGGAGCGGCTGGCTGGTGCTGGCTCGCTGGTCCTCGGACCCGGCCTTCACCTCCACCTCCGTCGCCGGTCAGGACGACCCGGTCGCGGTCGCGGACGACGACACGATCCTGGGGCGGGACGGGCACCGGTTCACCTCGTTCTCGCTGCGGCTGAGGTCGTTCGGCTCGGCCCGGACGCCGCGAGCGAGCCTGCTCGGCGCGATGGTCTCGGCCGGCGCCCGGGACTCGGCGCCGGGCCCGGGGGCGGTGCCTCGCGGGACGGTCGTGGGTGGCGTACCCGCCTATTCGCAGCAGCTCCACCGTGACCGCTACTCGCAGTGGGACGGTGGCGGGCAGTCCTGGTGCAGTGCCGCCTCGACGGCGATGATCGCCGACTTCTGGGGCGTCGGGCCGACGCCCGCCGAGACGGCCTGGGTGGACTACGAGACCCCCGACCCGCAGGTGCCGTTCACCGTCAGGGAGGTCTACGACGAGTCCTTCGGTGGTGCCGGCAACTGGGCCTTCAACACCGCCTATGCGGGCACCCGCGGCCTGGTCGCGTACGTCACCAGGCTCCGCTCCTTCGCCGAGGCCGCCCGGTTCCTCGAGGCCGGGATCCCGCTCGTGCTGGCCGTCTCGCACCAGGACGGCGAGCTGACCGGCGCCGGATACGTCACCAACGGTCACCTGCTCGTGCTGACGGGCTTCGACGAGGAAGGCGACCCCGTCGTCCACGACCCCGCCTCCCACCGGATCGTCAGCGATGCGGAGGTGCGGGCGACGTACGACGCGGGCGAGCTCGACCGTGCCTGGGCCCGCTCCGGGCGGATCGTCTATGTCATCCGCCCGGCGGACGTCGCGCTGCCCGAACCGCCGACGCGGCAGCCGAACTGGTGAAATAGCCCGAAGCGGCCCCACCCCAAGGGGCGGGACCGCTTCGAGATGACCTGGTCGAGGCTCAGGCCTTGGACTTTCCGGTGATGCCGGCGGCCACGACGACCGCGATGGCCGCGACGACGACCTGCCACAGGTGACGCCACCAGTCGATGCCCTTGGACGTGTTCCACATGTCGTAGTTCGGGTTGCCCTCGACGTTGCCGGCAACGCCGAAGATCGCGTAGTAGATCCAGCCGCCGACGAGCATGCCCACGATTCCGCAGACGACGACGAGCCAGAACGGAATGTTGTCCCGGCTACCCGGAGCGAGGAACTTGCCGAGGAGCCCGATGATGACGCCGCCGACGAGGACGGTGATGATGGTCCCGATCATGCCCAGATCCCTTCAGGTTGAGAGGGCGCCATGAAAAGCGCCTATCCCTCGATATTGCACCTGTTGAGACGACATTGCACGGACAACATGGCTCAAACCCGGAAGTTCGCCACCGGAATCAGGGCCATCCCTGAGTCGTACGGTCCGGATCGGTTCAGCCGGCGAACCCGACCTTGCCGACCTTGGCCGGGCCGATCTCGATGTAGGCGAGCTTCTCGGTCGGGACGATGACCTTCCGGCCCTTGCTGTCGGTCAAAGCGAGCACAGCGCCGCCGCCGAGGGCGTCGGCGATGAGCTTCTCCACCGATTCGCTGGACTCCTCGGTCTCTACGACGAGCTCACGGGCGGCCTGCTGGACGCCGATCTTGACCTCCACGGGTCCTCCTTGCGATGGGTCGATCAATGCTTCGGAATCCTCTCACACGGACCATGAGGAACCCCGTTGTTGCGCTACGAGCGGAAACTTCGAGCCGGATTCGAACCGACTCAGTCGGTCTTGGGGTAGCCGCCGATGCCGCGCCAGGCGAGCCCGGCGACCAGACGCGCCGCGTCGGCCTGGGAGAGCTCGCCGTTGTTGTGGAGCCAGTAGCGCGCGCTGACCTGGATCTGGCCGACCAGACCCACGGCGAGCAGGTGGGAGGCGGTGGGAGCGAAGCCGGTGTCCTCGGCGATGACCTCGGCGATGACCTCGGCACACTCGTTGGTGACCCGGTCGACCTGCTCGCGCACGGCGGGGTCGTTGGTCAGGTCGGACTCGAAGACGAGCCGGAACGCACCGGACTCGGAGGCGACGTAGTCGTAGAAGACCTCGACGGTGCGGGCCACGCGCTCCTTGTTCTCGTCGGTCGACGCCAGGGCCTCCCGGCAGCGATCGATGATCTCGTTCGCGGACTTCTCCAGCAGGGCCAGATAGAGATCGAGCTTGCCGGGGAAGTGCTGGTAGAGAACGGGCTTCGAGACCCCGGCCCTCTCGGCGATGTCGTCCATCGCGGCAGCGTGGAAGCCGTAGGCGACGAAGACCTCGAGGGCGGATTCGAGAAGCTGGGCTCGTCGCTCCGTTCGGGGCAGTCGGGCCCCTCGCGGTCGAGTGGGGTCGAGCTCGGATTGGTGCGTGGTCACCCCAGCAGCCTACCCGCTGGTACTCGGATCGCGGGACGCGTCGTTGCCTCGCCCACGAATGAGGGAACATGGAGATGTGCCTGCGGTGTTCAAGTAGGCATACGTACGTCCGAACTGAGGAGCAGTTGTGTCCCTAGCCCCGCTCGTGGAGCCCGCTGACGAGCTGACGATCGACGAGGTGCGCCGCTACAGCCGCCACCTCATCATCCCCGACGTCGGCATGGCCGGGCAGAAGCGCCTGAAGAACGCCAAGGTGCTGGTCATCGGCGCCGGCGGTCTCGGCTCGCCCGCCCTGCTCTACCTGGCCGCGGCAGGCGTCGGCACCCTCGGCATCGTCGAGTTCGACGAGGTCGACGAGTCCAACCTGCAGCGCCAGATCATCCACAAGCAGTCGACGGTGGGCCAGCCGAAGGCGGAGTCGGCCGCGGCGGCGATCAAGGAGGTCAACCCGTACGTGAACATCGTGCTGCACGACGTGCGGCTCGACAACGACAACGTGCGCGAGATCTTCACCGGCTACGACCTGATCGTCGACGGCACCGACAACTTCGCGACCCGCTACATGGTCAACGACGCGGCCTACTTCCTGGGCATCCCGTACGTCTGGGGCTCGATCTACCGCTTCGACGGACAGGCCTCGGTGTTCGCGCCGACCCTGACCGACGACGCCCCGTGCTACCGCTGCCTCTACCCCGAGCCCCCGCCCCCGGGCATGGTCCCCTCCTGCGCCGAGGGCGGCGTGCTGGGCGTGCTCTGCGCCTCGATCGGCTCGATCCAGGTCAACGAGGCCATCAAGATGCTGACCGGCATCGGTGAGCCGCTGGTCGGCAAGCTGATGATCTACGACGCACTCGAGATGGAGTACCGCAAGCTGAAGGTCCGCAAGGACCCCAACTGCGCGCTGTGCGGGGAGAACGCGACGGTCACCGACCTGATCGACTACGACGCCTTCTGCGGTGCGATCTCCACGGAGGCGGCCGACGCCGCGGCCGGCTCGACCATCTCGGTCAACCAGCTCTCCGAGATGATCAAGGAGCGCGAGGAGGGCAGCCGCGACTTCGTCCTCGTCGACGTGCGCGAGCCGAACGAGTACGAGATCAACAAGATCCCCGGCGCCGTCCTGATCCCCAAGGGCGAGTTCCTCAACGGCAACGCGATCCCGCAGGTCGCCGAGCTCACCGGCGACGGAGCCAAGCCGCTGGTGTTCCACTGCAAGAGCGGCGTACGCAGCGCCGAGGTGCTCGCGATCGCCAAGGGCGCCGGCTACGCGGACGCGGTCCACGTCGGTGGTGGCGTGGTGGCGTGGGTCAACCAGATCGACCCCTCGCAGCCCTCCTACTGAGGGTTACTGAACTGTAGGCCAGCGGTGGCCCCTCTGGGGTCGCCGCTGGCTTTATCTGTGCGTGGCGTACCCGATAGTTTTACGGTCGCAGCTGCGGGGGGCGGAGTTGCATCAATGCCCGAACCTCGGAGGATTCGACGTTGTCCACACGCGCTCGTCTCAGCGCGACGCTCGCCGGTGCCACCCTGGCCGGCGGACTGCTTCTCGGTGCCCCTGCCCACGCGAGCGACCAGGCCCCGGAGCCGGCCTCCGGCGCGGCCGTCGGCACCGCGATCGACCCGGAGAGGCTGGAGTCGAACGTCGCCGACCCGACTCGCGGCGTACCTCCGTCCTATGTCTTCGCCGGGGTCGGTGCGCTGCTGATGGGGGCGGGGGCCGGACTGGCCGTACGTCGCAAACGAGCTGAGGCTGTGGCACGCTCGGCCGAGTGAGCAGCGGTCAACCCAGCCTGAGGACCTTCGTCGGCGAGATCTTCGTCGTCGTCCTCGTGGTCGCGGTCGGGGTGCTCGGCTATGCCGCGTACGACTACTACATCAAGATCGACGAGGCGCAGAAGGCCAACGCGACCCCGCCCGCGACGACGTCCTCGATCCCGGCCGAGGCGCTGGCCGAGGTGCCGAAGAAGAAGGGCAAGGTACGCGGCGTCTCCATCGAGTCGCTCAACGTGCACGCCGACGTGGTGCCGCTGGCGATGGAGAACGGCACGCTCACCCCGCCCGCCGACGCCTCGCTCATGGGCTGGTGGAAGGGCGGCGCGAAGCCTGGCGCGGACGCCGGCTCGGTGCTGATCGTCGGGCACACCCTGCACAACGGTGGTGGCATCCTCGACCGGCTGGGTGAGGTCACAGAGGGCGACGAGATCGTCGTGCGGACCAAGGACGAGGAGTTCAGCTACACCGTCCGGTCGGTGCGCGATCTCTCCAAGGAGCAGGTCGCCAAGCGCAGCAAGAGGCTCTTCGACACCGACGGCGAGCCGAAGCTGGTCGTGGTGACGTGCGACGACTGGGACGGCACCTCGTTCCAGGGCAACACCGTGGTGGTGGCGGTCCCGTAACCCCGGGGTGTCGAGCCTCGTTACTTGTGAGTCACATCACTTCAGAGACGAGGCCCCCACATGCTCCGCACCCGTTCCGTACGCCGCGCCGCAGCCTTTGCCGCGACCGCCCTGACCGCCGCGCTGGTGCCTGCCCTGATCCCGGCACCGGCCCACGCCTGGGCTCCGGCCGACACGGCCACCATCACCCCGGGCGTGCAGATGTACACCAAGGGTGCCCAGTGCACCGCCAACTTCGTCTACACCGACTCCGCTGCCAACGTCTACGTCGGCTACGCCGCCCACTGTGCCGGCCTGGGCGAGGCCACCGACACCAACGGGTGCGCGGCCAAGTCGCTCCCGGTGGGCACTCCGGTGACCTTCAACGAGGGCGGTTCGCTGCTGACCGAGGGCACCGTCATCGGCAAGGGCACGCTGGCGTACTCCTCGTGGGTGACCATGCAGCAGCGGGGCACCACCGACGAGAACACCTGCGCCTACAACGACCTCGCGCTGGTCAAGGTGAGCTCCGGTGACAAGGGCAAGGTCAACCCGAGCGTGCCGATCTGGGGCGGTCCGACCGGGATCGACACCGACGGCACCGCCGCCGGTGACCGGGTCTACTCCTACGGCAACTCCTCGGTGCGCGCCGACCTGGACCTGCTCTCGCCGAAGATCGGTCTCTCGCTCGGGGACAGCGGCACCCGTTGGTCGCACCCGCTCTACAACCTCACCCCGGGCATCCCCGGTGACTCCGGATCGGGCTTCCTGAGCTCCGAGGGCAAGGCCGTCGGCACCCTGTCGACGCTCGGCCTGCTCCCGCTCCCGGGCTCCAACAACATCGGCGACCTCGACCTCGAGCTGGAGTACGCCCAGGCGACCTCGGGCATCTCCGGTCTGCGTCTGGTTCACGGCACCGAGCCCTTCACCGGCGTCCTCTGACAGGAGCCTCTGACGGCAGCCGCTGACAGCGCGCTAACCTGCCGGGCATGACCGACCGGGAGGCGACTGTGCGTGAGGCGTATGGCGAGGCTGTGCTGCGGATCGTCGAGCAGATCCCACGCGGTTCGGTGACGACGTACGGCGCGATCGCCGATGCCCTCTTCGACGAGTTCGGAGGCGGGCCTCGGCAGGTCGGCTCGGTGATGGCGCGCGAGGGCGCCGGGATGCCGTGGTGGCGGGTGGTGCGGGCCGATGGCTCGCTCCCCGCCTCCCACGGCGAGGAGGCCCGGCAGGCCTATCTCGAGGAGGGCACCCCGCGACGTGTCTCGGGGGCTGTGGACCTGCGCGAAGCGATGTGGTTGCCGCCTACGATGATCCCGTGATGTATCGCGTCCTCCACACCGTCATTCCCCCCGTTCTCCGCGCGGTCTGGCGTCCCACGGTGACGGGGGCCGAGAACGTCCCGCGCAGCGGCGGGGTGATCCTGGCCAGCAACCACCTCAGCTTCGCCGACTCGATCGTGATCCCGTCGGTCTCGCCGCGCCCCGTGCACTTCCTGGCCAAGTCCGACTACTTCACCGGCACCGGGCTCAAGGGCGCCGCCCAGCGGGCATGGTTCGAGGGCATGGGAATGCTGCCCGTGGACCGCGACGACCCGCAGGCCGCGCTCGGCTCGCTCGAGGTGGCCCTGGAGGTCCTCGACAAGGGCGAGGCGTTCGGGATCTACCCGGAGGGCACCCGGTCGCGTGACGGCCTGCTCTACCGCGGACGCACCGGGGTGGCGCACCTGGCGCTGACCGCCGGCGTGCCCGTGGTGCCGGTGGGCCTGCGGGGGACCGCGGAGCTCCAGCCGGTCGGGTCGAGCCTGCCGCGGCTGGCGAAGGTCACCGTCGAGTTCGGACAGCCGATCCAGGTGGCCGGGCGCTTCGACGGCGTACCTCTCGGCAAGGCCCGCCGTGCCCTGACCGACGAGGTGATGGCGGCGATCGCGGCGCTGAGCGGCCAGGACCTGGCCGGGGTCTACAACGAGCGGCCCGCCGACGTCTGATCGCAGGTTGCCTGTTGCGCGGGGGTGGGAAGGGGCGCATTCTGGAAGGTGACCCCCTAGCAGCCGAGGTGAGGCAGATGGCCACCACGACCGTGTTGCAGGACGAGCTGCGACGCAAGCACGACGAGCTGGCTGGGCGCCTGGCCCACGCTCGGAGCATCATCGCCAGGCCTGAGCAGACCCGCCGGGGCTGCCCACCGATCGACCAGTTCAACGCCGGTACGTCCCGCCACCTGCACGCGGTGGACGAGGCACTGCTGCCGGCGGTCTCCGCCCGCTGCGAGGGCGGAGCAGGTCTGGTCCACGACTACCTCCCCACGGCGCGGCACCTGGAGGTGCTGCTCTTCCACGTGAAGGCGCACGAGTACGGCTCCACCTGGGAGACCACCCACGGCTGGCCGGTGCTGTGGGGCGAGGTCGAGGAGGCCCTCATCGACCAGGAGTCGAGGGAGGGCGAGCTGGTCTCGCGCCTCGCCGAGGAGGCCTCCGACGACGAGCTTCTCCTGATCGCCGAGCGGATGGCCGCCGCGGAGCGGAGGGCGCCTACGCGTCCGCATCCCCACCTGCCGCACACGGGTCTCGCCGGAAAGGTCGTACGCCGGGTGGCCCGTCCCGTCGACGCCGTCTGGGACGCGGTCGAGGGCCGCTCGGTCGGCGGCCCCGAGCCGGTGCCGCACGAGAAGCCGGGACTGATCTGGCAGTACCTGCTCGGCGACCCGCGCTTCCCCGACGACCCGGCCAACGACACCCGGCACAATGAGCCGGGTGACCGCTGACTCCATCACTTCCGCTCTTGACCTCGCGCCGCATCCCGAAGGCGGGGCGTTCCGGCAGACCTGGGCTGCTGCCGAGACCGTCACCCTGTCCGACGGGCGGGTGCGTCCGACCGCGACCTTGATCTACTTCCGGCTCCTGGCCGGGGAGTCGTCCGCGTGGCACCGCGTCACCTCGGACGAGATCTGGCTGGCGCACACCGGCGTCGTGTCCTTGCAGCTCGGCGGAGCCGGCGAGGCTCCGGTCGCGGGGGAGAGCGTGCTCGTCGGGGTGGACGTCGCCGCCGGCCAGGTGCCGCAGGCGGTCGTGCCGGCGGGGGTGTGGCAGCGTACGGTCCCCTCGGCCGAGGACGCGCTCGTCTCCTGCGTGGTCTCACCCGGGTTCGACTTCGACGACTTCGAGCTTGCCCCGGGCACTGCGGAGTAGGGGATGGAGTACGCGTTCGAAGGAGCCGTCATCGAGTGGCGCGGGCCGGCGCCGTACTACTACGTGCCGATGCCTGTCGAGGACGCCGAGGACCTCAAGGAGGATGCCCGGGGTCTGGAGTACTGGGGGCAGGTCGCCGTCACCGCCACCATCGGCGCGACCACGTTCACCACCGCGCTCTTCCCCAAGGACGGCACCTATCTGCTGCCGTTGAAGGTGGTCGTCCGGAAGGCGGAGGGCCTCGATCTCGACGACGTGGTCGAGGTGAGGATGCGTCTGGGGCATGACGTCTGACGGTTGTCGGTGCTCTCTGGTTGGGTGGAGCCCGTGACCGTCTCCTACCGCCTTGCCCCGCCGCCGAGCGCTGTCGGTGTGCCGGTGCTCGACGAGCACCAGCGGTCGGTCGTGGAGCACCCCGGCGGACCGCTGCTCGTGCTCGCCGGACCGGGGACCGGCAAGACGACCACGCTGGTCGAGGCGGTGGTCGACCGGATCGAGAACCGCGGCGTACGCCCTGACCAGCTGCTGGCGCTGACCTTCTCCCGCAAGGCCGCCGAGCAGCTGCGCGACCGGGTGACCGCACGGCTGGGGCGGACGTTGTCCGGGGCGGTCTCCTCGACCTTCCACTCCTTCGCCTACGGGCTGGTGCGCCGCTATGCGCCGGCCGAGCTCTACGCCGCCCCGCTGACGCTGCTCTCGGCGCCGGAGGCCGACGTGGTGCTGCAGGAGCTGCTGGCCGACCACCCGGAGTCGGTGAGGTGGCCGGAGCGGTTCCGGATGGCGATCGGCACCCGCGGGTTCGCGCGGGAGGTGCAGACCGTGATCGCGCGGGCGCGCGAGCGCGGGCTCGACCCCGACCAGCTGGTGGCGCTCGGCCGGGAGGAGCGCATCGAGGAGTTCGTCGCGGCCGGGTGGTTCCTGGAGCAGTATCTCGACGTGCTCGGTGCGCAGTCGGCGATCGACTACCCCGACCTGATCATGCGGGGGGTGATCGAGGCCGAGCGGCATGCGGTCGAGCTCCGGGCGGAGTTCGCGTGCGTGTTCGTCGACGAGTACCAAGACACCGACCCGAGCCAGGTCGCTCTGCTGCAGGCGCTGGCCGGTGACGGGCGCGACCTGATCGTGGTGGGCGACCCCGACCAGTCGATCTACGGGTTCCGGGGCGCGGACGTCAACGGGATCCTCGACTTCCCTTCCCAGTTCCTGACCAGGGAACGCCGGCACGCGCCGGTGGTGGCACTCGGGACGACCCGCCGGTTCGGGTCGCGGCTGCTGCGGGCGTCGCGGTCGATCGCGGCGGGCATCTCGGTGCGCGGCTCGATCCCGGCCGCGGCCTACGACACCTTCCGCAACCCGCACCCGCTGGCCGAGGACCCCGGCCGGGCCGAGGTGCTCACCTTCGACACCGACCGCGCCGAGACCGAGCACATCGCCGATCTGCTCCGCCGCGCGCATCTCGAGGACGGCATCGACTGGTCCGACATGGCCGTCCTGGTGCGCTCCGGCCGCACCTCGATCCCGCAGCTGCGCCGGTCACTGACCGCGGCCGGCGTGCCGGTCGAGGTAGCTGCCGACGAGACCCCGCTGGTCCGCGAGCCTGCCGCCGCCGTCCTCCTCGACGCGCTCGGGATCGTCGTCGACGCCGACGTCGAGTCGGACCTCGACGAGCGCTACGTACGCCCCGACCGCTGCGAGGAGCTGCTCACCGGTCCTCTCGGTGGCCTCGACGCCACCGACGTCCGCGCGCTCACCCGTCTGCTTCGGGCGAGGTTTCCCGACGTCTCTGCCCACGAGCTCGTACGCCGTGCCGTGCTGGGGTTCCCCGCTGGTCGAGCCGCGAGCGCCAGCGAGCGTGTCGAGACCAACACGGTCCCATCGAGCGCCGAGCGGGACCGTGTTGGTCTCGACACTGATTCGTTCGTACCTCACGAATCCGGCTCGACCAGCGGGGGCGGCTCGACCAGCGGGGGCGGAGCTGGCGAGGAGCGGGTGCTGGGGCGGGTGCGCCGGCTTGCGGCCCTTCTTGCCGAGGCTCGGGCTGCGCTGAAGGACGGGGCCGGGGCGGAGCAGGTGCTGTGGACGCTGTGGGACGGTGCCGAGTGGGGTCAGCGGCTCCGGGCGCAGGTGGAGTCGGGTGGTGCGGCGGCGCGACTGGCCCACCGCGATCTGGACGCGGTCGTGGCGCTCTTCGACACCGCCGCCAAGATCGAGGGCCGCCAGGAGTTCACCTCGGTGGAGGCGTTCCTGGCCACGCTGCGTGCCCAGGAGATCCCGGCCGACACCCTGGCCGACAAGGGCGTGCGCGGCTCGGCGGTGCGGCTGCTCACCGCCCACCGTTCCAAGGGGTTGGAGTGGGGTCTGGTGGTCGTCGCCCACGTCCAGGAGGGGGCATGGCCCGACCTGCGCCGGCGCGACTCGCTCCTCGGTCCCGACCGGATCGCCCCGGCGCTGCCGGACGGCCGTCACGGCGGGCTGCTCCCGCCATTGACTCGCTCGGCGATGCTCGCCGAGGAGCGCCGGCTCTTCTACGTCGCCGCCACCCGCGCCCGGTCCCGGCTGGTCGTGACCGCGGTGAAGTCGCCCGACGACGACGGTGACCAGCCGTCGCGGTTCATCAACGAGCTCGGCCTGCGCGAGGATCAGATCCGTCACCGCGTCGGCAGGCCGACTCGACCGCTGTCGCTGGCCGGTCTGGTCGCCGAGCTGCGCCGCACCGCCGCGGATCCTGCCCGACCCGACGCGCTGCGCGAAGCGGCCGCGAGGAGGCTGCAGAAGCTGGCCGCGACCGAGGTGCGCGGCAAGCGGATCGCGCTCTCCGCCGACCCCTCGACCTGGTGGGGGCTGCGGGCCCCGACGTACGCCTCGGCCGCGGTGCGCCCCGAGGACCGTCCGATCACGCTGAGCGCGTCGGCGCTGGAGGCGATCCTGACCTGTCCCGCGCAGTGGTTCCTGGCCCGGGAGGCCGGGGGCGCGGTCACGGACTCCTCGAGCCAGGGTTTCGGCAAGGTGGTGCACGCGATCGCCGAGCAGCTCGCCCGCGGCGATCTCGATGCCGCCACGGTCGAGGACCTGATGCCGTTCGTGGACGAGGTCTGGGGCCGCCTCGAGTTCCGTACGCCCTGGTCCGCTGCCCGCGAGCGTGAGGCGGTCCAGGATGTACTGGCCAGGTTCCTGACCTGGCACCGGCGCCCCGGCGCGCGCACCGTGATCGGCTTCGAGGAGCAGCTGACCGCGAAGGTCTCGCTGCCCAGCGGGGAGACGGTGCGGCTGAACGGCTATGCGGACCGCCTGGAGCTCGATGAGAGTGGCCGGATCGTCGTCGTCGACCTGAAGACCGGGAAGTATCCGCCCACCGCGCAGGAGGTCAAGGAGCACGGCCAGCTCGGCCTCTACCAGCTGGCCGTGGAGCACGGCGCGGCCTCGTCGCTGGCACCGGGGGCGACCTCCGGTGGCGCGGAGCTGATCCAGCTGCGCCATCCCGCGGGTTCGGGGAGCGAGCTGCCGAAGGTGCAGGTGCAGGCTCCCGAGCCGCCCGAGATCATCACCCAGCTGGAGAAGGCGGTGGCGACGGTCCGGGCGGAGGAGTTCGTGGCCAGACCGGGCAAGCAGTGCGACAGGTGCCAGTTCGTCGCGCTCTGTCCGGCGCAGACCTCGGGATCGGTGCTGTCGTGACCCCTGACATGAGTTCCGCGATGACGGTCGAGACCCCCGAGGAGCTCGCCAAGCTGATGGGCCACGACTGGCTCTACAGCGAGGAGCAGTTCCGCGCGATCACGGCGCCGTTGGAGCCGGCCGTGGTGGTCGCCGGCGCCGGGTCCGGCAAGACCGCGGTCATGGCCGCGCGAGTCGTCTGGCTGGTCGCCACCGGTCGGGTGCTTCCTGGGGAGGTGCTCGGTCTGACCTTCACCACGAAGGCGACCGCCGAGCTGGCCACCAGGATCCGGGAGTCGCTGCAGAAGGCGGGGCTGTGGCCGGAGCGCCGCGAGGGCCCGCCGCGGCCCGGTGAGGAGGATGACGAGCCCATCGAGCCAACGGTGGCGACCTACCACTCCTACGCCTCCGGCCTGCTCTCCGAGCACGGGCTGCGGATCGGTCACGAACCCGACACCCGGCTGATCGCCGACGCGACCCGCTACCAGCTCGCGGCTCGAGCCGTGGCCCGGCACAACCACCCGGTGGAGAAGCTGACCGACTACCCGAAGCTGGCCGTCCAACAGCTGCTCGCGCTCGACTCCGAGCTCTCCGAGCACCTCGTCGACCCCGCCACGCTGCGCGCCTACGACCGCAACGAGCGGTCGCTGTTCGCGCTGGAGGTGGCCGACCTCGAGGGCCAGCTGGCCGACGGGAAACGGGTCAAGACCAAGCTGACCAAGGTCGAGAAGGCGATCGACGCCATCGACAAGCGCTACGAGCTGCTCGACCTGGTCGACGGCTACCGGCGGCTCAAGGACCGGCTCGGGCTGATGGACTTCTCCGACCAGATCGCTCTCGCCGCCCGGCTGGCCGTGGAGACCCCCGAGGTCGGTGAGATCGAGCGCGGGAAGTTCAAGGTCGTGCTGCTCGACGAATACCAGGACACCTCGGTGGCCCAGGCCCAGATGCTCGCCCGCCTCTTCGGCGACGGGCACCCCGTCACCGCCGTCGGCGACCCCAACCAGGCGATCTACGGCTGGCGCGGCGCCTCGGTGAGCAACATCCTCGAGTTCGGCCGCGACTTCCCGACGAAGGACGGACGCCGCCCCGCCTACTCCCTGACCGTCAACCGCCGCTCCGACGCGCGCATCCTCGACACCGCCAACCACCTGGCCTCCCAGCTCTACGAGGGGCGCGAGAAGGAGCGCCTGGTCGCCGCCGAGGGGGCGCGCGACGGTGAGGTGCGGGTGCATGTCCACGAGACGTACGACGACGAGCTGCTCTGGCTCGCCGACAAGGTGATCGAGGCCCATGAGGCGGTGGGGGAGTGGAAGGAGATCGGCGTCTTGACCAGGGACAACTCGCAGGCGGCGGCGGTCTTCGACGCGCTCACCGCTCGCGAGATCCCGGTGGAGATCGTCGGTCTGAAGGGGCTGCTCCGGCTGCCCGAGGTGGCCGAGGTCGTGGCCACCATGGAGCTGCTCCACGACGTCACCGCCAACGCCGCGCTGCTCACGCTGCTGGCGGGTCCACGCTGGGCGATCGGTCCGCGCGATCTGGCCATCCTCGGTCGGCGCTCGCGTGACCTGGCCGGGGTCGTCGGCGGCGCGGAGGAGTTCGCCGACATCGAGCGGCAGCTCGAGGCGGCCGTCGAGGGCACCGACCCCACCGAGATCCCCTCGCTCAACGACGCGCTGGAGGATCCCGGCGACCCCTCCGACTACGACTATTCGCCGCAGGCCAGGGAGCGGTTCAAGCTCCTCGCCGAGGAGCTCCGAGGACTGCGCCGGGCGGTCAACGAACCGCTCCTCGACCTGGTCCGGCGGATCATCGACGTCACCGGCATCGACGTCGAGCTGGCCGCCTCGGTCTCCCCGGCGGCCTCGGCCAGGCGAGACAACCTCGACCTCTTCGTCCAGGCGGTCGCCGACTTCGAGGGTCTCGACGGTCAGGTCACCCTCGCCGCGCTGCTGGCCTACCTCGAGGCGGAGGACGAATACGGCCAGGGCCTCGACGTCGCCACGCCCTCGGAGGCCGACTCGGTCAAGCTGCTCACCGTCCACCGCGCCAAGGGCCTGGAGTGGGACGTCGTCTTCCTGGTCGGGGTCACCCACAAGAAGTTCCCCACCGGCCAGACCCGCTCGTCATGGCTGACCGTCCCCTCGGTCATGCCCGCCGCGCTCCGCGGCGATCGCGACGACCTGCCGCAGCTCCACGGCCACGACGCCGACTCGATCGACGAGCTCCTCGCCGAGCGCAAGGAGCACGAGCGCGTCGAGGAGCTACGGCTGGCCTACGTCGCCTGGACCCGCGCCCGCCACATCCAGTTCGTCTCCTGCTGGCGCTGGTCACCCTCGCTGAAGGAGGGGCGTGGGCCGTCGGTCTACGTGGAGAAGACCCGCGAGGCGCTGCTCCAGTGGGGCGCCAAGCCCGACCGCTGGGCGGAGGTCGTGGTGAAGGGTGAGGAGGAGAGCCCCTACGCCGCCCAGGAGGTCGACCTGCCCTGGCCGATCAACCACCACACCCCAGAGGTGGAGCGCCGCCTCGAGGCGGCCAGGCTCGTCCGCGAGGTCGGGCCGGGACCCGACGATCTCGACGACCTCACCCTGCTCGAGACGGTGAACCAGTGGGACGAGGAGATCGAGCGGCTGCTCACCGAGGCGGAGCGCGAGCGCGCTCCGGAGGTGGTCGTACCGCTGCCGTCCTCGCTCTCGGCCACCGCCATGTCGAAGCTGCGCGACGACCCGCTCGGCTTCGCCGCCGACCTGGTCCGCCCGATGCCCCGCAAGCCGTCCTCTCAGGCGCGGTTCGGCACCCGGTTCCACGCCTGGGTCGAGGCCCGCTTCGGCCAGCAGGACCTCTTCGACCCCGATGATCTCCCCGGTCGCGCCGACCACGGCATCGAGGACGAGTCCGGCCTCGAGGAGGTCATCGCCGCCTTCGAGCAGGGCCCGTTCGCCGACCGCCCGCCCTACCGGGTCGAGGCCGCGTTCGCGATCGTCCTGGCAGGTCAGGTCGTACGCGGCCGGATCGATGCGGTCTACCATGAGCCCGACGGGGGCTTCCTGATCGTCGACTGGAAGACAAACCAGGCCCAGAACGCCGACCCGTTGCAGCTCGCGCTCTATCGGCTGGGGTGGGCTGAGCTGATGGGGGTGCCGTTGTCTCGGGTTCGGGCGGCGTTCTACTACGTGCGGTCTGGGCGTCTTGTCGAGCCTTCTGGGCTTGCTGGGCGGGAGGGGTTGGAGCGGATCTTGGGTGGGGGGCGCTGACTCGCTTTTCGGCGCGTATTGGCTCGCGTATTGGCTGGTGTGTTTTGTGGTTGGGGTTTGCCGCCGACCCTTTCGGGGAGGGTGTTCTCGGCGGCGTCCGGAGTAAAGGACGGCCTTTGGCCGCCGGCTGACGCCGGCCGCTTCGCGGTCCTTGACACCGGCCGTCGCCGAGAATTTTGGCTGGCTATCGGGTCGGCGGCAGGGGTTTGGTGCGGAGATGTGGGTTGTGTAGGGGCCTGGGAATCGGCTGATCGCTTCGCCGGTGTGGGCGAGTGGGGTGGTCGGCGAACGAATTTTCGTTCGCCGTGTGAGCCGGTCTCCGCCGGGTGTGGGTTCTGCTGGCGGAAGGAATTTTCTTTCCGCTGGAGGAGTCCGTGCTCAGTTGGGGCGATCGAATTTTCGTTCGCCGTGTAGGTAGTCCCCTCCGGGTGCGGGTTCTGCTGGCGGAAGGAATTTTCTTTCCGCCAGAGGAGTCCCTGCTCAGTTGGGGCGAACGAATTTTCGTTCGCCCGTAGAAGCCTCCGTCGCCCTGGGCGGTTTCCCGCGGCCACTTCGGGGCCGCCGCCCCGATAGCCAGCCAAATCTTTTCTCGACATGGTCCGGTGTCAAGGATCGCCGAAGGCGACCGGCGAAGCCGGCGGCCGCAGGCCGTCCTTTACTCCGGGGTCTGGCGAGAAGACCCTCAGAGAGAGGGTCGGCGGCCCACCCCAGCCCCGTGGAAACAGAGCGCAGACGAAGCCGCACCCCGCGTACGCCCAAAAGGCCTCTGCCCAACCCCGCAGAGCTACAGCCGCCCGAGCGCCGCCCGCAACGGATCGAGGCCGAGCGAGCCGAGGTCGAGCGCGGCGCGGTGGAAGGCCTTCATGTCGAAGGCAGTGCCGGCGCGGGCGCGGGCATCCTCGCGGGCCTGGAGCCAGATCCGCTCACCGACCTTGTAGGACGGCGCCTGGCCCGGCCAGCCGAGGTAGCGGGCGACCTCGAAGTCGAGGAAGGCGTCCTCCATCAGGCAGTGCTGCCCGATGAACTCGCGGCCGAGCTCGGGGGTCCACACCTCGCCGGGGTGGAAGCCGAACGGGTTGTCCTCCGGGATCGTCAGCTCCAGGTGCATGCCGATGTCGATGATCACCCGCGCGGCCCGGAACGACTGCCCGTCGAGCATGCCGAGGCGGTCACCGGGATCGTCCAGGTAGCCGAGATCGTCCATGAGGCGCTCGGCGTAGAGCGCCCAGCCCTCGCCGTGGCCCGAGACCCAGCACATCAGCCGCTGCCAGCGGTTGAGCAGCTCGGCGCGGTAGGCGGTCTGGGCGACCTGGAGATGATGGCCGGGAACGCCCTCGTGGTAGACGGTGGTCAGCTCGCGCCAGGTGCCGAACGAGGTGACCGACTCCGGCACCGACCACCACATCCGGCCGGGACGGGAGAAGTCCTCGGAGGGGCCGGTGTAGTAGATCCCGCCGTCGGTGGTGGGCGCGATCATGCACTCGATCCGCCGTACCGGCTCGGGGATGTCGAAGTGCACGTCGGCCAGCTCCGCGATCGCCTGGTCGGCCCGGTCCTGCATCCACGACTTGAGCGCGTCGGTCGAGGTCAGCTGCCGTGCGGGGTCCTTGTCGAGATGAGCTGCCGCCTCGACGACGCTCGCTCCCGGCAGGATCCGGTCGGCAGTGGCCTCCATGTCGTCGGAGAGTCGCTTGAGCTCCTCCCAGCCCCAGGCGTACGTCTCCTCCAGGTCGATCTCGGCGCCCAGGTAGCGCCGTGAGGAGAGCTGGTAGTGGTCGCGCCCGACGGCCTCCTTCGGCAGCCCGTTCGGGACCAGGTCGTCGGCCATGAAGCGCCCGAACTCGACGAACGCCTCGTTGGCCCTCCCGGCCGAGGCCTCGAGCTCGGCGCGCAGCGAGGCGGGAGTGGTTTCGGGGGCACGTGAGACCAGGCCGGCGAAGAAGTCGCCGGCCCCCTTCTGCCCGGTCCAGCTCAGGATCTGGTCGGCGACCTTCTGGTACTGAGCCGTCGCCGAGACCCGTCCGGCCGCCGCCTCTTCCCGGAGGGTCGCGGTGTAGCCGGCGACCGCGTCCGGCATCTTGGCCAGCCGGGCGCCGATCGCCGCCCAGTCGTCCTCGGTGCTGGTCGGCATCAGGTCGAAGACCTCGCGCAGGTTGTGGATGCCGCTGGTGATGACGGAGACGAACTTCCGGTCCAGCTGCGCCTCGGCGAACTCGATGTCGAGCCCGACCCGTTCCAGGAACGCGTCCTTGGCGACCTGCTCACGCTCGTCGACCGGCTTGATCGCGGCCACGTCGGCGTAGGCCGCCCGGTTGAGCTCCTCCACCGCCGCCATCCCGTCGGGGGAGAGGTCGGGAAGCTCCGCGTCGTGGCCGGCGACACCGACATACGTAGCGGTCAGCGGGTCGAGGGCGCAGAGCTCCTCGACATAGCGATCGGTGCGGGCGTCTACTTCACGGGTCATCTGGCCAACCATAGGTCTGCGGCGGATCGGGGCAACTCAATTCCGCGCGACTCGCAACGAACACGACAGACTTCGCGTAGGAGGTGTGTGAACGTGCCAGAGGAGGTGTCCGTGGATGCCCACGAGGAAGCGGGCGAACCAGACTTCGGTGCCTGGGTGGCCTCTCGGGGACCCGCGTTGCAGCGGTTCGCCTACCTGGTGACCGGCAACAACTCCGACGCTCCTGACCTGGTGCAGGACGCCCTCGCCCGCGCGCTGCCGCGGTGGGAGTCGCTGGCGGCGTCCGGGACGGCGGAGGCGTACGTGAAGAGGAGCATCGTCAACGGGTCGATCAGCGGCTGGCGCAAGCGGCGCCGGCTGGTGCTGGTCGAGGACGTCGAGCCGATGGCGACCAGGCATGAGCCCGGCCCTGAGGAGCGAGACGCGGACGAGGCGTGGGCGCTGGTGCAGACGCTGCCGTCGAACCAGCGAGCGGCGGTGGTTCTCCGGTTCTACGAGGACCTCTCGTTCGCGCAGATCGCGACGGTGCTCGACTGCGCCGAGGCGACGGCCCGCTCACACGTGCACCGGGCGCTGGCCAAGCTGAGGCAGCGGTTGAACGAGCAAGGCTCTGTTGATCACAGAGGGAACGAGGGGGTTGACAATGAGTGACTTCGAGCGCGAGGAGCGGGCCTTCCGCGCCGCCCTGGCCCGTGCGGCCGACGGCTTCGAGCCGCGGAAGCTCGCGATCCCCGGGGCGTCTGAAGAGTCTGGACCGGCTGACCTGTCCGACGAGCGTGAGACAGCCGAGGAGAAGTCTCCCGGACGCCGGAAGGCGCCCTGGATCCTGGCTGCTGCCGCCGCGGTGCTGGCAGTCGTCGGCCTGGGTGGCGTGGTGGCCAACCTGCAGCCCACCGGTGGTGGTGGCGAGAGCACGGCCGCGAGCGACGCCTCCGGCGCCGAGGACAGTGCCGGGGACGCGCCCAAGGCGTTCGGCGCCGACGAGGATGCCGCACCGGAGGGCACCTACGTCGAGCGCGGCCGCACCGACCTGCCCGCGCCGGCCGACGGGAACCGCTGGGCGGTCCGCTACGACATCGCCTTCCAGGTGCCCGAGGAGTGGGCCGACGCCACGGCACCGGCGCTGCCGGAGTGCATCGCGAAGCCCGGCGACCAGTGGGACACCGTGCCGCGGACTCCGTACGTCGCGAACATCACCAACCAGCCGGTGCCGGCCATCGCCTGCAACGAGACCGCGGACCGTGACTTCCCGCCGCAGTTCGGCAAGGTGCCGTTCGCGCTGTGGCAGCCCTACGTCCTGATCGAGAAGCCCGGCAAGGGCGGGACCCTCCAGACCGGTTCCTGGGAGCACGAGGGCTGGCTGCTGACCCGGGTCCAGGTCGGGGAGAGCGACGCCTACGCCACGATCCTCACCGGTCCGGGTGACGAGAAGGTCAACTACGAGATCAAGGGCTCGCTGCGGACGACGCCGAAGGACCCCTACGGCTGCGAGACCTCCTCGCCGCTGGCCGAGGGCGACCAGGTGCGGCCGAAGACCGCCCCGAAGACCTCACCGCTGGTGGGCGATGCCCCGGAGTCGATCGCGATCTGTCGCTACGAGCCGTCCTCGGCCTCGCTGACCGGGTCGCGAGAGATCACGGGCGATGACGCCGAAGGCCTCGTGGAGGCGATCACGAGCGCACCGGCCCGCTCCGGTCCCAACACGCCGCAGAATTGTGCCGCGGGGCAGCCGGTCACGGCGTACGTCATCCTGCGGATCTTCCGCGACGGAGGCGAGCCCGGGGAGGTCTACGTGAACTACGAGAACTGCGACGACCACGGGTTCTACGACGGCATCACCGTGCACGAGCTCACCGCGCCGGCCTGCCGGCCGGTCTTCGCCGAGGCGCCGGTCACGATCTACTCGGCTCAGGGCGACGTCGCCAAGGTCTGCCTCTCCTGACCCTCGGTTGCTGGCCGCCCCCGCTCGGGGAGGGCGGCCAGCAGCCGGGTCGTGCGCCACGCGGCGTAGAGGAAGAGAAGCACCAGCAGGCCGTTGCGCCAGGCCAGCACCTCGGTGATCCACGGTGAGCCGATGTCGTTGAAGGTGAGCATGTAGCCGTACATCCGCGGGAAGATCTCGTGGGTCAGCAGTGTCGCCACGACCAGCACGACCGACCAGATACCGAGCTGCCGGCGAGCCCGGCCGCGGAGCAGGACCAGCCCGGCGGAGGCGGCGGGGAGCAGCCAGAGCATGTACTGAGGGCTGAGCACCTTGTTGGTCACCAGGAACGCGGCCACCGTCGCGAGCACCAGCCACACGATCGTCTCCTCGGTCCTCTCGCCGCGGGGGAGACGTCGCCAGGCGAGCACCCACCAGACGATGACGAGAGCCCCGGCGACCACGGAGGCGACCGTCGCCGCGAGGAGCAGCGCCTCGACCCGCGGGCCGCTGATGTCGTACGCCTTCCACTCGGTGTAGTCGATGGCGTAGCCGCTCTCCGGACCGCCGTGGCCCCACGCGTACATCGCCGGGGTCGCGAAGACCGACTCGATCTGCAGGCCCCGCTCGCTCTGGTAGTTCAGCGGCGTCCAGAGGCGGTCCCAGCCACCGAGGACGAGACTCAGCCCGGCCAGGGCGAGGCCGGTGCCGGCGACGGTCAGGATGACCCCGCGGCGGGTGGCGCGGTTCGCGGCGAGGGCCGGGATGACCAGGATCGGCCAGTACTTCGCGCCGGTCGCGAAGGCCGCGAACGTCGCGGCCACCTTCGGTCTGGTCACCACGTAGAGCACCGCCAGCCCGACCATGATCCCGGGGAAGAGGTCGAAGCGGGCGTACGCCGTCGCACCCAGCGCTGGGACCGCGACCAGCCACAACGCCTCCGCGCCGGAGATCCCGAACCTCGGGTGCATCCCGCGGCGGTTGCGGATCAGCAGCACCATGAAGAGCAGATCGGTCAGCGCCGCCATCGCCAGCACGGCCACGATGTAGGCCTCGCCGCCCAGGTCGAGCAGTCCGATCGCGGCGTACGGGATCCAGAGCAGGAGCAGTGCCGGCACCGGATACTCGACCAGCGTCCCCGCGACCCCGCCCTGGGCGAGGCCGTCGAGACTGTCGCGGTAGTAGTTCACGTCGCCCACCACGCCCCACTCCGTGCCCCACCAGGAGAACTGCTCCTGCGCGGCGGCCGGGAAGCCGTAGAGGATCACCACCCACCCCCGGGTCACCAGCCATGCCAGGGTGACCAGGAGATATCGCCGAGAGAAGGTGATCACTCCGGGATCATAAGCAGGTCAGCCCAGGGTGAGCGCCGTGTACGCAGCCTCCGCGAGCCGGTTCGCAGGGGTGCCCACTGGTGCGTTGCGCAGGTATTCGTGGGTCGGCCCGTCGTATCGGACATGGCCCTGACTCATCACGGTCACATGGGTAGCGTCCTCGGCGAGGTCCGCGACATCGTGGGTCGACATCAACACATTCACGCCACGGTCGGCGATTCTGGTGAGGATGTCCCGGAACGAACGTCGTTGAGTCGGATCCATCCCGGCGGTCGGCTCGTCCAGAAGCAGGACCTTGCTTCGGTGGATCGTGGCCGAGGCCACGCCGAGGCGGCGGAGTTGTCCGCCGGAGAGCGCCTTCGCCTTCTTGTCGGCCTGCTCGGCCAGGTTGACAGTAGCGAGTGCCTCCATCGACGCTGCCCATGCCTCGGATCGGCTCATCCCCTTCAGCCAGCCCGTATAGGAGACCTGCTCACGCGCGGTCAGCCCCGTCATTGCTGTGACGTTCTGAGGCATCCAGGAGACGTGACGTCGGAAGTCTCTGGTCTTGGAGGAGATGCTGTCGACCGTCACGCGCCCCCGCTTCGGGTTGGTCACCGAGGCGCCGAGGCGCAGCAGCGTCGACTTCCCTGCGCCGTTCGGTCCGAGCAGGATGGTCAGGCCGCCGGGAAGGATGTAGTTAAACCCGTCGAGCACGTCGGTGCTCCATGGTCGGTAGCGATAGCTGATGGTGTCGAAGTGCAGGGTCATGGGAGCTTCCTTGCGGTGAGATAGGTCATGAGCACACCAAGCACGAACGCGGCGATCGCTGCCGTGGTGGCACGTGACGTGCTGATGGGGAGGCCTGTGACCGCCCACGGAAAGTACTCGGTTGGCGTGCGGCGGCCGACCAGGATCACGATCAACACCCAGCCTGTGGCTACGACGATGCCGCCTCGGCCGACGAACCCCCGAGCTACGAGCATCAAGCCGGTGAGGAAGAGCGCGTTGCGTCCGACGACGAGCGTCGAGTCAGCATGGGTCACTTGGTGTGCGAACCACGCCGCCGCGAGCGTTGCGGAGACCGCGCTGACGATCAGAAGCATGTCCAACGATGGAAGGCGACGGGTCGAGGTCAGCTCGGCCTCAGGGAGGCGTGAGTCGAGACTGAGAGCGAGGGTTGCGGCGAGGATGAGTGGGGCGAACGTCAACAACGGCACCGTCTGGTTCGACACGGTCCACGAAACTAACGAAGCGTCGGTATCGGCGAACAGACCGAGTGCGAGGACGATCGTGACCAAACCTGGTGCCAGGACCGGGGCGATCCGCCGTGCCTTCAGCCACCATCTCACGTGGCCTCCTCGCATGCCTTCGCCTTGAGGTCCTGGAACCACTTCCGCTGTGCGGCGTCGGGCTTCGCGGAAATCGTCGCCACCGTCTGCATCAACTCGCGGTGCTGTTTGCGGGTGTAGTAAGGGTCCTCGCCTGCGTAGGACTCGAACGTACGGGTCAGGCCCAGCTTCTCACCGAGCCACAGTTGAACGACTCGGTATGAGAGTGAGTCCGCGTCACAGCCGAAACGGATCTCTTCGACCAATATTGATCCGACGACTGACCGGTTCTTCTGCCCCTGAAGCAAGAACGCGTATCGTGTTCCGTCAATCGCAGGTGGGTCGAAGCGACCGAACATGCTCCGCTCGGTGACGATCTTGGGGACGTCGTCCACGACGCCGTAAGCAGTGAGAACGGTGTATGCGGACTGCACCTCCTGGTGAATCTCATCAAGATCTCCCTCTGCCTGTTCGGGAAGACAGATCTGAGGCGCCGTTCCCGCGCAGGCCGTGGGTAGGTCACCGCTGTTGAGACTCGGGTTGTAGTTCCAGTCCTTCACGATCGAATAGCTGGTGAAGGACGCCGCGACGATTACGGCTCCGCCGGCGACCAATGTGACCAGCTTGTGGAATCTGCTCCACAGTAGGCAGACTGCAACAGCGACTCCGGCCGTCGGGAGAGCCTGTGCGACCATCGACTCGGCTGTTGCCGACTCGCCGAATCCAGGGCCATCGGTGTAATAGCCGCTCATATGGCGTAGGTACATCGGATCCACGGCAACGGTGACAGCGACCAGGTAGAAGACGCCGCATGCCAGCAGGGGTACGGCAATGATCGGGCTTGTCCGCTGTCCGACCACGAATCCGATAACAGCCCAGGCGGTGGAGAGCACAAGACCTAGGACCAAAGGGAGGAGGCTGTTCCAGGTGGGCAACGTTGGGCGGTCCAGAAAAGCTGCTGCAACAGGCAGAACGAACATGAGCCAGGCCATCGTGACCACTGGGGCGAGTGTCGTCGCGACTACTTTCGCGGGGCGTCGCACGGGGGCCACCAGCCAGGTGCCGTCGGATCGCAGTCTTGAGCCCTGCCACGCACCAGCCGCAGCGGCTAGACCGTAGGCGACCGGATACATCGTCGCGATCGGTGCTGCGACCAGCATCGGCGCCGTGGCTATCGGAAAGTAGTGAACTTGCGGTTGGCCGTTCACGACGTAGTAGAACGCGGCGGCCGCAATGGCAACAGGGAAAAGAGGTAGAGCAGCGGAGGATAGAAGCAACGCGCGTATCCGCATGTCGGTCTTTCGTGTTCGTACGAGGGTGGCGGCCGGTTACCTTAAGGCTGAGCCAGCCGCCACCGTTCGTGTCCGAGAGAGGAAGGGGTGGCTCAGTCAGCCATGGAGGTGTCGACTCCCACCCAAGCGACGTGTAGAAGCCCGTTGTTATCGGTTCCAGATGTGCCCACCCGAGGTGTCTTGAAGTAGTAGGGGTACGTCCCGCTCGTCAAGTTGGTCCACTCGCCGATACTTCTCGTGGTGTTGTCCTTGAAACAGGCAGAGTATGTCAGGCTGCCGTAGTGCACGTCGGGCGCGGCTGTGATGTCGCGCCAGACTCGGATCGTCGCTTCCTGCTTCTCGCCAAAGCCCTGGACCTCACAGTCCTCCCACTTGATCTGGGTGTAGGGCCCGGTGTCGTTCCAGCGCCGAGACTCGCCTACGCCGTCGGACCAGCCTGAGAGCGAACCGGTCCAGTTCGCCACGGCGGCAGGGGCGGTCACTGCGAGGACGGCTCCGGCAGCGGCTACTGCGAAAATGCCCCGTCTAGCAGGTGGGGGGATGATGCGCACTGTTGTTTCCTCTTCCGCTTCGTCGTTGGAAATTTCCTCGCCGAACATTAGGGATCCACTCCAGGTTCGGTACTGGTTTCGTAAAATTTGGATCGGAGTTAACCAGACAGAGTCGCTGAAGAGGGTCGGGTGGAGGCCCCTAGTGAGTCTTGAAGTCGGCCCTGGCAGGCCGTGAATGGGGGCTAATCAGGCCATGTGCTCGATCCGTGCACTTCGAGGGGTGGCGAGGTGCACCGATCGTGCATGTGCATGATCCGTGCGCCTCGGCATGGTTGTGGGCGGCGTTCGCGGTTCCCGTCAGCGGGCGCGGGCGATGACGTGCAGTTGAGAGCCGAGGTGGCGGTAGGGGTCACGGCTGCCTGCTTCGAGTTCGGCAGCGATGCAGTCGGCAAGGGTGTGCTGGTCGGGAATCTCGTCGGCGGGAACGCCGTCGGTGAGCACCCGGACGCCGTACCAGCGCTCGACCTGGAGGCCGGACGCCTCGCACCAGGCTGTCATTTCCTCCAAGGTGTGTGCCCGGGCCTCGGCCCCCAGCTCGTTGACGTACGTCGTCGCGTCGAATGAGGCGAGCGCGCGCTGCCACTGTCGGCGAAGGCCGGGGCGGTACGCGAGGGCGGCTCCGTTGCGGAAGGTGATCGACAGGGTGCCGCCGCCGGCGACCCTGGCTGCCAGCGCCGAGACGGCCGCTTCGGGATCGTCGAGGTACATCATCAGGCCGTGGGCGGTCACCAGATCGTACTTGGTCGCGCCGACCAGCCGGTCGAGATCTTCGAGGGTGCCCTGAAGAGTCTCAACCGTGACGCCGCGTTCCTTTGCGGTGGCGGCGAGCGTTTCAAGGAGGTCGCGCGATGGGTCGATCCCCGTGACCTCGACACCCCGGGCGGCCAGCTCGATGGCCTGGGTGCCCTGGCCGCAGCCGACGTCCAGCGCGGTGCTCGCTGTATTGGTGTGGTTCGTCAACTGCCGATGGATGACCTGCTGTCGGACCACGTTGCGGAGGCTCCCCAAACGCTCCGACCACACGATTTCGACCTCACGGAACGAGCCCACGGCGATGAATCTTGGCACCGACGACGGGTAGGCGCCAGTGCAAATAGAGGCGAGTCGAGGTCACTCACGTACTACCGTAACGCCGGGCCACCGTTCATCGATCCGCTTGGCCGTGAGCCGTTCCTCGAAGTATTCGGCAGTCACCTGCTGGGGGTTTCTGCGAAGGACTCCCTCGAAGAGGTCATCGAGGCCACAGGGTGCCAGGAGGTCGAGCGCATCGATCGATGTGCCGGTGATGGCAACGGACGTGCATGTCTCTGGGAATCGAGCAACCGCATCTTCGATGTCTGTGACCGGATCGATCCGATGGCCGAATCTTCTTTCGTACCAGAGATGAACACGCGCTTGGTTTCGCACCTCGGCGCTGGCGTTGCCGCAACGCTCATGGATCGACTTCTCGATCTGGAGTTCCTTGGATTCCGTGAGGTCGATGTCGAAGTAGACGAGGTCGATGTCGTTGTGGGCGGTGCGACCTCGGCTCTCGAAGATGAAGTCCCACACGACGTTACGCACGACGCCGCCACCGACGGCCCAGCTCGGGACGTCGAGGTCGACGGCGGCTTGCACGACACTGCGTACCTCCGCGTCGGCAAGGAGCAACGCTCGGAGCCTTTCCTCGCGGTCTGCCCGCGGGACATGAAGGCGCTGACTGTGTCGGCTCATGCCGGACGACCTAGACATGACGATGACACCTATTGAATCTGGGTCTGCTCACCAGGTGCCATCGTCTAGTAGAGCGGCTGCGTCAGCGGGGCAGGCCGCTGGCGCGCCAGGCTCCGGGGCCGGGGTGGAGAGGCGTACGCAGCTGGGGAGCGGCCCAGAGGGAGCGTGGCTTCTTCTTCGGGGGCTCGCCTCCTGAGCCGATTGCGGCGAGGACGGCCACGATCGCGGCCACGTCCTCCGGGGTGGCGTTCTGGTCGATGACCTTGAGCAGGGGCTGCTGCTCGGCCTTGTCGGTCATTTCCGTGACCACCTTTCGTACGGAACTTCAGTTGCGTCGGGCTTTCGCCGAGTCGGCGCAATCCGGTCCTCGCTCGCTTCGCTTCGCTGCGGTCCGTTTGCGCCGACTCGGCGCTATCCGCTCTTCGCGGGACCCTTCGGGCCCCTCTCAGAGCGGGATGTTCCCGTGCTTCTTCGCGGGCAGGGTCTCCCGCTTGGTGCGCAGCAGGCGCAGGGCGCGGGTGACCTCGGCGCGGGTCTCGTGGGGCGGGATGACCGCGTCGACGTAGCCGCGTTCGGCGGCGATGTAGGGGTTGGCCAGAGTGGTCTCGTACTCGTCGATGAGTTCGGTGCGTTTGGCTTCGACCTCGTCGGTGCTGGCGCCGGAGGCTTCCAGGTCGGCCAGGGTGCGGCGGTGGATGATGTTGGCGGCGCCTTGGGCGCCCATGACCGCGATCTGGGCGGTGGGCCAGGCCAGGTTGATGTCGGCGCCGAGGTGTTTGGAGCCCATCACGTCGTAGGCACCGCCGTAGGCCTTGCGGGTGATGATGGTGACCAGCGGGACGGTGGCCTCGGCGTAGGCGTAGATCAGTTTTGCGCCGCGGCGGATGATGCCGTTGTGTTCTTGGTCGGTGCCGGGCAAGAACCCGGGCACGTCGACGAAGGTGATCACCGGGACGTTGAACGCGTCGCAGGTCCGCACGAACCGGGCGGCCTTCTCGCTGGCGTCGATGTCGAGGCAGCCGGCGTACTGCATGGGCTGGTTGGCCACGATCCCGACCGGGCGGCCCTCGATACGGGCATAGCCGATCAAGATGTTGGGGGCCCACAGCGGCTGGACCTCGAGGAACTCCTCATCATCAACAACATGGGAGATGACCTCGTGCATGTCGTAGGGCTGGTTCCCGCCATCGGGGATGAAGACATCCAGCTCCCGGTCGAGGTCGGAGATCTCCAGGTCCGCACTCTGCCCATCCGGGGCCTCGAACGCCGGGGGTTCTTCCATGTTGTTGGAGGGGAGGTAGGACAGCAGGGCCTTGACGTAGTCGATCGCGTCGGCCTCATCGGCGCCCATGTAGTGGGCCACCCCGGACTTGGAGTTGTGGGCCAGGGCGCCGCCGAGCTCTTCCATGGTGATGTCCTCACCGGTGACGGTCTTGATCACATCGGGGCCGGTGATGAACATGCCCGAGGTCTTGTCGACCATGATGGTGAAGTCGGTGACCGCGGGGGAGTAGACGTGGCCGCCGGCGCAGTTGCCCATGATCAGGCTGATCTGCGGGATCACCCCGGAGGCGTGCACGTTGCGTTTGAAGATCTCCCCATACAGCCCCAGGGACACGACGCCTTCTTGGATCCGGGCGCCGGCGCCCTCGTTGATCCCGATCAGCGGGGACCCGGTCTTGATCGCGAGGTCCATGATCTTGGTGATCTTCTCGCCATAGACCTCACCCAGGGAGCCACCGAAGACGGTGAAGTCCTGGGAGAAGACACAGACCTGGCGGCCCTCGATGGTGCCGTAGCCGGTGACCACCCCATCCCCGAAGGGCCGGTTCTTCTCCAGCCCGAACGCGGTCGAACGGTGCCGGGCCAGCTCATCGACCTCCTGGAAAGAGCCCTCATCGAGCAGCATCTCGATCCGCTCCCGAGCGGTCTGACGGCCCTTGGCATGCTGCTTCTCCACCGCCTTGGCCGAACCAGCGTGGACAGCCTCGTCAAGACGACGCTCCAGCTCGGCCAGCTTCCCGGCAGTCGTGTGCAGGTCGGTGACTGGCTCGTTGCTCGGTTCGGCGCTCACGTCGGCTCCTCTGGACTTCGTGCGGTCTGGGAGTCAATCTAATCCCGTGCCACCTTCCGCGATGAGACGCCCGTCACTTGACCGCTCCCGGCTCGATGCGCTGCCAGGCGGGTGGCGCGTCGAGATCCTCGACGAGACGCCCACGACCAATGCCGTGCTGGCCGAACGTGCGCGCGCGGGCGAGGAGCCGGGCCTGGTGATCACCACCGAGCACCAGACCGCAGGCCGCGGGCGCCTGGACCGGGGATGGACCACCCCGGCGCGATCGGCGCTGACGGTCTCCGCGCTGCTGCGGCCCTCGCCCTCGATCCCGGTCGAGCGGTGGCCGTGGCTGCCGCTGATGACCGGTGTTGCGGTCGCGTCGGTGCTGCGGACGAAGGGGTACGCGGCCGGGCTGAAGTGGCCCAACGACGTCCTCATCGAGGGGCACAAGGTCTGCGGGATCCTGATCGAGCGGATCGAGACGACCGAGGGCGCGGCCGCCGTGATCGGGTTCGGGCTCAACACCTCGCTGACGCGCGAGGAGCTGCCGGTCGAGACCGCCACCTCGTTGGAGCTGGAGAGCGGGGCGCCCGTCGACCGCACCGAGATGCTCGTCGCGCTGCTGGAGGAGCTGGGGGCCGCGTACGAGATCTGGGGGTCGGATCCCGACGATCTCGCCCGCCGCTACCGGGAGTTGTCGGTGACCATCGGTGAACAGGTACGCGCCGAGCTTCCGGGTGGGGAGGTCTGGGAGGGCGTGGCCACCGAGATCGACGACTTCGGCCGGCTGGTCATCGCGACCGACGCCGGGCCGCGGGTGGTCGGCGCGGGCGACGTCATCCACGCCCGGCTCCGCGGGCAGTCGTGACGTACCGAATGGCATGATCTGTTCGTGGCGAAATCGAAGCAGCCCGTCAATCTGACCTCGGCGGAGGTCGCCGAGAAGGCCGGCGTGAGCCTGGACCAGGCGAAACGTCTGTGGCGTGCTCTCGGGTTCCCGGAGATCGGGGACAACGAGGCGTTCTTCGACGAGGCCGACGTGCAGGCCCTGGCCAAGGCCAACGAGATCTCCGGCAACGGGCTGGTCAGCTTCGACCTGGTCGTCAACCTGACCCGCGGCATCGGGCAGTCGATGGCGCGCCTGTCCGACTACGAGGTCTCCGCGCTGCTGCACCACGTCGAGACCCAGAACGAGGACGACCGGACGCCCGCCGAGCTGCTGAAGGCGACCGTCTCGGTCTCCGAGCAGTTCGAGAGCGCGTTCGAGGAGATGATGATCTTCGCCTGGCGCCGGCACACGCGCGCTGCTCTCGCTCGGGCCGAGGCGTCGGTCGCTGGCCCCGAGGAGCAGCTGGGCACGGTCTGGCAGACGGTCGGGTTCGCAGACATCGTCTCCTTCACCGCGTTGTCGAACACGCTGACCGAGGAGAAGATCGGCGACCTGGTCGAGCTCTTCGAGTCGCGGTGTGCCGACGTGGTGGCGACCTGGGGCGGCCGGATCATCAAGTCACTGGGCGACTCGGTGCTCTTCGTCAACGACGACCCGCTCCAGGCCTACGGCACCGCCGAGGGGATCATCAACGTGATCGGCCGGGATCCGCGGATGCCGGACGTACGTGTCGGGCTCGCCTCCGGCAACGTCGTCTCGCGTCTCGGAGACGTCTTCGGGCCGCCCGTGAACATGGCCGCGCGGCTGACCGCCGTCGCTCGCCGCAACCGGATCATCGTCGACGAGGCGACCGCAGGGACGATGCCCGCGGACGAGTTCGAGACCCGGCGACTGGCCGCTCGACCGGTGCGAGGTTTCGGGATCGTGGAGCCCGTCGCGGTCCGTCGTGTCTGAATCGTGACCTTCGATGGTGCTGCTGACCTGCGACTTCGCAGATCTGTTCACATTCCGTTGTAATTAACAGTCGATCAACGCAGGGTGGCGACTGCTTTACCTGGCCATGCCTTCGTGGGCATGGTTGAGTGCGCCGTTCGGGGGCGCACGTTTGGCATGCCCAATTCGTTGCACCTTGGCATGAAGATGTCAGTGGCAATATCGTGCAATCCTTTGCCAAGGGCTCTTTACCTCCCTAATGTCGGTCTCATGATCGAGGTACAGGAGATCAAGCTCGACCCGGAGACACGGCGAGCATGGCGGAACGATGAGGAGCTGACGCTCTCTCGCAAGGAGTTCGACCTGGTCCACGCCCTGATCAAGAGGGCTGGCAACGTCGTCTCCCGCGACGAGTTGATGAGGGACGTGTGGAACGCGACCTTCTACACATCGTCGAAGACCATCGACGTGCACCTGGGATGGGTGCGTCGCAAGCTGGGCGACGACCCCCGGAAGCCCCATCTGATCACCACTCTGCGCGGCAAGGGCCTGCGCTTCGAGAAGGCCTGACCTTCGTCCAACTGCCGGGGGTCAGGTTTCGCGGATTGCGTGAGGGGGATCCGCGAAATCGGCCCCGGCGGGGCAGCCTCATTACGCTGTCGTCGTGACCCTCGCACCGACACTCGCGATCATCGGCGGCGGCCAGCTGGCCCGCATGATGGCTCAGCCCGCAATCGCGCTCGGCCTCCCGCTCCGGCTTCTCGCCGAGGGCGAGGGTGTCTCGGCCGCTCAGGTCATCCCCGACCAGATGGTCGGCGACTACCGTGACCTGGACACGTTGAAGAAGGTCACCGACGGCTGCGAGGTGGTCACCTTCGACCACGAGCACGTCCCGACCGAGCACCTGCACGCGCTCGCGGCCGCCGGAGTGGCGGTCCGCCCCGGCCCCGACGCGCTCGTGCACGCCCAGGACAAGGGTGTCATGCGCGCCCGGCTGACCGAGCTCGGCATCCCGTGCCCGCGCAACGCGATCGTGTCGTCCACCGCCGAGGTCGAGGCGTTCGGGTTCCCGTGCGTCCTCAAGACCACCCGCGGAGGCTATGACGGCAAGGGTGTCTGGGTCGTACGCGACGTCGCCGATGTCGCCGAGCCGCTCCGTGTCGCCGAGGAGGCGGGGGTCCAGGTTCTGGCCGAGGAGCTCGTCGACTTCCGCCGGGAGCTGTCCGCGATCGTCGCCCGTTCGCCGAGCGGCCAGGCCGCTGCGTACCCGGTCGTGCACACCTACCAGGAGAACGGCGTCTGCAAGGAGGTCATCGCTCCGGCGCCCGACCTCTCGCCCGAGCTCGCCGTCGAGGGCGAGCAGATCGCGCTGCGCATCGCCGGTGAGCTCGGCGTCGTCGGCATCCTGGCGGTCGAGATGTTCGAGACCGTCGACGGCCGACTGCTCGTCAACGAGCTCGCCATGCGCCCCCACAACACCGGCCACTGGACCCAGGACGGCGCCGTCACCTCTCAGTTCGAGAACCATCTGCGTGCGGTCATGGACCTGCCCCTGGGCTCTCCCGCGCCCCGCGCGAAGTGGTCGGTGATGGTCAACATCCTCGGCTCGACCCGGGACAACGTCGGCCGCCTCTACGACGGCTACCCCCACGCCATGGCCCGTGACCCCAACCTCCGCGTCCACCTCTACGGCAAGGAGATGCGCCCGGGTCGCAAGGTCGGCCACGTCAACGTCTACGGCGACGACCTCGACGACTGTCTCGAGCGCGCCCGCCACGCCGCGGACTGGTTCCAGGGCGACCTCGGCAACGACTCCGACTGACCGTCGAGGCGTCACCCCCGTCGGCCGAGGCGTCGCTCGGGTCGGCCGAATTGGCACCGACTGCCGTCTCGGCCGAACTAGGTGACGCTTCAGCCGTCCTGGCTGACGTCTCGACCGACCTAGGTGACGCATCGGCAGGGTCAGATGCCGAGGCGCTGGCGTTCGGTGGCCGAGGCGTCACGCCCGCCGGTCGAGAGGTCGCTCGGGTCGGCCGAATTGGCACGGACTGCCGTCTCGGCCGACGGGCGTGACGCCTCAGGCGACGTACCTGACGCTTCGACCGATCTGGCTGACGCCTCGGCCGATCTGGCTGACGCTTCGGCCGACCTAGGTGACGCCTCGACCGGCGTACCTGACGCCTCGGCGGGGGTCAGAGGCCTAGGCGCTGGCGTTCGGTGGCGACGACGTCGCGGGCGATCTCGGCGTCGGAGGCTTCGGCGGCCAGGGCGGTGGAGGGGTCCTCGGGGTGAGAGGTCTCGTACGCCTCGGGGCTGCTGGCGGCGGTGGCGCTGACCCGGGCGAAGTCGTCGAAGAGCTCGGCCTTGGCCGCGAGGATGTCGTGGATGCGCTGGTCGACGCCGACCTCGGAGAGCAGGCGGTGGACCTGGACGGACTGGAGCTGGCCCATTCGGCGGGCGCGGGCGATGGCCTGCCACTCGATGGTGGGCTTGAGCTGGGGCTCGCAGATGACCACGACCGAGGCCGACTGGATGTTGAGGCCGACCCCGCCGGCGACGATCTGGGTGACCAGCACGGCACCGTGGCCGGCCGCGGAGAACTCGTCGACCATCTGCTGGCGCTCCTCGGCGGGAACCGACCCGGTCAAGGGTCCGAAGACCTCGCCCGGCAGCAGGGTGACCAGGTCGTCGAGGACCTTCCTGAAGTGGGAGAACACGATCACGCGGCGGCCGTTCTCCTCGGCCTCGCCGACGATCTCGACCAGCCGCTCGACCTTCGCCGACGAGATGCCCTGAAGCATCGCGGCCTGCCGCATGGCCATGAAGTTGCCGTCGCGGACGCACTCGGCGTACGCCCTCTCGTCGGCGGCTGACAGGGGTAGCCAGTCCTCGACCTCGACGAGGTCGGGGAGCTCGGTGAGCACGTCCTCCTGGTTGCGGCGCAGGTAGACCGGGGCGACCTGCTTGCGGAACCGGTGGGGGTTGAACTCGTCTGCGGAGAGCAGCAGATCGGGGCGGAGATAGGAGACCAGGTTGCGGAACTCGTCGATGCGGTTCTCCATCGGCGTGCCGGTGAGCAGGATGGCGCGCTCGGAGGCGTCCAGGACCCGGCGTACGCGTTCGGTGCGCTGGGTGCGCGGCGACTTGATCATGTGCGCCTCGTCGACCACGACGCAGGCGACCTCGACCTGGTCGAGGAACGGCTGGATCGCGTTGAGCGTCTCGTAGGTGGTCACCGCGACGCCGCCCTGCTCGACCCAGATCTTGGCGGCCTTCAGGCGGCGGTTCCCGTGGAGCCGGTGGGGGATCAGGGTCGTCTTCGAGTCGGTCTCGCGCACCCAGTTGGTGACCACGGCAGCGGGACAGACGACCAGCGTGTGGGACGCGCCCATCGCGTGCAGATGAGCGAGCACGGCCAGCGACTGGAGCGTCTTGCCGAGCCCCATCTCGTCGCCGATGATCACCTTCATCTGCACCAGCGCGAAGCGGACGCCGAAGTGCTGGTAGCCGCGCAGCGACGCGGTCAGGTTGTTGGTGCGCAGCTCCTGGGCCCGCACCGCCTCGATGATCTCGGCCGAGAGGTCGCCGTGGATCTTGTCCTCGTCCTCGGTGAGGAAGCCGAGCTCGGAGAGCATCGCGTAGTAGTCGGCCGGCCGCTTCTCGAAGTCGTCCCACGGATCGGCTGGCCGGTTGCCCGGCCGGATCCGGCGCGCCATCTCGGCTCGGTGGGCGATCGCCCGCAGCGCGCCCTGGAAGTCGTCGAGGCTGGCCGCGTTGGCCAGGATCAGATGGAACCTGGCGCCGCTGTCGAGCGACCGGGTCAGCGGCCGCAGCGACTGGACCAGGGCGAGCTCCGCTCCCGCGTCCTTCGTACGCCTTCCGGCCTCCCACTCCGCCAGCCGCGCGAGCAGCCTGGTGGCCGCCGGGGTGCGGCGCTCGTGGTCGATGGCGAGCGGCATCTCGTCGTAGGTGCGCTGCCACAGCGCCTGCGCCGCCTCCTGCATCCGCATCGCGGTGGCCGGCCCGACGCCGGGAAGCTCTCGCAGGTCAGAGGTGGGATGGATGACCTCGTGGACGGTGCGGATCCCGGCGTCGAGGAGGGGCTCGATGCGTACGAGGTCGGCGAGGTCGTCGACCGGCAGCGACCTGACCGCGGTATCGGTGTCCGCGCTCCGGACCGCGTTCGCGGCGTCGGTCGCGGCACGGCGAGCGGGTTCCTCGGAGCGCCTGGCCTCGTTGAGCGTCTCGCCCTCGTTGCGCAGCACCAGGACGCCCTTGCGCGGCGCCAGCACCGCCTCCGAGCCCAGTCCCGCGAGCGCGTCGAGGAGGCCGACGCTCGGCAGCAGCGCCTCGCGGATCCGTACCCGGCGCCGCGCCGGGAGCCCGGCCAGCCGGTCGAGTCGCGCCGGAGCCTGGACCTCGCTCGCCCACTGGTGGAGATCGAGGATCCGCCGCCCCGCAAGCTCCGCGTCCTCGCGTCGGTTCCCGCGGACGAACAGCCGCCGGGCGCCGGACGCCCTCTTCGCTCGCGCCACGTCCTCCGCGGCGTCGGTCAACGTGGAGACGAGCTCCTGGGTGGTCTCCTCGACGGGGTCGAGCGCGTGCCGCCGCGCGATCGCGGCCAGCCGCGGTCCGTCGTTCCGGTCGAGCCCGATGCTGCGCCAGGCCACCTGGGCCGCGCGCTTCAGCTCGGCCGCACCCTCCCGGTAGTGGTCGGCCGCCTCGGCCGCCTCCTGCTCGATCTCGGCCCGCGCGTGCGTCGCCGCGCCAGCCTGCCGGGACCAGGACGCGACCTGTCGCACCCGGGACGGCAGCGCCTTGCGCTCCGCCTTGGTCAGCCCGGTGAACCGCTCGACCGCGGTCGGGTTCGGTGGCGCGCTGACGACGACGTCGGTGCTCGTAGGTCGGTCCATCTGCCTTCGTGGGGTCGTGGGGGAGAGTGGCCAGCACCCTAGCGGGCAGGACCGACAATCAGATGACAGCCAGAGGTCGGGGCCATGATGCGACTCCCTCGTCGAGCGCCAGCTCCGCGTCGGCCTCGGCCGCCGCCTCCGGGTCGTGGGTGGCGAGGACGACGATCGCGCCGCGGGCCGCCTCGGCGCGGAGGGCGGCGATCATCCGCTCCCGGTTGCCGGCGTCGAGGTCGCTGGTGGACTCGTCGGCGAGGATCACCGCGGCCCGCATCGCGAAGGCTCGAGCGAGCGCGACGCGCTGCTGCTGGCCGCCGGAGAGCTCGTCGACGAGATGGCGGCCGGACTCCTGCAGGCCGACGAGCTCCAGTGCCGCCCGGGTCCGGGTGCGTGCCTCGCCGGCCGCGGTGCCGAGCGCGAGCAGCGGAACGAGGACGTTCTCGGTGGCGTTGAGCGACCCGGCCAGCCCGTTGCCCTGCGGGATCAGCGCGACGCCGAGCCGCGCGGCCGCGTCCCGCCCGTCGAGCCGCGCCCCGTCCAGGCTCACGGTGCCCTCGGCCGGTGCGATCGCGCCGCCGAGCGCCCACAGCAAGGACGACTTCCCGGCTCCCGACGGGCCGGTGACGGCGAGCACGGTGCCCGGGGCCACCCGCAGGTCGAGCGGGCGCAGCGCGACCAGGTCGTCGTACGCCACGCTCAGCCGCTCCGCGACCAGATCACTCATCCTCGGCACCTTCCCGTTCCGGAACCAGCTCGTAGTGCCCATCGACCGGATGGAACCGGACCAGCGTCCCCGGCGGCAGGTCGTCGCGTACGTGGCCCGGCAGCGGCAGGAACCCGTCGGCCGTCACCACGGCGTACTCCTCACCGCTGCGGCCCTCACCACCGATCCGGCCGTCGCGGATGGTCACGGTCCGGGGGAGGAAGGCGGCGACGTGCGGGTCGTGGGTGACCAGCACGACCGTGGTCCCGTGGGTGCGGTTGATCTCGGCCAGGCGCTCGAGGACCAGGTCGCGGGCGCCGTGGTCGAGCTGGCTGGTCGGCTCGTCGGCGAGCACGAGCCCCGGACGCGTGCCGAGCGCGACCGCCATCGCCACCAGCTGCAGCTCACCGGGGGTGAGCCGGTTGAGCGGGCGATCGGCCACCGCCGGGATGCCGAGCTCGTCGAGCACGGCCTCCGGCGGCGGCAGGTCGAGGCCGGCCCGGCGTGCGGTGTGCTGCGCGAAACGTACGTTGGCCGCAGGCGTGGCATAGGGCAGCAGGTTGCGGGCGGCGCCCTGCAGGATCAGCGACACCCGGGTCGCCTGGAGCCGGTCGAGCTCCTTGGTCGAGGCGGCCGAGACCTCGTGCTCGCCGACGAAGATCTTGCCGGCGCTGGGCCGGAACAGACCCGCGAGCAGACTCATCAGCGTCGACTTGCCCGCACCCGACGGCCCGAGCAGACCCATCAGCTCGCCGGCGCGGACATCGAGGTCGACACCGGAGAGCGCGGCCACGTCATGGCCTTCCGCGTGGTAGATGTGCACCAGTCCGTGGGTGCGGATGGACATTCCGTTCATGCTGCTTCCCGGAGTCGGTCGAATCGAACCATGGCAGCCACCGCGTGGCCGAGGAGCGCCGCGGCCGCGCCGAGCACGATCAGGCACCCGGCGGTGGTCATTGCGACCGCAGCCCAGGGGATGCTCAGATCGGTGACGTCGACGTCCGGTGGCACTGCGAGCAGCGGGATGTCCGGCAGGGTGAGCGCGGCACAGATCGCGCCGCATCCGGCGCCGGCGATGACCCCGACGAGCACCGGAAGCAGTCGGGCGTAGGTGGGAATGCCAGCGACCGTTCGCTGGTCGACCCCGGCCAGCCTCAGCGCCGTCAGATCCAGGGCCAGGACGCGCCAGCCGGTGACGGTGAGCACCGTCAGTGCGACCACCGCGAGGAGCACTGCGGCGAATCCGACCACGACTCCGAGCCAGAGGCTCCACGACGGTATCGAGGCATCCAGGCTGTGACGTACGCCGGCCAGGGTGCGGGTGTCAGCCGCGAACACACCCTCGCTCGCGAGCGTGTCCACGACCGTGTCGACGAACGCCGGGTCCTCGGCGGCGAACCAGAGCGCGATGCTGGACTCGTAGTCGGGCGTGGCGAGTGCCGTGGCGGTGGAGAGGTCGACCACGGTCACGTTGGGGCCGTCGCCCGGGATCCGGTCCGCCACCGCGACCCGGGTGGCCTTCTGGTGGACTCCGTCGACCCCGAGGACCGTCACCTCGCCGGCCTCTTCCTCGGCCGGGCTGCCGGCAGTGATGGTCGGGACCGGCTCCCGTGAGGACCCAGAAAGAGCCGACCAGGCCTTCTGGCTGGGCGCGCCGTCGGCGAAGAGCGCGATCCGGCTGAACGCCTCGGGGTCGACCGCGAGGGTGGAGATCTGTCCGCTGGGTGAGGCGGTGCGTACGACCGGAGTCACCCGCTTCCCGTCAGGATCCAGATCGGCCAGCACCGTCTCGACAACCTTCAGCCGACTGTCGGTCAGGGAGGCGCTCTGCACCTGGACCACCACAGGTGCCCCGATGGCCTGCTCAGCGGCGAGCTCCCGGTTGCGGTCGCCGACCACCAGCCCGCAGACCGAGAAGACCGCGAGCGAGCCGGCGACGGTGGCCAGCGCGACGGTGCGCCGCGTCATGATGCTCCGCGAGGCGTCCAGCAGCGAGACTCCGGCCCGCAACCGGCCTTGGTACAGGAGCGTTCCACCCAGCCGGGCAGCAACCGGAGGAAGTAGATGGGCGAGCACCAGACCGACGAACACCGAGAGCAGGGCCGGTGCTGCCAGAGCCAGGGCGCCGGTGAGGCTGCCGGTCGCGAAGGCGACCACGCCGGCACCGGAGACGGCGATCGCGATCGCGTCGCCGACGCCCAGGCGCCAACCAGGGCGACGGCCACCGGCCCGGTGCAGGAGGGTGCCGAGCGGTTCGCGAGCGACCCGGACCACGGCGACGTACGTCACCAGCACCAGCATCGCCACCGCGATGAGGACGGCGGCGACGAGACCGCGAGGCAGCTCGAACGGTGGATCGCCCGGCAGGACGAGGGCGCGCGCCGGCCACGCGCCGAGCAGCGCGATCCCCACACCCGGCACGACGCCGAGCAGCACGGCCGGAAGCAGCTCGCGCATCAGCAACGTCCTGGCGCCCGCGGTGCCGCGGCCGCGCAGGCGGGCGACCACGACCTCGGAGCGGCGTTGGTCGGTGGCCGCGAGCAGCATCAGCCAGAGCACGATCACGCCGAGGAGCCCGAGCTGGCACAGGAGCAACGGGACCGTGGTGCGGCTCTGCTGGATCTGCGCATCGACCCGATCGGCGAGCGCCGGGAGCGACGAGACGATCCCGGAGGACGGGTCGCCGGCATCCGGGGAGCCGCCGACCGTGCCCGCCGAGTCCTCCGCGAGCATGGCGCTGAGCTGGACCAGGTCGGTCTTGAGAGCGGCGAGCTCGTCGACCCCGACCTCATCGGTACGCAGCCGATACCCGACCCACGCGTGCTCCCGGGGCAACACGGGTGTGGGCGTCGAGAACGTCGACTGGTCCGTCAACCAGGCATCGTGCCGGGGGAGGTCGCTGGCGGCGACTCCTGCCCGCCCGTCGAGCTGTAGTCCCTGCCACCAGTCGGGGTCGGCGGCACGGTAGATGCCGACGATCTCGTAGTGGACGATCTCCGGGTCCGCGTTGTCGACGGTGGCCAGCAGCGAGGCTGCCTTGGCCTTCACGACCGTCCCCACGGTGAACCCGTACTCCTCGGCCTCGGCCTCGGTGACCATGATCTGTCGGCTGGCGGCCGGGCAGGAGCCGACCGCGATGTCGACGTGGTCGCACTGGCCGGCACGCCACCACAGCTCCCCTTCGACAGGGGCGAGCCGATCCAGGTCCAGCCTCGTGGTCGCTGTGCTCCCCAGCACGGGCTTCTGGAACAGATGCTCGGTGCTGGGAAGGAGCCCGACGAGGTCGTCCGGCGCGGTGCGCCGCAGGGACCACTCGGCGTCCGGACCGTAGATCTGCAGGTCGCGCAGCGCGCTCGGCGCGTCCTCGAGAGCCACCGCGACCGCCGCCTGCTGCATCGCTCGGTCATAGAGGGGAGCGAACGCCGCACACGTCGTGACCAGCGCGGCCAGGAGCGCGATGACCACGACCTGGCCGGCGCGGTATCTCAGGGCCGACAGCATCCGATCACCTTTACCTAGTTCGATGGCGCGTGAAAGCGAATTCCGGGCTAGGTGGTCTCCCGGAGCCGGTCGAGTCGCGCCCGGGCGGCGACAGCGCGCCCGAGAACCACGGCCGCGACCCCGAGCACGACCAGACATCCGAGTCCGGCCACGGCGACCGCTGGCCACGGGATGCTCAGGTCGGTGGCGTCCACCAGCGGGGGCACCGCGAACAGCGGGATGTCGGGCAAGGTCAGCACCGCGCCGTACACGCCGCACCCAGCACCTGCCGCGACGCCGACGAGCACCGGCAACAGCTGGGCACCGGCGGGAAGTCGGTCGACGATCCGGCGGTCGACGCCGGCGAGCCTCAGCGCGGCCAGGTCCCGGGCCCGGGTGCGCCAGCCGGTGACGGTGAGCACCGTCAGCGCGGCCACCGCGAGGAGCACCGCGGCCAGCCCGACCACGACGCCGAGCCAGAGGCTCCACGTCGCCACCGAGGCGTCGAGGTCGCTGCGCGCCTCGGTCAGGGTCCCGACCCCGGTCACGATCACCCCCTCGTCGGCGAGCGCCGTCGTGATCTGGTCGAGGAACGCCTGGTCGGCGGAGGCGAACCAGAGCGAGACCTCGGAGTCGAAGTCGGGCTCGGCCCGCTTCAGGGCCGTGCCCAGGTCGACCACGGTCACGAGGGGCCCGTCGCCGGGGATGCGGTCGGCCTCGGCGACCTTGACAGCCTCCTGCTGGATCCCGTCGAGGCCGAGCACCTGCAGGTCGTCCTTCTCCGTCAGCGAGGCCTCACCGGAGGTGATCGCGGGGGTCGGGCCGGTGGCGGATCCGTCCGCGAGGGCGGCCCAGTCCTCAGGGCTCGGTCCGACGCCACCGTCGGAGAACGCGATCCGACGGAAGGCGTCCGGATCGACCGAGAGGGTCGAGACGGCCCCGTTGGCCGTCTCGATGCGTACGACGGGGGTCACCCGCTCCGCTGCGGGATCGACATCGGCCAGCACCTGCTCGACCGCCTTCAGCCGGGCAGCGGTGTCGGCGGCGCTCTGCAGCTCGGCGACCACAGGTGCACCGGCGACCTGCTCGGCGGCGAGCGCCCGGTTGCGGTCGCCCACGACCAGCCCGCAGACGGAGAAGACGGCGAGGGCACTGGCGACGGTGACCAGCGCGACCGTACGCCGCGTGACGATGCTCCGCGAGGCCTCCACGAGCGAGACGCCGATGCGCAGCCGCCCCCGGAGCAGGAGCGCTCCACCCAGCCGGGCGGCGACGGGAGGAAGCAGGTGGGCGAGGACGAGCCCGACGAACACCGAGAGCAGTGCAGGCGCCGCCAGTGCGATCGGGCCGGCCAGGCTGCCGGTGAGGAAGGCGACCACGCCGGCACCGGAGGCCGCGAGGGCGACCGCGTCGCCCGCCCCCAGGCGCCATCCCGGGCGGCGGCCGGTGACCCGGTGCAGGAGCGCGCCGAGCGGTTCGCGGGCGACGCGGACCGCTGCGGCGTACGTCACCAGCACGAGCACCACGACCGCGACGACGACCGCGACGGCGAGACCGCGACGCAGCTCGAACGGTGGTTCTCCCGGCAGCACGTAGGACCGCGCCAGCCAGCTGCCGAGCAGTGCGGCGCCGACGCCTGGCGGGATCCCGAGGAGGACCGGCGGGAGCAGCTCCCGGATCAGCAGCGACCTCGCACCCGCGGTGCCGCGTCCGCGCAGGCGGGCGACCACGACCTCGGGCCGACGCTGGTCCGTCGCGGCGAGCAGCATCAGCCACAGCACGAGGACGCCGAGGAGCCCGAGCTGGCACAGCAGGAGCGGGACGGTCGTACGGCTCTGCTCGATCTGCGCGTCCACCCGCTCGGCGAGCCCGGGCAGGGACGAGACGACGAGCGAGACCGTCTCCGCCGTGTTCAGGTCGGGATCCGCGCTCTGGCTGGGGTCCTCCTCCACGCGGTCCTGGAGCCGTCGCAGGTCTGCCTCGATCGCCGCCATCTCGTCGACCCCCACCGCGCTCGTACGCAGCCGCGACCCGATCCAGGAACGCTCGCGGAACAGGAACGGGGTCTCTCCGGAGAAGGTCGACTCGTCGGTCAGCCACGCGTCGTGGCGAGCCTCCTCGGAGGAGGCGACGCCCACGGTCCCGTCGAGCTGCAGGCCCTGCCACCAGTCGTCGTCGGCCGGGCGGTAGATGCCGACGATCTCGTAGCGGACCTTCGGCGTCTCCGGCTGTTCGAGGTTGATGTCCATCGGCGGCTCCGCCGCAAGGGACTCGACCCTCGTCCCGACCGCCAGGTCGTACGCCTCCGCCTCGTTCTCGGTGACCATGACCTCGCGACTCGCCTCGGGACAGGCGCCGGCGGTGATCTCGACGTGCTCGCACTGGCCGGCGCGCCACCACAGGTCGCCCTCGACGGGCTTCGCGATCCCGGCGAACTCCGCGAGCGTGGTCGCGTTGCGACCGAGCACGGGGGCCTCGAACACGGGATCGCTGTCGGGGACGTAGGCGACCAGATCCTCGGGGTCGGTCCGCTCCAGGATCCACGAGGCGTCGGGTCCGAATATCTGCAGGTCGCGCTCCACGCTCGACGCGTTCTCGAGGGTCACCGCGACCGCTGCCTGCTGCATCGCTCGGTCATAGAGGGGAGCGAACGCCGCACACGTCGTGACCAGGGCGGCCAGGAGCGCGATGACCGTGACCTGGCCGGCGCGGTATCTCAGGGCCGACAGCATCGGGTCACGATGTCGCAGGTCGGCGGTCGCGCGAAAGTTAAATACGGGCCGATCCGACTCTCCGGGGCGGGCGCGCCTAGCCTGTCCCCATGAGTGCACGCGTGGGAATCGTGATGGGGTCCGACTCCGACTGGCCGACGATGAAGGCCGCGGCCGAGCTCCTCGACGAGTTCGGGATCGAGTGGGAGGCCGATGTGAAGTCGGCCCACCGGATGCCCCAGGAGATGCTCGACTACGGCCGCGAGGCTGCCGGTCGAGGGCTGTCGGTGATCATCGCCGGCGCCGGCGGTGCCGCGGCGCTTCCCGGGATGCTCGCGAGCGTCACCCCGCTGCCGGTCATCGGCGTCCCGGTGCCGCTGAAGTACCTCGACGGCCTCGACTCGCTGATGTCGATCGTGCAGATGCCCGGCGGCATCCCGGTGGCCACGGTCGCCATCGGCAACGCCAAGAACGCCGGCATCCTCGCCGCCCGCATCCTCGGGGTCAGCGACCCCGAGCTGCAGCAGAAGCTGGTGGCGTACGAGAAGTCGCTGGCCGAGCTCGCCGCCGCCAAGGGCGAGGTCGTCCGCAACGCCACCTCCTGACCCTCAGGGTAGGAGCGAGAGCCCCTTGGCCAGTTTGTCGATGATCCGGCGGGGGCCGAAGAGGCTGATCGCGCAGTAGGACAGGTCGGCGCCGCGACTGTTCCCGACGGCGAACAGGTAGTCGTCGTACACCCTCGTGTGCTGCGCCTGCGTGGGCATGTCGACGACGGCGACGCCGGGCTGCGCGACGGCCTGTCGCCGCAGGTCGGTCAGCCGCTGGGCCGGAGCGCCCAGCACCGTGCAGCCGATCCAGGGCAGGCCCGGGTGGGCCGACTCGTCGGCGTCCACCGCGTCCTCCCCGAGGAGTCCGGACGTACGCTGCGTGGTCGCTCCGGCGACGCAGACGGCCGCGTTCACGGCGCGGCCGGCGGGAAGGTCTTGGTCGACGACGACCACCCACTTGAAGGGCGCCTCGCGGGTGCTCATCGACTGGTCGATCTCGTCGGGCGCGAACCCGATCCGCGCCGTCTCGACACCTGTGCTCATCACTCTGACTCCTGTCATTCGACAACTGATCCGGAGCCAAGTCTTGAGAATGTCAGGGCAGATCGCAATCGGGCCGTGCATTGTCAGACAGATCGACTAATCTGGCGTGCATGGACGAAGTCGACCGTCAGATTCTGGCCGCCTGGACGATGGATGCACGGCGGAGCCTTCGGGACATCGCCGCCGAGGTTGGCGTCTCGGCGACCACCGTGCACGACCGCGCGCGGGCGATGCAGCGGCGTGGGCTCATCCGCGGTGCGTACCTCGATCTCGACCTCCGTCAGGTCGACCGCGGCGTGCAGGCGCTCGTCGCCGTCCGCATCCGGCCGCCCTCGCGCGCCAACATCGAGTCGTTCCGCGACTGGGTCGGCGGGCTCCCGGAGACGGTCGGCGTCTTCGTCACCTCCGGGCGGATGGACTTCATCGTCCATGTGGCGGTCCCCGACAACGACGCGCTCTACGCGTTCGTGATCGACCGGCTCACCTCACGAGCCGAGATCGCGGACGTGGAGACCTCGGTGATCTACGAGCACCTGCGGACGATGGCGTTCGAGTCGTAGCCCTACTTCAGGGCGCCGGCCCGGGCGCGCTGGAACCAGATCTTGCTCGGGCAGGTGTCCATGACCATCGGCACTCCGGCCGCGGTGGTGCGTTCGAAGGCCGACTCGTCGACCACGCCCATCTGGAACCAGACGCCCCCGGCGCCGATCGCCACGGCCTCGTCGGCGAACTGGCCAGCGGCCTCGGAGCGACGGAAGACGTCGACGACATCGATCTTCCCGACGGCCGCGGCGGCGTCAGCCAGGGTCGCGTAGACCTTCTCGCCGAGCACCTCCTTGCCCTCCGCGGCGGCACCGGGGTGGATCGGGATGATCCGCTTGCCGTGCTGCTGGAGCTCCTGGGCGATCGAGTAGGCCGTACGCCACGGATCGCCCGAGAGGCCGACAACCGCCCACGTCTCGGAGTCGTCGAGGAGCTTGTCGATGGTGTCCTGGTCGAGCCACGCAACGGTCATGTAGTGCCCAACAACAACGTGGCGCATCGGATTCCGTGACTCGTCGACTTACTGGCCAGTAGCAAAAGGCATAGACTCCGGGACATGAGTGCCGAGTACCCGTTGTTCGCCCTCTCCGAGGAGCACCAGGAGATCCGCAAGGCCATCCGCGAGATCTGCGACGCCAAGATCGCTCCGGCCGCCGCCGCGGTCGACGAAGAGGCTCGCTATCCCCAGGAGGCGCACGACGCGTTGGTCGAGACCGAGTTCTTCGCTCCGCATGTGCCGGAGGCGTACGGCGGTGTCGGTGCCGACGCGCTCGCGACCGTCCTGGTCATCGAGGAGATCGCGCGCGCGGACGTCTCGGCCTCGCTCATCCCGGCCGTGAACAAGCTCGGCTCGCTGCCGGTGCAGATCGGCGGCTCCGAGGAGCTGAAGAAGAAGTACCTGGGCAAGCTCGCCGCCGGTGAGGGCAACTTCTCCTACTGCCTCTCCGAGCCCGACGCGGGCTCGGACGCCGCCAACCAGAAGACCCGCGCCGTACGCGACGGCGACTTCTGGGTGCTCAACGGTGTGAAGCGCTGGATCACCAACGCGGGCGTCTCGGAGTACTACACGGTGCTGGCGGTGACCGACCCCGAGAAGCGCTCCAAGGGCATCTCCGCGTTCGTGGTGGAGAAGTCGGATCCCGGGGTGTCGTTCGGTGCCCCGGAGAAGAAGCTCGGCATCAAGGGCAGCCCGACGCGCGAGGTCTACTTCGACAACGTACGCATCCCCGCCGACCGGCTCATCGGCGAGGAGGGTCTCGGGTTCACCTATGCGATGCAGACCCTCGACCACACCCGGATCACCATCGCCGCCCAGGCCGTCGGTGTCGCGCAGGGCGCGCTCGACTACGCGCTCGGCTACATCAAGGAGCGCAAGCAGTTCGGCAAGCCGATCGCCGAGTTCCAGGGCGTGGAGTTCATGGTCGCCGACATGGGCATGAAGATCGAGGCCGCCCGCCAGCTCACCTACGCCGCCGCCGGCCGCTCCGAGCGTGGCGACAAGGACCTGACCTTCTTCGGTGCCGCGGCCAAGGCCTTCGCTTCCGACGTCGCGATGCAGGTGACCACCGACGCCGTCCAGCTGCTCGGTGGCTACGGCTTCACCCGCGACTACCCGGTCGAGCGGATGATGCGCGACGCCAAGATCACCCAGATCTACGAGGGCACCAACCAGGTCCAGCGCATCGTCATGGCTCGCCAGCTCCTCTCCGGCATCCAGTCGACCCTGTGACCGATCGGTGCACCTCTGGAGGCGGTGGAGGTGCACCGATCGTGCACGGTCGTCAGCGCTATCGTCTGCTGCATGAGGAACGACGGGTTTCGGCTTCGTGAGTGGGAGGAGTCGGACGCGGCGGTCCTGCTCGCTGCCTACGACGGGGTCGGCATGGAGACCGAGCGGCCGGCGGATGTCGCGACCGTCGCGGACGCCGAGCGGTTGATCGCCGGCTGGGCCGAGGATGCGGTGGCCGACCGGGGCTACACCTTCGCGGTCGTCGACGGCGACGAGATCCTCGGGCAGATGCGGGTCACCACCCAGCTGCGTGTCCACAGCATCGGCTGGATCTCCTACTGGACACTCGAGAAGCACCGCGGGAGGGGCGTCGGCAGCACCGGCCTGAAGCTCCTGTCGAGGTACTGCTTCGACGAGCTCGACCTCTTCCGCCTCGAGACCGGCCACCGGCTCGACAACCCCGGATCGTGCCACGTCGCCACCGCCGCCGGCTTCCTCGTCGAGGGCCGCGAACGCCAGAAGCTGCTCTACGACGGCGTCCGCTACGACACCGAGACCCACGCCCGCCTCGCCACCGACCCCGCCTGACGCCGAGACGTCACGTACGTCGTTCGAGACGTCGCCTGCGCTTGCCGAGACGTCGCCCCGGTTGGCCGAGACGTCGCCCCGGTTGGCCGAGACGTCGCTGCGGTCGGCCGAAGCGTCACCAACGTCGGCCGACACGTCGCTCCAGTTGGTCGAGAAGTCGCTCCGGTCGGCCGAAGCGCCAACTCGGCGAATCGAGATGTTCTGGGTGACGTCTCGGCCGACCGGAGCGACGCTTCGAGGGCCGTACGTGACGTCTCGCCCGACGGGGCTGACGTCTCGCCCGACGGGGCTGACGTCTCGCCCGACGGGGCTGACGTCTCGCCCGACGTAAGTGACGTTTCGGCCGACGTAAGTGACGTTTCGCCCGACGTAGCTGACGTCTCGCCCGACGTAGGTGACGTTTCGCCCGATGTAGCTGACGTTTCGCCCGACGTAGGTGACGTCTCGGCCGGCGTTGGTGACGGCTCGGCTGGGGAGGGTGGGGTCAGTCTTGGACTCGGCCGCGGAGCTGTTTGGTCTGGCCGCGCTGGCGCTTGGCGTCGAGGCGGCGCTCCTTGGAACCGCGGGTGGGCTTGGTGGGGCGGCGGGGCGGGGGTGGGGGTGCGAGGAGCTGGCGGATGCGGTCGGCGAGGCGCTCGCGGGCGGCTACGCGGTTGCGGTGCTGGGAGCGCTGTTCGTGGGAGACGACGACGAGCGGTCCCGGGGAGCGGGCGAGGAGGCGGGCGCGCTGGCGCTCGTCGAGAGCGACGGAGGCGGACGGGTCCCAGGAGAGCTCGACGCGGGAGTCGGTGGTGTTGACCGACTGCCCGCCGGGTCCGGGCGAGCGGGAGAAGCGTTCGACCAGCTCGGTGTCGGGGATGACGAGACCCTCGGGCAGCCCGGGGCCCGGTGGTACCCGAAGATCCTTCACTCCAAGAACCCTAGACCGCCGGGCTACGGAACGGCGGGCCCGGTCGAGTCGCGCACCACGAGCTCGGCAGGGACCCGCTGTCGCCGCGCGCGCGAGCCGGGCTCCTTCAACGCCAGCGTCAGCGCCCGGGCTCCCATCTCGGCCATCGGCAGCCGGACGGTGGTGAGTCCGGGGGAGAGGTCCTGGGCGACGGCGACGTCGTCGAACCCGCTGACCGAGACCTGGCCCGGCACCGAGACCCCGGCACTGCGCAGCTGCGAGAGACACCCGATGGCCATGTCGTCGTTGAGGGCGATGACAGCGGTCGTACGCGGGTGGTCGGCGAGCATCCGGCGGATGCACTCGCGCCCGCCCTCGCGGGTGAACGGCCCCTCGAGGACGGGTACGTCACCTGCGTCGAGCCCCGCCGCCTCGAGCGCGTCGCGCACCCCGTCGAGACGGTCTGCGACGGTCGTCAGCTCCAGGGTGCCCGAGACGACCACGATGCGCCGGTGGCCCAGGCCGAGGATGTGCTCGGCGACGGCACGGCCGCCGGGGCGGTTGTCGGGCAGCACGCTGTCGACCCCGAGGTGGTGTTTGCCGACGACGGCTACCCGACCGCCCGCCTCCGCGTAGCGCTGCACCTCGAGCCGCATCGGTGCCTCCACCGAGGCGTCCACGAAGCCCGACCCCGCGATCAGGATCGCGCCGACGCGGTTGGCCACCAGGCTGCGTACCTGCTCCACCTCGGCCTCGGGGTCGCGGCCGGTGTGGCAGATCTGCACGGTGCGCCCGTGTTCGGCGGCGAGGCTGAGCACGCCGCTGGCGATCTCGGAGAAGTAGGGGTCGCCGATCTCGTGCACGACGAGACCGATCGTCGCGGTCGAGCCGCTGGCGAGCGAGCGGGCGTGGAGGTTGGCGACATAGCCGAGCTCGCGTGCCGCCTGGCGGACCTTCTCGGCCACCGAGTCGCTGACACCGGGGGTTCCGGAGAGCGCGCGGGACGCGGTGGCGATCGAGACGCCGGACGCATGCGCGACGTCGATCAGGCGGGGGGAGCGGTTGGTTCGGACCATCGATGCCCCTTGTCGTCAGGAATGTGACTCTTGCCACACTAAGCGAGAGTCGGTAACGTCATCGTAAACGCTTACGTAAGCGCTTTCGTAGAGGAGACCCGCAGATGCGCTTCACGAAGACCCCCACCGCGAGCAAGCGGTCCAGAGCAACCCTGGCTGCCGCGGCGGCCGTGACTCTCGCCTCCACCCTCGCCGCCTGTGGTGCAGCCGAGGAAGGAGGCGGCGACGACGAGATCGTGATCGGCATCTCGCTGCCCCTGACCGGCGACTTCAGCGAGCCCGGCAAGGGCATCCAGCGCGGATACGAGGCCTGGGCCGAATACGTCAACGACAACGGCGGCCTGCTCGGCCGTGACGTACGCCTGGAGATGCTCGACGACCAGTCCAGCGCCGAGCGTGTCGCCGCCGACTACGAGAAGCTGATCAACCAGGAGCAGGTCGACCTGGTCGTCGGCCCGTTCTCCACCCGCCTGGTGATCCCGGCCGCTCAGGTCGCCCAGGACTACGGCTACCTCTTCGTCGAGCCTGCCGGCGCGGCGCCCGAGGTCTTCGAGGAGGGCTTCGAGAACCTCTTCTACGCCGCCCCCGCCGTCGCCGACGATCACTACAAGCTCCTCGCCGAGCACATCTTGGCGATGCCGGAGAGCGAGCGGCCCAAGACCGCTGCGTACGCGTCCATGGACGACCCGTTCGCCCAGGGCACCGCCTACGGGCTCAAGGACGCGCTGGAGGAGGGCGGCATCAAGACCGTCGCGGACGAGGTCTACCCGCCCAACACCACCGACTTCAGCAGCATCGCGGCCAAGATCGCCGACACCAAGGCCGACATGGTCGTGGGCGGCAGCCAGTACCAGGACGGCGTCAACCTGATCGTCGCGCTGCAGCAGCTCGACTACCAGCCGAAGCTGGCCGCGTTCTCGACCGCGCCGACCGAGACGGAGTTCGCCGAGGCGATCGGCGACAAGACGCAGGGCATCATCGCGCCCACCGGCTACACCACCAAGGCGGACTACCCCGAGAACCAGGAGTTCGTGAAGTTCTACGAGGAGAAGCACGGCGAGGCGCCGGGTGAGGACGAGGCCAACGCCTGGACCACCGGTCAGGTCGTCGCGGCAGCGGTCGAGGCGGTCGAGTGCGCCGAGCCCGACCCCGACTGCCAGTCCAAGCTGATCGACTGGCTGCACGAGAACGAGGTCGAGACCGTCGTCGGGCCGCTGAGCTGGGACGACAAGGGTCGCCCGGAGAGCGCCCACATGATCCAGCAGTGGGTGGACGGCGAGATCAAGATCGTCCTGCCCGAGGACCAGGCCGAGGCCGAGTTCGTCTACCCGAAGCCGGCGTGGTGAGCCGATGTCGGGTTCACTCCTTCTGCAGAGCCTGATCCTGGGGCTGCTGCTCGGAGGCCTCTATGCCCTGCTCGCCGCCGGCCTGACGCTCTACTTCGGCGTCATGCGGGTCGTGATGATCGCCCACTCCGCATTCCTGATCCTGGCTGCGTACCTGGCCTGGTTCTTCACCACGCAGACCGGGCTCGACCCGCTGCTCTCGCTGATCATCACCGTGCCGCTCTTCTTCGCGGCCGGCTACGGGATGCAGCGCGCGCTGCTCTCCCGGCTGCGGCCGGCGACGCTGACGATGATGTCGGTGCTGCTGACCTTCGCGATCGCGCTGGTCATCGAGGGCGGCCTCGGCTACCTCTTCTCCGGTACGCAGCGGCGGATCCAGCTCGGCTACTCCAGCGCGAGCCTGGAGCTGTGGGGAGCGCGGATCGCCGTGGTCAAGCTCGTCGCCTTCGGGTTGGCCGCGGTCTCGCTCCTGGCGCTCTACCTGCTGCTCAAGAAGACCCGCTTCGGCCAGGCGCTGCGCGCCACGATCCAGCACCGTGAGGCCGCCCAGCTGCTCGGCATCGACACCGACCGGATCGCCGGCTTCGGCTTCGGGCTGGGCCTGGCGACCGCGGCGGTCGGTGGCACCGCGCTCGCGCTCGACGCCACCATCTACCCCTCGCTGCACTGGCACTGGATCGGACCGCTGATGGCGATCATCGTGATCGGCGGCCTCGGGTCGATCCCCGGTGCTGCCGTCGCGGCGATGCTTCTCGGGGTCACCCAGGCCCTGCTGCAGATCCCGATGGGCACCACCTGGGCGCAGACGGTCTTCTACCTCGCCCTCTTCGCCACCCTCATGTTCCGCCCCCAGGGTTTCTTCGGAGGTCGCCTTGCTCAGCGCTTCTAGACACAAGACTGCGACACACCAAGCAGGCCGTACGTCCCAGGGCCGCTCCGTCCTGCTGACCAAGCTCGTCGTGGCCGCCGTCCTGCTCGGCCTCGTGCTCGCCTTCCCGGCGCTCGCGCCGGACCCGTTCATCCTGTCGGTGGGCGTGGTGATCGCCAGCTACGCCGCGCTCGCGGTGGCGTGGAACTTCGTCGGCGGGCTGACCGGCTACATCTCGCTGGGACACGCCGCCTACTCCGGGCTGGGCGGCTACGGCACCGCGCTGCTCGTCACCGAGGCCGGCGTGAACCCGTGGGTCTCGATGGTCGTCGCGGCCGTGCTCGTGGGCCTGGCCGCCGTGCCGATCGGGATCGCGTCGCTGCGGGTCCGGGGCGCATCGTTCGTGATCGTCTCGATCGCGCTGGTGCTCATCCTGCTGCTGGTCGCCCAGAGCTGGGCCGAGGTGACCGGCGGGTCGAACGGGCTGCGGGTGCCGCGGCCGTTCGGCACCGACGTACTCCGGCCCGAGCAGCACGAGCGGTTCTTCTACCTGTTCGTGGCGCTGACCCTGGTCGCCCTCGTGCTGTGGTGGGTGATCGACCGCTCGCGGCTCGGCACCGGGCTCAAGGCGATCCGGGAGGACGAGGACAAGGCCCAGGCGCTGGGTGTGCCCACGTTCGCCTACAAGCTGGTCGTCTTCGTCGTCTCGGCGTTCATGACCGCGATGGCGGGAGGGATGTACGCCCTCTGGTTCGGCTCGCTCGACCCGATCTTCCAGTTCTCGATCCTGACCGGCTCCTACCTGGTGCTGATGTCGCTGCTCGGCGGCGTACGCAGCCTGCTCGGTCCGGTCGTGGGCGCGGTGATCGTGGGCTACGCGGTCGAGTTCTTCAAGAACCAGTACGGCGACAGCCAGATGCACCTGGTCGCGCTCGGGCTGCTGCTCGCCCTGGTCGTGCTCTTCATGCCCGACGGGGTCATCCCCTGGGTGAGCGCGCAGCTCGCCCGGCTCCGCCCCGGCGACACCTCGATCCGAGAGGTCGACGCCGCCCAGCTGGCCGAGGAGCGCAAGGCGCTCGAGGAGGCGAAGTCATGACCGATCCGAACAAGCTCGGTTTGGAGACGGACGGGCTGACCAAGGCGTTCGGCGGCGTACGCGCCGTGGACGGGGCCACGGTCAGCTTCCAGGAGGGCAAGATCAACGCGCTGATCGGCCCGAACGGGTCGGGCAAGACCACTTTCTTCAACTGCGTGACCGGGATGATCCGGCCCGACTCGGGCACCGTGACCTACCAGGGCCGCGACGTGACCGGCCACGCACCTCACCGGATCGCGCGGGCCGGGCTCGGGCGCAGCTTCCAGCTGTGCCGGATCTTCCCGCGGATGACCGTGCTCGACAACGTGCTCGCCGGGGTCCGGTCCGCGGGGCTGGTCCACCGGCTGCGTGGGGCGCACAACCCCGACGACATCGCCCGGGCGCGGGAGCTGCTGGCCCGGGTCGGCATCGAGCACCTCGAGCGCAGCGAGGCCCGCGACATCTCCTACGGGCAGCAGAAGCTGCTCGAACTGGCCGGGGTGCTGATGGCCGAGCCCGACACGATCATGCTCGACGAGCCGGCCGGCGGCGTGAACCCGGCCCTGATCGGCCGGATCGCGACGCTCGTGCGCGAGCTCAACGCCGAGGGCCGCACCTTCGTCATCGTCGAGCACAACATGGAGCTGGTGATGAGCCTCTCCGACCATGTCGTGGTCTTCGACCGCGGCCGCCCGATCGCCTCCGGTGCGCCGGCGGACGTGCAGAACGACCCACGAGTCCTGGAGGCCTACCTTGGTGTCTGAACCTCTCCTCGCGCTGCGCGACATCGAGGCCGGCTACGGTCGTGCCGCGCTGGTGCTGCGAGGCCTCACCGTCACCGTTCCCGCAGGTCAGATCGTCTGTCTGGTCGGCCCCAACGGGGCCGGCAAGTCCACCGTGCTCAAGGTCGCCAGCGGCATGCTGACCCCACGCTCGGGGACCATCACGGTCGACGGCAAGGACGTCACCCGCAACGGGCCGCAGCAGATGCTGCGCGCGGGCATGGCCCACGTCCTCCAGGGCCACTCCGTCTTCAAGGAGATGACCGTGGCCGAGAACGTCGGCCTGGGCGCCTACACGGTGCGTGACGCGGCCGCGATCCAGGAGCGGACCGACTTCGTGAAGACCCTCTTCCCGGTCGTCGCCGAGCGCTGGCACACCCTCGCCGGCGCGCTCTCGGGCGGGCAGCAGAAGCAGGTCGAGTTCGCCCGCTCGCTGATGGTCAGCCCGAAGGTCGTGCTGCTCGACGAGCCCAGCATGGGCCTGGACCCCAAGACCACGGCGACCGTGTTCGAGCAGGTCGTCCGCATGCGCGATGCCGGTCTGGCGGTCCTGCTCGTCGAGCAGAACGCCCGGCGGGCCCTGGAGTCGGCGGACCTGGGGTGCGTACTCGACCTGGGGAAGGTGCACATCTCGGGTCGGGCATCCGACCTGCTGGCCGACCCACGGATGGCGGAGCTCTATCTCGGGGGAGCCGCAACGACCTCAGCAGGGGCCACCGACGGTCCCGATTAGGGGAAGGAAGCAACCATGAGATGGAACCGAATGGTGGGGCGAGGCGTACGCGCCGGTGTGGTCGCCCTCGCAGTGGCTCTGGCCGCTCCGCTCGCCGGAGCCCAGGCCCATAGCACCGAAGGCCCCGGCCTGGCCGTGGTCAAGCCCAGAGCCAGCCTGGCCGACTGGGACCCGGTGACCGATGACAAGTGGGCCTTCGAGAAGGGTCAGGTGATCCTGACCGAGCCCGGGACGGCACAGCCCGGCCCGCGGCGCCCCTTCGAGTACGCCGTGGTGACCAAGGGTCCCGAGCTCGGCTCGCTGACCTACCGCGCCGAGGTCCGCATCGACGAGGCCGTCCAGGTCACCAACCGAGACGTGATCCTGGTCTGGAACTACCAGTCCCCGACGCGCTTCTACTACGCCCACCTCTCGACCGACAACACCATCTACCCCCACAACGGCATCTTCGTGGTCAACGACGCCGACCGGCTGCGCATCGACCACCAGTGGAACGGCACCGTCGGTGCCGCACCGTCGATCACCGATGCCGAGTGGCACGACGTACGACTGGACTACAACGCCCGAACCGGCGCGATCGCGGTCTACCTCGACGGGGCCGACGAGCCCCGGATGACCGCCACCGACACCACCTTCGCCGGAGGCCGCTTCGGCTTCGGTTCCTTCGACAACTTCGGCCGCATCCGTGACGTCACCGTCGCGGGCGTACGGCGCTGAACCCTCGGTAACTCGGTAACTCGGTAAGGAGAAGAACCCATGGAAACCTCACGTCTATGGGGCAGACAGGCACGCGCCGGCATCGCCGTCGGCGCCATGCTCGCCGCGCTGCTCACCCCCGCACTCTCTGCCAACGCCGCCATCCCCGGTAGCGAGCCCGTCCCCGACCCCATCCCCGAACAGCCCGTACGCAGCACCCTCGGCCTCGTGCTCCAGGAGGTCACCCAGCTTCCCGAGTCCGAGCCCTACCCGGCGCCCACCGACCAGCGCCTCGTACGTCACAACCGGATCAACTTCATCGGCGAGGTCCCCGACGGCTCGGGCCGGATGTACGTCCCCGACCTCAACGGGCCGATGTACCTGCTCGACCGCGGGCAGCAGCACGAGTACCTGAACCTCAAGGACCACTTCGTCGACTTCTGGTCCGGCGCCGGCCTCGGCAGCGGTGCCGGGTTCATCACCTTCCACCCCGACTTCGAGAAGAACGGGCTCTTCTACACCACCCACACCGAGCGCTTCGGAGGCTTCGCCAAGACGCCCACCTTCCCGTCCCAGACCAACCCCGGCTCCGGGCGGACGGTCAGCGTCGTGACCGAGTGGCACGCCAACGACCCGAGTGCCGACACCTTCGAAGGCACCAGCCGTGAGGTGATGCGGATCGACTTCGCCGGCCAGATCCACGCCATCCAGCAGATCGACTTCAACCCGACCGCCGAGCGCGGCGACGAGGACTACGGGCTGCTCTACATCGCCTCCGGCGACGGCGGCAACGGGGTGAAGAGCGACGACCCGCAGAACCTCGGCAACCCGTTCGGCAAGATCCTGCGGATCGACCCGCTCGCCCGCGACGGCCGCAACGGGGCGTACGGGGTGCCGGACAGCAACCCGTTCGTCGACCGGGAGGGCGCGATCGGCGAGATCTGGGCGTACGGCATGCGCGACCCGCACCGGTTCTCCTGGGACGTCGAGAAGGGCACCCTCCTGCTCGGCCACATCGGTCAGCACGCGATCGAGGGCGTCTACGACGTACGCGCCGGTGACAACCTCGGCTGGAGCGAGATCGAGGGCCGGCTGCTCTACGACAACACCGACGAGTGCGCCCTCTACACGGTGCCCGACGACTACGACATGTCCGGCTACACCCTTCCGGTGGCCTCCTTCGACCACGACCCGCCCGCCAACTACTCCTGCACCTCCGACAGCGGCCACGCGGTCAGCGGCGGTGTCGTCTACCGCGGCAGGCTCGACGGTCTGCGTGGGAAGTACGTCTTCGGCGACCTGGTCAACGGCGAGGTCTACTGGACCGACGCCAAGCAGATGCGCCGCGGGAGCAGCCGCGAGGCGACCCTGCACGAGATGCAGCTCTTCGACACCTCCGGCAAGCGGCTCTCCATGCAGGACTTCGTCGACGACCCGCGCGTCGACCTGCGCTTCGGCACCGACTCGCGCCGCAACCTCTACCTGCTGGCCAAGGCCAACGGGAAGATCTGGAAGGTCGTCGACACGAAGCAGAAGCCGTGGCCGAGCGAGGTCGTGCCGTCGCTGCGCGAGAACCTGGTCAGCTACTACGACTTCGAGCACCCCTTCGCCCCGGGGGCGCGCGAGGAGGACCAGGGCTACTCCCGGACGCTGCTGAACCAGGTCAACGGCGGCAACGCGATGCAGGTGCGTGACTCGGCGTACCGGACCAGCAACAACGCCCTGCAGACCCAGCAGGTCGCCCCGGAGGTCAACGGCAACGACGACTGGAAGGCGGGTACGTGGAACCAGAACGGGGTCGCGTCGCTGGCGCCGTTCGCCGGGGCGGAGGAGATCACTCTGGCCGGTTGGTTCAAGGTCGACATGGACGGGCCGGCGCTCAACTCGCTGACCGCCGATCCCGCCGACCGGTTCAACGCGATCGGGCTCTCCGGGGTGCTCTCGGGCAACTCCGACGGCCACGGCGTACGCGCCCTGCTCGAGCTCATCAACGTCGACGGCACCCTGCGCCTGGTCGCGCTGGGACGCCGGCTCGATGAGGGGGCCTCGCAGACCTTCGCCGCCTCGGCGGACTGGCAGACGCTGCTGCCACGAGGTCAATGGGTGCACCTGGCGGCGACGTTCGACTACACCACGGGCAAGATGGCGCTCTACCGCAACGGCAAGGCCGTCGACGGGTTCTACACCTCCGCCGGTGACCCGTGGCAGGTCGACGGCACCGGCACCTCCGACACGTTGCCGCGCGGCTACAAGGTCGGCGGGTCCTTCCCGCAGGACACCGTCGAGCGCAACCCCTGCAACTGCCGGATGGACTCGCTGATGTTCCTCGACCGGGCGATCACCCCGGACGAGGCGCGGGCCCAGTATCAGCGGTTCGTCAACGGCCGCTGACCCCAAAAGGCTCGGCCCGGACGAACCCCGTCCGGGCCGAGCCCGGCGTCGGCACGGGGCCGACGCCTCTGCGCACAAACTCCGGCAATCTGCCGCAAACCTGACTAGGCTTCCGGTGTGCCCGCCGTGGAAGCACCACCAGACTGGGTCCCCGTCGAGCGCCGTTGGCTCGGAATGGACCGTCGAACCCTTCTTCCTGCCGGCGTCGTGGCGCTGCTGGTCGCCATCACCTTCTGGGTGCTGCCCGGCATCGACAGCCGTGTCGCCGTGGACGACCCGATCAAGGCCGGTGACGTCATCCAGGTCGGTCGGTGGGTCGAGTTCGACCCGGGGGTCGGTTGGAACCTCACGTCCGGGCTGCGTTCCGGGACCTCGACCTCGGGGACCTACCCCGACACGGCGACGCTGACGAAGAACGGCGTCACCCTCACCGTGACGACCGGGGACTTCGAGGGGCCGGCGACCGCGCTGATGGCCCAGCTGCGGAAGAACAACGACGAGCTCGGCCCGAACGCGCTCGACCTCCAGAGCGGTACGGCGGCCACGTTCCGCACGGCCAGCGAGATCACCGGGGTCATCGCGCGCTTCTCCACCACCACCGTCGAAGGACTCCTCGGGGCGCTGGTCAGCGACGGGAAGGGCATCGAGGTCACCGTCTACGGTCCGGTGGACATGGCCGGTGACCGCAACCTGGAGAACCAGATCGTCGCCATGCTCGAATCGGTCCGGCTCGTCGATGGAGATGCCGCATGAGCGCCACGTCCACCACCGAGACCGACCTGCTGCAGGCCCGCCAGGTGGCCATCGCCGACGTCGGGTGGGGCCAGCGGGTGAGCTGGCTGCAGCCGCGCAACGCCTGCTTGTGGGTCTTCGTCGCCGTGATCGCGTACGGCCTCTGGTACACCGTCAGCACGGTGCGCACCGAAGCGCCGATCTACGGCACCCCGCTGGGCATCGCCGCGATCATCTTCAGCCTCTACGCGGTGCTGTTCTGGTGGTTCACCACGCACATCGACCGCTACTCGCGGCAGCCGCTCGACCTGCGGATCGCCGCCTTCGTCTGGGGTGGCTTCGGTGCCACCTGGACGATCGCGATCCATGGCAACACGGCGCTGATCCACCTCTACGCCAAGTGGGTCAGCCCGGACTTCGCCGTCGCGTGGGGAGCCGGCCTGGCAGCGCCGTTCGTCGAGGAGTCGGCCAAGGGCGCCGGTGTCCTGCTGCTGATGTTCATCGCGCCACGGGTGATCCGGACGGCCTTCGACGGGTTCGTGATCGGTGCCTTCGTCGGTCTCGGGTTCGAGATCATCGAAGACATCCTCTACGCGATCAACTCGGCCTCGGAGAACTTCGGCGTCGACCCGGTCGGGTCCAGCCTGAGCACCGCGATGCTGAGGCTGGCGACCGGGTTCACCTCCCACATCCTGTACTCAGCGCTGGTCGGGGCCGGGATCGTCTACCTCGTCGGCACCGTCGCGGAGAAGCGCCGGATCGGACGCGGCGCCCTGCTCGTCGCCGCCGCGGTCGCCCTGCATCTGGTCTGGGACAGCGTCACCGCGATCGCGCAGGGCAACGGACACGTGACCGTCGCGCTGCTGGTCGTCTCGGTCGTCGCGGCCCTCGCGATCGCCGTCACGGTCTTCCACCTCACTGTCGGCACCGAACGAAAGGCGATGCGCGCCCTGATGTCCCCCGAGGTCGCCGACGGCACGATCACGGACGAGGAGCTGGACGCCCTGGCCGGGTCCCACCGGGAGCGCCGGGCGTATCGGCGGGGCAGCCACGGCGATCGCCGGCAGCGTCGACACCGCCTCGAGGCGGCCCACGACCTGGCCGACGAGCTCGGGCGTGCCGGCGGTGTCGAGACCGACCGCGTCGCGTACGCCCGTAGCGAGCTCGCCCGGCACCGCCCGAAAGCTCCCTGACTCAGCCGGCCTCCGTCAACGGCCGCTGATGCCGTGGACCTCGGTGCGGAGCCGGGCCATGGTGGCGTCGAGGTCGGCGGCGGTGCGTGCCGCGGCGCCGAGCTCATCGCGCAGGGTCGTGGGGACGGTGCCGTCGTACTTGTAGTAGATCGAGTGTTCGACGCTGGCCCAGAAGTCCATCGCGATCGTGCGGATCTGCAGCTCGACCGGTACGTCCACCACCCGGTCGGAGAGGTAGACCGGCACCTTGATGATCAGGTGCAGGCTGCGGTAGCCGTTGGCCTTCGGGTCGGCGATGTAGTCCTCGACCTCGACCACGTCGACATCGGACTGGCCGCCCAGCATCTCCATGATCCAGTAGACGTCGGAGACGAACGGGCACACGACCCGGATCCCGGCGATGTCACGGATCTGCTGCTCCAGCGCCTCGAGGGTGAGCGGGCAGCCGATCTTGCGCGCCTTGGCGAGCAGGCTGTCGGGTGACTTGAGCCGGGTGCGTACGTGCTCGATCGGGCTGTGGTCGTGGGCGTGCTCGAACTCCTCGCGCAGGATCGCGATCTTGGTCGAGACTTCGTCCATCGCGAACTTGTAGCGCATCCGGAACCCGGCCAGCTCGCGCACCGTCTCACGGGTCATGTCGTCCGCGCTCGCTTCGACGAGATCGACCAACCCGTTGCGCGGGTTGTCGTCGACTGTGGTCATTGTCCCCTCCTGACAGAGCCATCTTTGCAGGCGGCAGCAAGGCGCCGGTGCGGTGTCCGGCCCGAGACCGGGGCGAGCGGCCCGGAGCTCACCGGGGCTTCGGTCCCTCTTCTGGACACCGGCGTGCGCACGGCTGGGCGCTCCCGATACAGTGACACCCCTCGGGGGATAAATACCCCTCGGGGGATCCGAGGTCTGTTCGGGCTACTGACTAGAAGGACACTTCCCCCACATGCGCATTCTTCTGCTCGTCTCCGCATTCAACGGTCTGACCCAACGCGTCTGGTGCGATCTCAAAGAGGGCGGCCACGACATCGGTGTCCTGCTGGCGCCGGTCCACGACGACTCCTCCCTGGTGGCGGCGGTCGACGCGATCGAGCCCGAGCTGATCCTGTGCCCGTTCCTGAAGCACCGCGTGCCGGAGGCGGTCTGGGGCCGCTACCCGACGGTGGTGATCCACCCTGGACCGGTCGGGGACCGGGGCCCGTCCTCGCTCGACCACGCCACTCTCGACGGGCGGGACCGCTGGGGCGTGACCGCGCTGTCCGCCGTCGAGGAGATGGACGCCGGCCCGGTCTGGGCGACCCGGACCTTCGCGATGCCGGAGGTCCCGATCGCGAAGAGCGCGCTCTACAACGGCCCTGTCGCCGACGCCGCGATGGACTGCGTCGCGGAGGTCCTGCGGATGGCCGAGGCGGGGGAGAAGCCGAAGCCTGCCGAGGAGTGGCCCACTGAGGTCGAAGGCACCGGTGAGCTGCCGCTGCTGCGCCGCACGGCCTTCGAGATCGACTGGTCCGCGCCGGCCACGGAGATCGCCCGGCGGATCGCGGCGGCCGACGGCGCCCCGGGTGCGCCGGCGACCATCGAAGGAAAGACCTACTGTCTCTTCGACGCCGCCACGACCCCTGAGAACCATGGCGACGTGCAGCCGGGCACCGTGGTCGGGGTCGACACCGACGCGGTCGCGATCGCCACCGGCGAGGGCACCCTGTGGGTCGGCTACGCCGCCACGCTCGAGAAGAAGCGCGGTCCCAAGCTTCCGGCCGCCTGGGTGCTCGACACCGGGCACCTGCCCTACCGGAGGATGCCGGACGAGCTGGCCGAGACGACCTACGAGCGCGACGGCGAGGTCGGCTATCTCACCCTCCGCTCCTACAGCGGTGCGATGCACACCCAGCAGTGCCGCCGGATGACCGACGCCGTCCGCAAGGCGCTCGTCGAGGACACCACGGTCCTGGTCGTACGCGGCACCGAGCACGCCTTCTCCAACGGCATCCACCTCGGCGTCATCGAGGCGGCCCAGGACCCGGCCGCCGAGGCCTGGGACAACATCCGGGCCATCGACGAGCTGTGCGTGGCGATCGCCGAGGCCGAGCAGCTGACCATCGCCGCGTTCACCGCCAATGCCGGTGCCGGCGGCGTGATGGCCGGCCTCTGCGCCGACATCACGCTCGCGCGAGCCGACGTCGTCCTGAACCCCTACTACGACATGGGCATCTTCGGCTCCGAGCTGCACACCTGGGGCCTGCCGAGCCGGGTCGGTGCGGAGAAGGCCGACGAGCTGCTCGGCGCGAAGCTGCCGATCTCGGCGGCCGAGGCCGCGCGGATCGGCATGGTCAGTGACCTCGGTCCGCGCGACGCGGCCGAGTTCGACGGCTGGCTGCGCGACCTCGCTCAGGGTCTTGCCGAGCCCGAGGCGTACGTCCCGGCCCTGGCGGCCCGCGAGGCACGCCGTGCCGGCGCGATGCCGATGTCCTACTACCAGAGCATCGAGCTGGCCGAGATGGCTCGCGACATCTTCGACGACCGCTTCGGGTTCGCCGCGAAGCGGAACGCGTTCGTCATGAAGGCGGCACCGACCGAGACTCCGGCCAAGATCCTGTTCTGACTGTTGACAAACTAGAACGTGTTCCACCAACCTGAGGCGTGTGATCTGACTCACACGCCTCTAGGAGGAGCACGTGACCCAGGCGCCCCCGCCGCCCGAGATGACCTTCCAGAAGTCGGGCCGCGACCCCGCGGCGATCGGCGCCAGGCTCGAGCAGTGGCTGACCACCGTGCTCCCGCCCGGCGCCGACCCCGAGGTCTCGATCCTCGGCGGCATCGACGCCAACGGGCTCTCCAGCGAGACCGTCCTGCTCGATGTCGCCTCGACCATTGCCGGATACAGGCGGACGAAGGCGTACGTCCTCCGGGTGGCGCCCCGCCCCGAGGACGTCCCGGTCTTCGCGACCTATGACCTGCAGGCGCAGTACGACGCGATGCGCCTGGCCGGGTCGCTGTCGCCCGTGCCGGTGCCGGAGGTCGGCCTCGCCGAGATGAGCGGCTCGGTCCTGGGGACCCCGTTCTTCCTCATGAAGCGGGTCGAGGGCGTCGTCCCGCCCGACGTGATGCCCTACAACTTCGGCGACAGCTGGCTCTTCGAGGCCTCGCCCTCGGACCGGGCGGCGCTCCAGCAGCGCTCGGTCGAGGTGCTCGCCGGGCTCCACTCGATCCCGGACGCCGCGTCGCGGTTCGGCTTCCTCGATCCGGCCGTGGCCGGCCACGACGGCGAGACGCTGATCGCCCGCAACCTGGCCAAGACCCGAGCCTGGTACGCCTTCGCCTCCACCGCCGAGGAATGGGGCGGCCGCTCGCCGCTGGTCGAGCGCGGTCTGGCCTGGCTCGAGGCCAACCTTCCCGAGGACGTCGGCGAGCCCGTCCTGTGCTGGGGTGACGCCCGGATCGGCAACATCATCTACCGCGACTTCGCGCCGGTGGCGGTCCTCGACTGGGAGATGGTCAGTCTCGGGCCCCGCGAGATGGACGTGACCTGGATGATCTTCGCCCACCGCATCTTCGAGGACCTGGCCGCCATGCTGGAGCTGCCGGGGATGCCGGACTTCCTGACCGCCTCCGAGGTCAAGGAGGCCTATGTGGCGGCGACCGGCGTCGAGCTCGGCGACCTGACCTGGCACGAGGTCCATGCGGCCGTCATGTGGGGGATCATCTACCTGCGCATCGCCGCCCGGCAGATCCACTTCGGCGAGATCGAGGCGCCCGAGGACCCGGAGTCGACGCTCTATCACCGGGCGATGTTCGAGGCGATGCTGGCCGAGGTCGGCGCATGAGCGGGGCTCATGGTGAGTATGTCGGGGTCGGCCCTCTCGACGAGTATCCGATCCACCAGCTCCCGCGTCCGGTGGCCTGGGCGGGGAGCAGCGACCGCAACTTCTACGACCGCTGCTACCTCAACGCCCACGACCGCACCGGCGACCTCTTCCTCATCACCGGGATGGGGTTCTACCCCAACCTCGGCACCAAGGACGCGTACGTCCTGCTCCGCCGTGGCGACGAGCAGACCGCCGTGCACCTGGGCGACGGCGCAGACCCGCGGGGCGGCGACCGGATGGAGCAGCGCGTCGGGGCGTACCGGATCGAGGTCGCCGAGCCGCTGCGCAAGCTCCGGCTGGTGATGGAGGAGACGCACGGGATCGCCCTGGACCTGCGGTGGGAGGGGTCGTTCGAGGTGGTCCAGGAGCAGCCGCACGTGATGCGTCAGGGGGCTGCCACCGTGCTCGACGCGCAGCGGTTCGCGCAGGTCGGGACCTGGGAGGGGGTGATCGAGGTCGACGGCGAGAGGATCGCCGTCGACCACGATCGCTGGGTCGGCACCCGGGACCGGTCCTGGGGGATCCGCCCCTCCGGCGAGGGACTGCCGCCGGGCAAGCCCGCCGACCCGGAGTTCGAGGGGATGTGGTGGCTCTACGTCCCGCTGCGGTTCGACGACTTCGCCGTCGTCCTGATCATCCAGGAGACCCCCGACGGGCATCGGGTCCTCAACGACTGCACCCGGGTCTTCGCCGATGGCCGGGTCGAGCAGCTCGGCTGGCCGCACGTACGGATCCACTACCGGGACGGGACCCGGCTCCCCGAGGGCGCGACGATCACGTGCACGACCCCGGACGGGAAGCAGCTCGTGCTCGAGGTCTCCTCGCTGCTGGGTGCGCCGATCCATGTCGGCGGCGGCTACGGCGGCGACTCCGACTGGGCGCACGGGGTCTGGAAGGGTGCCGGGTTCACCGAGCGGCTCACCTACGACATGAAGGCGCCCGACGTCGCCGGCCGGACCCCGTTCGGGGTGATCGACCATGTCGGGCGCGCGATCGCGCACGGCCCCGGTGCTGACGGGGTCGAGGGCTGGGGCCTCTTCGAGCACGGAATCCTCGGCCGTCACGACCCCTCCGGCTTCACCGACTGGCTCGACCGAATCTGAGGAGAACGATGACCTACGACCACGACGCACTGTTCATCGGCGGCGCCTGGGCCAAGCCCGCGACCGACGCGAGGATCGAGGTGATCTCGCCGCACAGCGAGGAGGTGGTGGCGCGGGTCCCCGAGGGCTCGGTGGAGGACATCGACGCCGCCGTCGCCGCGGCACGCACGGCGTTCGACGAGGGGCCTTGGCCCCGGATGTCACCGGAGGAACGGATCGAGATCGTCCAGGCGCTCTCGGGCCTCTATGCCGGAAGGCTCGGCGAGATGGCCGAGGTGATCACGGCCGAGATGGGCTCGACGATCTCGTTCAGCAACCTCGCCCAGGCGCCGGCGCCGTGGATGCAGATCGAGGCCTTCCTCGCCATCGCGCGAGAGTTCCCCTGGGAGTCCCGGCGGCCGGGCTCGTTCGGCTCGGACGTCGTCGTACGCCACGAGCCGGTCGGCGTCGTCGCCGCGATCGCGCCCTGGAACGTCCCTCAGTTCACCGTGCTGTCCAAGCTCATCCCGGCGCTGCTGGCCGGCTGCACGATCGTGATCAAGCCCGCTCCGGAGACTCCGCTCGACACCAACCTCCTCGCCGAGATGCTGATCGAGGCAGGGGTGCCCGAGGGCGTGGTCAGCATCGTCGCCGCGGGGCGCGAGGTGGGCGAGCACCTGGTCACTCACCCCGGCGTCGACAAGGTGGCGTTCACCGGGTCCACCGCGGCCGGCCGGCGGATCGGCGCGCTGTGCGGCGAGCGGCTCAAGCGGGTCTCGCTCGAGCTCGGCGGCAAGTCGGCCGCGATCGTCCTCGAGGACGCGGACCTGGCGGCCACGCTGGAAGGGCTCAAGTTCACCGCGCTGATGAACTCCGGCCAGGCCTGCGTCGCCCAGACCCGGGTGCTCGTCCCGCTCGGTCGCCATGACGAGATCGCCGGCGCGCTGGCCGAGACCGTCGCGTCGATGAAGGTCGGCGACCCGTCCGACCCGGCGAGCGAGATCGGGCCGATGGTGGCCCGTCGCCAGCAGGAGCGGGTCGAGAAGTACATCGCCCTCGGCCAGGAGGAGGGTGCCCGCCTGCTCGCCGGTGGCACCGGCCGTCCGGCCGGTCTCGACACGGGTTGGTACGTCCGCCCGACCGTCTTCGCCGGCGTCGACAACCGGATGCGGATCGCCCAGGAGGAGATCTTCGGCCCGGTCCTCTCGGTGATCCCCTACGGCTCGGTCGAGGAGGCCGTACGCATCGCCAACGACTCCGACTACGGGCTTGCGGGGACGGTGTGGACCGCCGATCAGGAGGCCGGGCTCGATGTCGCCCGCCGGGTGCGGGCCGGGACGTACGGAGTGAACACCTACACGATGGACTTCGCGGCACCCTTCGGTGGCTTCAAGGCATCCGGGATCGGGCGGGAGTTCGGGCCGGAGGGCCTGGCTCAGTACACGGAGCTGAAGTCCGTCTACCTCTGATCCCTGGGCGCGTCTCGTTCTCCGGCAGGCATGTCTCAGGATCCGAGCGGTGCTTTTATAGCTAATCTCTACTGACTTACTCTGGTTTGGACGGACCAACCAGAGGAGAGCCATGATCCGCCCCACCCCACCGCGCCTGACCGCCATCGCCGCCGTTCTCTCGACCCTGCTCCTGGGGCTGACGGCCTGCGGCGGCGCCGATGCGTCCAGTGCCTCCGAGCTCGCCGCCGACGCGGCGCTCCCCGACCAGGTCCCGGAGGGGACCGTCCTGCGCCTCGGGCTGCCGCCGATCGAGGTGGCGCTCAAGGCGTCCGGCCTGATCGACGAGGTCGAGGGCTACGAGATCGAGTGGGCCAACATCTCCGGTGGTCCGAAGAGCATCGAGGCGTTCCGCGCCGACGCGCTGGACGCGAGCTACGTCGCCGACATCCCGCCGCTGTTCGCGACCTGGACCGACACCCCGGTCAAGATCGTCGCGGTCACCGAGAACCCGGACCCGCTCGAGAACCCGATCTACGAGCTCGGCATCGCGCCGAAGTCGAAGGTCAAGACGCTCGCCGACCTCGAGGGCAAGAAGATCGCCTACTCGCCCGGCCAGGCCCAGGGCGCGCTGGTCCTCAAGACGCTCGCGGCCGCCGGGCTCACCCAGAAGGACGTCGAGCTCGTCGAGATCCAGAGCGTCGACGACACCTTCTCCAACGCGCTGGCCTCCAACCAGGTCGACGTCGCGCCGCTCGGTGGGCCGCAGCTGACCTCCTACCTGGCCAAGTACGGCCGTGACGGCGCCACCTCGATCCGCACCGGCATCCGCGACGACGCGACGCTCATCTACGGGCCGGAGGAGACCTTCGAGGACGCCGCCAAGGCGGCCGCGTTCAAGGACTTCCTCGCGCTGTGGGTCGAGTCCGAGAAGTGGGTCGACGAGCACCCGGACGAGTGGATCCAGGCCTACTACGTCGACCACGAGGGGCTGACCTTCGAGGACGGCAAGAAGGTCTTCGAGTCCTCCGGGCAGAGGGTGATCCCCGAGGGCTGGGACGAGTTCATCAAGCGTCACCAGGAGACCGCGGACATCCTCGTGAAGGAGCAGGACCAGCCCGACATAGACGTCGACGACCTCTACGACCGCCGCTACGAGAAGGTCATCGCCGAGGCGCTGAAGGACGGTCAGTGATGGCCACCGCAGCAGTCGAGGCGCCGATCGCCGGCGTCGTCTCCGAGAAGGCCACCGACAAGCGGGTCGTACGCCGCCGCCTCGGGCCCGGGCCGCGGGTCCCCGGCACGCTGTGGATCGGGCCGGTCTTGCTCCTGGGGCTGTGGTTCCTCGCCTCGGCGACGGGGGTGCTGGACCCTCGGACCCTGTCCGAGCCGTGGGTCGTGGTCGAGACCGCTCAGCGGCTGATCGCCGACGGGCGGCTCCCCGAGGCCCTGGCGACCTCGGCCTACCGGGCCGCGCTCGGGCTGGTGATCGGGGTCGGCGTCGGGCTCGCGCTCGCGCTGGTCTCCGGCCTCAGCCGGGTCGGGGAGGCGCTGATCGACGGTCCGGTGCAGGTCAAGCGGGCCATCCCGAGCCTGGCGCTGATGCCGCTGCTGATCCTGTGGCTGGGGATCGGGGAGCCGATGAAGGTGATCACGATCGCCCTCGGCGTACTCATCCCGATCTACATCCACACCCACAACGGGCTGCGCGGCATCGACAGCCGCTACGCCGAGCTCGCCGAGACCGTCGGCCTGGGGCGCGGCGCGTTCGTCCGGCATGTCGTGCTGCCGGGCGCGACCCCGGGCTTCCTGCTCGGGCTGCGATTCGCGGTGCTCAACGCGCTGCTGTCGCTCGTGGTCGTCGAGCAGGTCAACGCGACCAGCGGCATCGGCCACATGATCACCCTCGCGTCCAGCTACGGCCAGACCGAGATCATCGTCGTCGGCCTGGTCGTCTACGCCCTGCTGGGCCTGGTCGCCGACGGCATCGTCCGCTTCACCGAGAGGAAGGCACTGGCATGGCGACGCACGCTGGAGAGTCACTGACCGTATCCGCAGGACCCGCCGTACGTGTCGAGGGGCTGCGCCGCAGCTTCTCCGAGGCCGGCGGCGTGCTCAACGGGCTCGACCTCACGATCGGCGCCGGCGAGTTCGTGGCGCTGATCGGGCGCTCGGGCTCCGGGAAGTCCACCCTGCTGCGGGCCCTGGCCGGTCTCGACCGCTCCGTCGCGGGCTCGGGTGTCGTGGACGTACCCGAGCGCGTCTCGGTGGTCTTCCAGGACTCCCGGCTGCTGCCGTGGCGACGGGTGCTGGACAACGTGACCCTGGGCCTGACCGGGTCGGATGCGCGGGAGCGAGGCCTCGAGGCGCTCTCCGAGGTCGGGCTCGAGGGCCGCGACAGGGCCTGGCCGCACGAGCTCTCCGGCGGTGAGCAGCAGCGCGCGGCGCTGGCGCGGTCGCTGGTCCGCGACCCGCAGCTGCTCCTCGCCGACGAGCCGTTCGGAGCCCTGGACGCGCTGACCCGGATCAAGATGCACAAGCTGCTCCAGAAGCTGTACGCCGCCCACAACCCCGCCATCTTGCTGGTCACCCACGACGTCGACGAGGCGATCGCGCTCGCCGACCGGGTGATCGTGCTGGTCGACGGCGTCGTCGGCTCGGACATCCGGATCGACCTGGGCTCGAAGCGGAGCCCCGGCGACCCGCGGTTCGCCTCGCTGCGGGCCCAGCTGCTGGCCGAGCTCGGCGTGGTCGAGACGGTCGAGGAGGAGGTGGCCTGATGAGCGCTCGCCAGCTCCACTTCAACCTGTTCCTGCTCGACACCGGTCACCACGAGGCGTCCTGGCGGCTGCCCGGGTCGGACCCGCACGCGAACCTCTCGCTCGCGGCGCACCAGCATCTGGCCCGGGTGGCCGAGGCGGCCAAGTTCGACTCGCTGTTCCTGGCCGACTCGCCGGCCCTGTTCGGCGAGCCCGGCCGGCGGCCGTCGGGGCGGATCGAGCCGACCGTCCTGCTGTCCGCGCTGGCGGTCTCCACGCAGCACATCGGCCTGATCGCGACCGCCTCGACGTCGTACAACGAGCCGTACAACCTCGCCCGGCGGCTCGCCTCCGTGGACCATCTCTCCGGCGGGCGCGCTGGGTGGAACATTGTCACCACCGCGGGGGACGCGGCGGCGCGCAACTTCGGGCTGGAGGGGCAGCCGCTGCACAAGACCCGCTACGAACGGGCCACGGAGTTCCTCGACGTCGCCACGAAGCTGTGGGACAGCTGGGCCGACGACGCGATCGTGGCCGACAAGGACGCCGGGGTGCACGCGGTCGGCGACCGGATCCGGCCGATCTCCCACGTCGGGGCCCACTTCTCGGTGGAGGGTCCGCTCAACCTGGCGCGGTCGCCGCAGGGCTATCCGCTGCTCGTCCAGGCGGGCTCCTCGGACGACGGCAAGGAGTTCGCGGCGCGCTGGGCCGAGGCGATCTTCACCGCCCAGCCGACCCTGGCCGAGAGCCAGGCCTTCTACGCCGACATCAAGCGGCGGGTCGTCGCGGCCGACCGCAACCCCGACCATGTCCTGGTGCTGCCCGGGATCGTCCCGGTCCTGGGTGACACCGAGGCCGAGGCGCGTGAGCTCGAGGCCGAGCTGGACCGGCTGATCGCCCCGGAGTACGCCCTCGCCCAGCTCGCCCAGCTGCTCCGCGTCGATCCCTCGCGGCTGGACCTGGACGCGGAGCTGCCGGAGGACCTTCCATCGGAGGACGACATCGAGGGGGCCAAGAGCCGCTACACCCTCGTGGTCGACTGGGCCCGCCGGGACCGGCTGACCGTGCGCGAGCTGATCGGGCGCCTCGGCGGCGGACGAGGGCACCGGACCTTCACCGGCACGCCCGTCCAGGTCGCCGACACCATCCAGCACTACTTCGAGAACGGTGCCGCCGACGGGTTCAACATCATGCCCGCGGTGCTGCCCTCGGGCATCGAGGCGTTCACCTCGAAGGTCGTGCCGATCCTCCAGGAGCGCGGTCTCTTCCGCACCGAGTACACCGGCGCCACGCTCCGCGACCACTACGGCCTCCCGCGCCCCGCCAACCGCCTCGACCCGGCTGGGTCAGCGGACGACGTCGGGGGTGAGGAGGTCCCGGTTCGCCTCTGACCACTCGGCCATGCGGTCCTCCCCGACCGCGCGCCACAGGTCGCGGTCGCGGGAGGGGTCGAGACGTACGACCGACTGGTCTCCGACCATGCCGGTGCCATCGGTGGGGACGGTGAGATAGCTGATGTCGCCGGTGCGCAGGTTGCGGAGGGAGGCGGCGAGCTTGGCCATCTGGATGGTGGACCAGTCGTCGTCGACGGAGGCGTGCTCCGAGAAGAGCGAGAAGAGATCGAGGACCTGGTCGGGGTTCTTGCGCAGCTCCTGCTCGAGGGTCTGCTCGAGGAGGGTGCGCAGGAATGCCTGCTGGCGGGCCACACGGTCGAGGTCGCCGTCCTGGAGGCCGTAGCGCTGGCGTACGTAGAGGAGAGCCTGCTCGCCGTCCAGGTGGTGGCTGCCGGCCTCCCAGCGGACGCCGCGGGCGGAGTCGTAGACGGTCTTCGGGATGTAGATGTCGACGCCACCGATCGCATCGGTGAGGGCCTTGAAGCCGTCCCAGTCGATGACGGTGAGGTGGTCGATGCGTACGTCGGTCAGCTTCTCGACGGTCTCGACCGTGAGGCTGGGGCCACCGAAGGAGTAGGCCCAGTTGACCTTGCCCTTGCCGTGGCCGGGGATGTCGACCCAGGAGTCGCGCGGGATCGAGATCACCGAGGCGGAGTCGCGGTCGCCGTCGATATGGACGAGCAGCATCGTGTCGGAGCGTGCCTGCCCGGGCTGCCAGCCGGGCGCCTCGGCTCCGGTGGTGGGTGTGTCGGACCGGGTGTCGGTGCCGAGGACCAGGATGTTCATCGCGTCGGCGGCCGACCCGGAGGTCGGCTTGGCGGGCCGGTCGGTGAGGCCGGTGAACGTGTCGGGCAGCCGCTGGAGCTTTCCCTCCACCGTCGCCTGGAGCCACAGGATCCCGGTCAGGGCCGCGGCGCAGAGCAGCAGGAGACACACCAGCAGCCCGATCAGGGGTTTGCGGGCACGACGCCATCCGCGCGCGGGGGGCGCGTCCGCAGGATCCGGCTGCGACGGCACCGGCGGATGATCAAGGATAGCCACCTGAGTATGGGACCTGGGACTCCCTCGATATGGGGTCCAGATGCTCGCCATTCCTCAATTTGAGGCACCAGTCGGTAACGGCCGGTAACCAAAAATAGGTAGGCGATCCGTCCCTCGGATCGAGTGAGTACAGTCCCATTGCCGTACGGCGCTGTTCATGTCGGACCTTCAGGTCCGCACGTGTTTCATGCCGCCTGGCTGCGTCTTGGGAGGGCGTGGCGCGAGGATGACCAGGGAGAGCTGTGCCAATGTCAAGAGCCGGTCGGGATGAACGTGCCCGGCTGCACGAGGCTGCCTCCGCGCTGGCCGGGATCCGGGCGGCGACCACGCTGCTGAACTCGTCCGGCGCGATCGGCGAGGAGCGACGGGCCGCGATGACGGCGATGGTGCAGAGCGAGCTCGAGCGCCTGGAGCGGATGGTCCGCCGGCAGCAGGATGCCGCGAGGCCGGTGGTCCCGGAGCCGCGGGCCGATGAGATGCAACTCGATGAGCTGCGTGCCGAAGAGATGCGTGCCGAGGTGATCGACCTCGACTCCGTGGTGGCCACCATGGTGCTCGCTCACGAGGCCAGGGGCACCGAGGTGGTGTGGCGCCCCAGCCGGATGCTTGCGCTGGGCGACTCCGACCAGCTGACCGAGGCGCTCAACGTGCTGCTCGACAACGCCGCGGCCCACGGGGGAGGGTCCGTCCGGATCGAGGTACGTGCCGCCGAGCCGTCGAGCACCACGGTCGAGATCGCGGTGACCGACGACGGGCCCGGGGTCGCGCCGGAGCTGCGCCGGCGGATCTTCGCCTGGGGCGTCAGCCGGCCGGGCTCCACGGGCCAGGGCATCGGCCTCCATGCCGCGCGGGACCTGATGGAACGCCAGGGTGGCTACCTCGAGCTGCTCGAGGCGAGCGAGCGCACCACCTTCGTCCTCGGCATCCCGATGCTCGGCTGTGCCGATGGCGGGGCGGGCGACGGGGCCGACCAGTACGACACCCCGACCCAGGGAGGTCGCCATGGTGTCGCCGCGTAAACGCGTGAAGGTGGGCATCGTCGAGGACCACACCCTGTTCGCCGAGTCGCTCGAGCTGGCCCTCACCTTCGAGGGCTACGACGCCCGCCGCATCGACCTGCCCGAGGAGCCGCCCTCGGAGGCCAAGCTCACCTCGCTGATCATGCGGTCCCAGCCACGCATCGTCCTGCTCGACCTCGACCTGGGCCAGCACGGTTCGGGCGTACGCCTCATCGCCCCGCTCGCCCGGGCCGGTGCCGACGTCGTCGTGGTGACGGGCTCGACCGACCAGACCCGCTGGGGGCACGCCCTGCACGTCGGGGCCCGCACGGTGCTGTCCAAGTCGGTGCCGCTGGGCGAGATCCTGGGCACCGTACGCAGGCTCAACTACGGGCTCAGCGTGCTCGACGTCGACGAGCGTGAGCGCCTGATCCGGGCGTGGGTGGGACAGGAGCAGGGCGTCTTCGAGACCCGCCGCCGGCTCGCCCAGCTCTCCCCGCGCGAGTCACAGGTGCTCGAGCACCTGATGGACGGCTTCACGGTCGGCGAGATCGCCAAGCTTCGCGTCGTGTCCGAGGCGACGGTGCGCACCCAGGTGAAGTCGATCCTCGCCAAGCTCGGCGTCTCCTCGCAGATCGCGGCGGTCAGCATCGCCCACAAGGCCGAGTGGCGGGCCGCCTGAGACCCGGTCGACCGGCTCGTCAGATCGCGATCAGGCCGTCGTCCTCGTTCGCGGTGCGCAGGACGTAGAGCGTGCCGGTCTTCGGGCAGCGCCAGGCGTCTCCCTGGGCGACCAGCGGTGCGCCCGCGTGCCCGACCCACCCCATCCGCTGCGCCGGGACCCCGACGACCAGCGCGTGGTCGGGTACGTCGCGGGTGACCACGGCCCCCGCCGCGACCATCGCCCAGGCGCCGATCGTGACCGGCGCGATGCAGACGGCTCGGGCGCCGATGCTGGCACCGGTGCGTACGGTCACACCGACCGCCTCCCAGTCCTCGCCGTCCTTGAGGGTGCCGTCCGGGTTCACGGCACGGGGGAGGTAGTCGTTGGTGAACACCACCGCCGGCCCGACGAAAGCGCCGTCCTCGAGCACCGCCGGCTCGTAGACCAGGGCATGGTTCTGGATCTTGCAGCGGTCTCCCACCACGACCCCGGGACCGACGTACGCCCCCCGGCCGATGATGCACTCGCTGCCGATCCGGGCGTGCTCGCGGACCTGGGCCAGGTGCCAGACGAGGGTCCCGGCGCCGATCACGGCACGGTCGTCAACGTTCGCGCTGAGTTCTATCCGGGGCGCGGCGTGAGTCTCCTCAATGGTCATCCGCACAGCAAAGCGCGACCCGGACGGCGAGGGTGCCGGACCCGGGACGGAGTACCCGATTCAGCGTAGAACCGCGGGCGAGGCCGCTTCCGGGATGAGCACACGAGGGGTCGCGGAGGCCGAGGTGTCGAGCGCCCAGACGTCGTCGACCGGCTCGCCCTCGCGCTCCAGGCCGTAGAGGACGGTGCCGTCGTCGAGCCACTCGATCTGGTCGTCGATGCTGTGGGTCTCACCGGCGAGCACTGTGCGTCGGCCGGTGGCGAGGTCGAGGACCGCGGGCGTCCACCGGGTGCCGTCCTTGTCGGCCTCCTTGAACGCGATCCGGGTGCCGTCGGGGGAGAGCGACGGGCACTCGACGTGGTCGGCGATGGTCGTCAGCGAGCGTTCGGTGAGATCGCCGCGGGCCAGGTAGGTCCGCCCACCCGTGGCGACGGTGGCGTAGAAGGTGCGGTCGTCGTCGGCGAACGTGACGCCCCAGATGTTGCGGTCGACCGGGGAGACCTTGCGGCCGTCGACGACCAGGCTGAACTTCTCCAGGTCGCCGTAGCTCGCTCCACCGACCCGGCGGATGAGGGTGCGCGTCGAGAATCCGCTGACCATGTAGGAGTCGCCGTTGACGAACACCGTCGAGGAGACCAGCTCCCCGTCCGGCGAGATCCGGGTGCGGCTGGGCAGCCCGGGCAGGTCGGTCCCGTCGACCTCCCGCCACGCCTTCCCCGGGGTCGAGGTCGCCAGGTCGGTCGCCCGGTAGCGGCTCACCACGCCCTGCTCGGTCGCCAGGCAGGAGACCGACCGCGCCTGCGCGTAGACCCGGTCGCAGCTCAGGTCGGTGAGCGCCCGGGCGCCGCCGGGATCGTCCAGTGCCACGGCGCCGACGTGGCCGTAGTCGGCGTCGCGGCCGGTGTGCCGGAAGAGGATCCGCGGCCCCTTCTCGATCTGCGGCATGGAGGTGGTCGTCGCCTCGGTCGCCCGGGACGTACGCCGGTCGTTCTCCGCGATCGCGGAGAGGGCGTACGCCGTCACGCCGGCCGTGACGAGCACGACGATCGCCCCGAAGATCGCGGTGCGCCGCTTGGCCCAGAACGTCGTCATCGCACCACCCTGCGCATCACGGCGAGCCCGGCCGGGATCGCGGCGAGCAGCACCGCGCAGACCGCGAGCATCGCGACCCGGGGGCCGACGGCGTACCAGAGCAGGCCGAAGCCCGTCGCTGCGACGAGCCGAGCCAACGCGACCGCGGTCTGGGCGGTGGCGATGCCGCTGGCGCGTACGTCCTCCGGGACCAGCTGCCCGGCGACCGCGGCCAGGGTGCCATCGGTCGCGGCGTAGAAGACGCCGAGGAGGAGCACCGCGGCGCACGTCGTCCAGAGCGCGCCGGACCCGGTCGCGGCGCACAGGTAGGCGACCGCGAGCGGAAGGTGGCCGAGCACGAGGACCTTGACGCGCCCGACCCGGTCCGCGAGCCTGCCCATCGGTACGGCCAGCGCGAGGTAGGCGAGGTTGGTCCCGACGTAGAGGACCGGGAACCACTGCGCCGCGAAGCCGCCGGTCTCCAGCAGCGCCAGGTAGACGAACCCGTCACCGATGGTGAGCAGGGCGAGCACGCCGGACACACCGGTCACCCGCATGAGACCCGGCGTGAGCACGGTGCGCCAGCGCACCTTCGGGCGCGGCTCGCCGAGGCGAGGGGCGGTCCGGCGGACGGCGCCGGTGCGGAACGGCACGAAGCACGCCATCGTCGCCACCCCGAGCACGGCGAAGCCGAGCGAGACGACCAGCACGGTGTCGTAGCCGTCGGCGATCCGCCACAGGATCACGAACGCCAGCAGGGGTCCGAGCGTGGCCCCGATCGTGTCGAGCGCCCGGTGGACGCCGAAGCTGCGGCCGAGGTGCGCCGGGTCGCTGGAGGCGGCGATCATCGCGTCGCGCGGCGCGGTGCGTACGCCCTTGCCGACCCGGTCCAGCGAGATCGCCGCCGAGATCGTCCCGAAGCCGCCGGCGAAGATCAGCCCGAGGCGCGCGACCGCGCTCATCGCGTAGCCCGCCAGTGCCACCGGCTGCGGCCGGTCGGTGCGGTCGGCCGCCCACCCGGCCGCGATCCGCACCAGCGAGGAGACGCCCTGATAGAGCCCGTCGATGAGCCCGTACGCAACCGGGGAGAGCCCGACGACCGCGGTCAGGTAGAGCGGCAGGATCGCCGAGACCGACTCCGAGGAGATGTCGGTCAGCAGGCTGACGATGCCGAGGGTGACGACGGTCCGGGAGACCCGCCCGCCGGACTGCCGCGGCTCGGCACTCGTGGTGGGACGGTCGCTGAGAGACAGGTACACCGGCTCAGGTCTTCGTGCGGAGGACGGAGTAGAGGCTGAAGTCGACGTTGCGGCGCCCGGTATGGGTGATCGTGACGCTGACGGTCTCGTCGCCACGCTTCAGCGAGATCGCGGGTGTGTTCTCGACCGACGTCGCCGTGACCTCCTTGAAGCCGTGCTGCGCGAGACGGGTCCGGAAGTGACGCAGTACGTCGCAGGGCCGCCGGCAGGTCGCGGTCAGCGCCACCTGGAGCGCGCCCTTGGTGGGCGAGACGCTGGAGACGGCGACCGTGGTCCGCGACGGCGGTTCGAGTGCCGTCGGGTATCCGGCCACCAGGGCGCTCTTGCGGACCGCCTGCTTGGGCAGCGGCTCCGAGATCAGCGCCGCGGTCTTCGTACGTGGCTTCTCGGTGAGGCCGGGCAGGCCCGATTCGCCCGACCCGCTCGGTGTCGAGGCCGCCTCCGGCAGCGCCTCGCTCGCGGATTCGGGATCGGACTCCGACTTCCGGCCGGACTCGGACCCGGCGCTCGAGCCCGAGCTCGGGTCGGCTCCCGGCGAGCCGGACCGGGACGAGGTCGAGCCGTTGCCGTCGGTGCCGGAGGAGGAGTCGTCGAAGCGTCCTGGCATCCAGAAGATCGCGACGCCGACGAGCACGCCGAGCAGCACGAGCATGAGGAGGCGCTTGAGGTTCACGAGACCAGTCGACGCGTAGCAGAGTCGAGTCGGGACCGATGGGTGGGTCGCGTACTCAATTTCAGGCAGCCTGTCGAGCGCCCCACCGCCGGTCGAGGTGGGGCGTGCGACGTTGCCATGGCCGGGAACTGTCCCGGCCGAAGCATCCCGGGGGACGGGCCACGTTGAACACTGCCGACTTTCTTCTCGAGCACGCGCCCGAGGATTCGATCGCGCTCGCCGAAGCCGGTCGCGAGTACACCTTCGAAGAGCTGCGAGCCAGCGTGTCCGTGCTCACGGGACGGCTCTCCCGGCTCGGACTGACCCCGGGTACACCGGTCGGGATCATGGCACCCAACGGGCTGTTCTGGACCTCGGCCTATCTCGCCGCGCTCCGGATGGGGCTGGTCGTGGTGCCGTTCGCCGTCACGCTCCCGACCGAGGAGGTGGTGGCCCGGGCACGCTGGGTCGGCGCCGACGCGCTGCTGGTGGGCCGCGCCCAGGCCGCGGCGCTGAGGCTGAGCCTGCCCCGGAGCCTCCCGGTCGTGGTCGAGCGGAAGGAGCGGCTGGTCCCGAAGCAGCGATCGACGTCGGTCGAGCTGCCCGGCGGGGTCGAGGTCGACCCGGACCAGGACGCGCTCTACATGTTCACCTCCGGCACCACGGGCGATCCGCGCGCGGTGCGGATCACCCACCGCAACATCCAGTCGAACACGACCTCGATCCTCGGCTACCTCGACATCACGTCCGAGGACCGGATGCTGGTCGTGCTGCCGTTCACCTACGCCTTCGGGCTCTCGCTCCTGCACACCCATCTGCGCGCCGGTGCCGCGATGGTCATCCAGCCGACGTTCGTCTTCCCGCAGGCGGTGGTGGACCGGATGACCTCCGAGCGCTGCACGGGGTTCGCCGGAGTGCCGTCGACCTTCGGGACGCTGCTGCGCAACAGCACCTTCGGCAGCACGGCCGTACCGACGCTGCGGACGATCCAGCAGGCCGGTGGCCGGCTGGCGCCGGCTCTGGTGGAGCAGCTGGCACGCGCGCAGCCACAGGCGCGGGTCTTCGTGATGTACGGCGCGACCGAGGCCACCGCTCGGCTCTCCTATCTCCCGCCGGAGGAGCTCTCCCGGCGGCCCGGGTCGATCGGCCGGGGCATCCCGGGTGTCGACCTGCGGGTCCTCGACCGCGACGGGGTGCACGTCGCCCCGGGCGAGGTCGGCGAGATCTGGGCCAGCGGCGCGAACATCTCGCCCGGCTATCTCGACGACCCCGAAGCGACGGCACGCAAGATGCCGGGCGGGATGCTGCGTACGGGAGACCTGGCGAAGGTCGACGAGGACGGCTACATCTACGTGGTCGATCGGGTCGAGGACTTCATCAAGTCGCGGGAGCACCGGATCGCCAGCCAGGACATCGAGTCCGTGGTGCTGGACCTGCCCGACATCGTCGCCGCGGCCGCGGTCGGGCTGCCGGATGACGCCGCAGGGGAGCGGCTCGAGCTGGTGGTGGTGCGTCGGCGGGGGTCCGGACTGCGGGTCGCCGACGTCATCGCGCACTGTCGCGAGCAGCTCTCGAAGCACATGGTCCCCGAGGTGGTCCGCATCGTCGACGCGCTGCCGTTCAACGCGAGCGGCAAGGTGATCAAGCAGGACGTACGCGCCATGTGCCTGAGGTTGGCCGAGGGACTGTCCGGTGCCGGGGACTGCATCGCCGGTGTCGACGACGACAGTGGCGGTGGCGTCAAGGTGAGCTGAGATGGCGGAACGGAACGAGTCGATCGCGTGGCCCAGCGACGACGAGCTGCGGGCAGTGGGCGAGACCAGGGTGCTCTTCGGGCACCAGTCGGTGGGATCGAACATCCTCGACGGGGTCGCCAGGGTGTACGCCGACGCCTCGGTGCCCGCCCCGGTCATCGCGGACGTCTCCTCCGGCGAGGACGCCCGGGACGGATCGCTCATGCATGCCTACCTCGGGGTCAACGGGGAGCCGCTGAGCAAGTTCACGGCGTTCGCGGCGATGCTGGACAGCCCGGTGGCCGAAGGGGTCGACGTGGCGCTGATGAAGCTCTGCTACGTCGACATCACCGCCTCCACCGACGTGCAGGCCGTCTTCGACGCCTACGGGTCCATGATGGCCGACGTGGAGGCGGCGCATCCCGACGTACGTTTCCTCTATACGACCGTGCCGCTGACCGCGGATCGCGGATGGAGGTCCAGGATCAGGGCGCTCCTGGGTGGTGACGACAGGACGGGGCCGGCCGACAACATCGCCCGCGAGCGCTACAACGCGATGGTCAGGCAGGAGTACGCAGCCTCGGGACGTCTCGTGGACATCGCTGCGATCGAGTCCGCCGGTACGGGTGAGCGCAGCCAGGGCGGCCACACCTACCACGTGCTCGACCAGCACCTGAGCCTCGACCGCGGCCACCTCAACGAGGCCGGCTCGGAGGCGGTCGCCGCCGAGCTGCTGAAGACGGTCGCGACCTACAGCCCGGTCGCCTGAGATGCTGACGAAGAGCGACGGGTCCACGATGAGCCTGCAGGGGGTCGGGATCGACATCGCCGACATCAGGCGCTTCGCGAAGCTCCTGGGGATGCGTGGATCCGGAGGCGCGGCGCGATGGTTCACCGACGCCGAGATCGCCCAGTGCATGGCCGCGGCGGCCCCCGCCACCGCCTTCGCGATGAGGTACGCCGCCAAGGAGGCCGTCTGGAAGGCGCTCGGTCCCGGCGAGTGGTCCGGGCCGCTGCCGTGGCGCGGGATCACCGTCATCGAAGGGCCTCCGGGGTCGCTCGAGGTCACCCTTTCGGGCCCTGCGGCCGATCTGGCGGCTCTGGCCGGAGTCACGGTGGTGCGCGTCGCCACCGTCCCCGGGCCCTGGATGGCCATCGCCACCGCCGTCGCCGAAGGCGCCGCGACGCGAGGTGACGATGCCTGACCTTCGGCTCGACCACATCGGCATCCAGGTCCGCGACCTCCTCCGCACCGCTGAGGCCTTCGAGCGGCTCTTCGGCTACCGCCGCGTCACCGACCCGGTCGTCAACACCCGCCAGGGCGTCCGCGGGGTCTTCCTGGAGAAGCCCGGATCTCTCCCGCTCAAGCTGATCACTCCGGTGACTCCTGGGCCGCACGCGTACGGGCTCCATCACCTCGCCTTCATGGCTCCTGATCTGGAATCGACTCTCGTCGAGCTCGGGGTCGCCGGGGCTCACACGCTCAGTCCGCCTCAGCCGGGGGAGATGTTCGACGACGAGCTCATCGCTTCTGTCCGGGCTGCTGGGATCAATGTCGAGCTGGTTGCTGGGGGGCGGTGGCGGGGGCGGATCTCTTGAGGTTTTTTGGGGTGGGGGTGGGCCGCCGACCCGTTCTTTGAGGGTCTTCTCGATCTGGTCCGGCGTCAAGGACGGGCCTTCGGCCCGCCGACTTCGCCGGCCGCCTTCGGCGGTCCTGGACTCCGGACCAGATCGAGAAAAGATTTGGCTGGCTATCGGGGCGGCGGCCCGGGTGTGGCGCAGCGG
>NZ_JBIWNX010000023.1:0-85530 GCF_044767415.1 Nocardioides sp. NPDC101246
ACCTCGAAGATGTGGTTCGTGCTCCAGCTGGGGCTGATCGGGGTGCTGACCGTGCTGGCCTGGCGCCTCACCCGCCCCGCCGCCTACGGGATCCCCGGTCTAGAACACTTCCGCAGAGCCATGCACCAACGACTCGCGATTCGCCAGGGCGCCCAGGACGGAGTCGCAGCGACAGCACGTCCTCCCGCGGCCATCTCGGGCGTGGCTTCAGCACACCAAGCTGCTTTCATCCCCGGCTACTCTGACCGGCCTGCGCGCGCCACCTACGGATACGTCCTCCCTGAGAGCGAAAGACCTGATCTGCTTCCGCTTCCTGGGGCATCGGACGCATCTTTCGTGCCCGGCCTCGTGCTAGGGGCGAAAGATGCGCCTGCTCGGCAGCTTGGCCCTGAGAAAGCGAAGCCTGATCTGCGCTACCCCGGCGGCTATGCGAGCGCCTGGCCGGCCGACAAACGGCATCAGTGGGTCGTTCGGCTAATTTCCGATCCGTCCAACGTGAAGCCAGAGAATAGAGAAGGACCTGCCTACGACTTCCAGCGGAAGCACGCGGGACCGAACAACGTCGTGCTTCGCGGTGGCGGTTCGGAGATCAACGCAGACGGCCTCGTCGAGGACCCCGACAAGGTCGTCACCATCGAGGCGAAGTATGTCAACCGCCCTGGTGCCTCGAACGCCGTCAACGAAGGTCGGATCCCAGCGTTCATGAAGGAGAAGATCGAGCGCGAGTTCAAGTCAGAGATGATCCGCTACGGACGAGTCATGAACGACCCATCGAACCCCATCGATCGCCTCCGTATCACGGTGTCCACCGCTGCAGCCGGTGAGTATTGGGGCAAACTTGCCCAAGAGCACCTCGGCCCCAACGCCGACGTCGAAATCAGACTGGAGTCTGACTGATGTCCAACAACCCCTTGATATACACCCCCGATGGCGAAGGCAGCCTCGCGTTGGAGACCGACGCCTTCGTCGAGGCCGCCTTCTCGCGGTGGCCGGGAGCCGAGGTCGTCTGGACCAGTGAAGATCCAGATGATCCCGTCGATGTCACTCTTCGAGTCCAGGACCCCGGGGACACACATCACTTCCAAATCTTCCACGCGCGTGCGCTCGATTCGGTCTGGTCTGATGGCAACGAATCGCAGGTCCTGCGGGTGGCTCAGTGGATTCGTGCGGCTGTCCCGGACAAAGACAAGCGCGTTGTCCTCTTGGACCCAGTGATGTGGGTGGCGGCCGTTGTCCAACCCGGAATGACCGAGGACGAAATCCTGGCGGCATGGACCGCCGAGCCGCCGATGCCGACCGAAGGCCCCTGAATACCTGCGAGCCGCATCGCCGTGCCGGTGTCTGGAAAGGCGCTGTTCCACAGGCGGCTATGAATGGGCTCGTCGAACCGTCAATTTTGGAGGAGCGCGACGTACGCGGGAATCAACGCGGCAACCGACACCAACAGAGCTAGAATCGCGATCACGACACCAACAACCGTCGCCCGATTAACCGTGATGGTCGACGGATCCCATCTGCTGATGGGAGGTCTAAGGATTGCGGGCATGGTAATTCGACTCAACGCTCCTCTGGCCAAGAGCCACGTGAGAACCGTGTTGACCATGAAGTAGACCTGCAATCTTGCCGTCTCTGGCGAGTCTACGTCGCCTTTTTCTGTCAACATCAAGTTTGCGAACTGTAGAGTTAGAATGAGAGCGCAGAACGACAATGCGCCAATCCGAATAACCGATGCTGCTGCGCGTCTGGTGGTAAGATCCGATCCGAGTTCAAAGAGTTCTTCTGTGATTCGTTTATCGGCGTGGCGGGCGGCAATCTTGGCGAAGAACCGTCCTAGGCCTGACCGCGTTCCTAGTTCGATTTTCACGCTTCCTGCAGGCGCGCTGACTACCACTTCTGCTACCAGGTTTCCCCGAGTGTTTCGCGGGCTGGCGATGCGCCGCAAATCGTCCAGTTCCTCTGCATGGATTTCGAAGGTGCGGTTGTCTGTCACCAGAACTGAGGCCGTGGCCTCTGGGCCTAACACTTCCAGAGCGCTCTTGGTAAACTCGAATAGGTGATCAGCGCGAACGCGGCTCGAGGGAGCCCATGCCTGTCGGAGGAACACGTGAGATAGGTCAGCATGCACGCGTAGACTCTAATGGGTGGAGATCGCGCTTGGGTGTGTTCGCCAGGATGCGTAGCCGTGTGTCGCTGTCAGGCTATGTGTCTGGACCGCACGAATACAGGAATCAGCTCGTCCGCTCATAGGCGACGACACTCCGACCCGAGCCGTCCAGCACCTCGACGCTCTCGCCGAGGAAAGTATCTATGAGCCAGTCGTAGATCTCTTCGCAGAGAATTAGGTAACGCTCAGGTGCGAGTCGTTGTCCGTTGAAAACGCGACCGTGCGCGACGTCGTTTCGTATCCCGAGAAGGTCTCCCAGGGTGTCCCGTCGAGGTGTCGTTAGAAACACCTCAAGTTCAGCGACGTGATTTGAGCCGAATCGCGCAATGAGGCGGGTAAAGGCATCCACATTGAGGTTGGGAGCCTGGTTAAAGTAGCTCCGAGCGAAATCTCGAGTGGGTCCGCTCGTCTTCTGGGTGAGATACCCATCGAGAACGAGGAAGACCACCTGCTCCAAGAAGCCAGCGCAGCGAAGGCAGAGATAACGGCGTAAATCTTCTTGGACCTTGAGGAATCCGACTCCTTTTTGTGCTTGCAGAATGCGGATCGTTTCAAGATACCGGCCGTACTCACCTTGGAGTCGTTGCCAGCAGGAGAGCGCTTCCGCGCGAGCTGTCATTGACGACCGCCCAAAGTGTTGAGTGCGAGCCTCAGACGTCCGAGCACGCTCTCCCGATGGGAGGTACTTCGTGTCACGTACTCGATATACCTTTCATTTTTCCGCAATTCGGCCAGTGATGTCTCCAGGTCGGAAGCATCAGGAACCTGGTCATTGAGATGTAGCCACATCAGCGATGAAAGCACGGCGTCGACGTGGGCGGCGTTTATCCGATTGTTAAGTCGGAGTGCATCTCTATTGGCTGCTTGAAACAGGATATGACAACTGCCATTGAATGCTCTCGTGAAAGAGTCGACATCTAACCCCGTCAGGCTTCGATTTCTCGTAAGGAAAGAATTCAGGCAATCTGACATGGGTGGGCGGTATGCCGAAATTCGGACCGAGTCGTCATCCCACCTCCCTCCTACCCGAGAGACGACTTCCTCCATTGCGAGAGATCGTAAGATCAGTTCATGGTCCTTCAATCTTTGACTGGGGGGACCGTAGAGATTTCTCCAATCTTGATTGGTGTTAAGATCTCTCACCCAGTTGATGGCTGGCCCAAGGAAGAGCGCCACGCGTATCTCTTGCGCTGTGAGGGATACGCCGCCGCTATTTAGTCGGTCGAACAGGCGATAGACCGATTCGGGTCCATCGTCGCCACTTGGCTCGATTACAGTTGCCTGGATAAAGGTGTTGTTCAAGCGTCGCTTGCTATCTGGTCCGAGGGTCTCGTATGTGCTTCCTTGGAGGTGCTCGGCGACATTGGTGAGCGCGAACTCCTTGCCATCGGGATAGTAGCCATCGTAGAACCGCTGAAGTGCAGTCAAGCGCTGTTGGCCGTCGAGTACGAGATATCGTTGGTCGGAGTCAAGGACCATGAAAATGCTGGGCACGGGCCAGCCAAGGAGGAGTGACTCGATAAACTTCTCCATACGTGTCTTGTTCCAGACGGGGCGGCGCTGGAATCCGTCAAGAGAAGCGCCGTCAGACTCATCAGGGTCAAACCTGGGAATTACGATGTCCCCGTCGTTGAGTCGCTGGACCAGTCCGCGAACGTCAAAGTCAGCCCCGAAGTATGTGAGAGCCGACTCCTGCATGTGGAACAAGCCCTCGTCGTCATCGAGACTCTCGTCGACAACGTCGTCGACGGCGTCAGCGGGTTTGGCAGCCTGATCATCCATGTGCACGGGGGGACTCTAGTGAAGAGTCAGTGTCTCCGTTGCAGAAACCCTCCGACCCGGTCCCCAGATATGGGTATGACGCTGACCGGGAGGTGGACGTTGCGCTGCCCGGTCCACGTGCGCTCAAGACTGCGGACGACTGGGCTGGCGGGCGGGTCGCCCCTGCGATGCTGGGGGCATCGCGAGTTATGCAGACTACGACGCCTGCCAGCGTTTTGTGGAAAGCTGATCCGCATGGAAGAGGTTCCGTTCTCGGAGGTTGCACGGACGGACCTGGTCATCGACAGGAAGTACGCCGGGGGCGTGGCTGGGAACCGCGGAGATGACCCAATCTCCAAGATCCTGCCGGTCGGTAACGCCGGGGGCTTCAGGTTCCTTGGAAGCCCGACACGAGGCACTGTTCGTGCACTTGTCCTCTACACGTCGATGGCTGACCTTGAATGGCCGGATCGCTTGGACCTCGGCGCAGGTACATTCACGTACTACGGGGACAACAAGAAGCCAGGACGGGAACTTCACGACACCCCTCGCAAGGGAAACTTGGCGCTCCGGGACATGTTCCGGGACGCTGGCTCCGCGGAACGACGCCGGCGTGTGCCCCCGATCTTGTTGTTCTCCAAGGCAGGACGAGGAGCCGGGGTAGCCTATAGGGGTCTCCTAGTCCCTGGCGCGGCCACCGTTCCGCCGGAGGAGCAGCTTGTGGCGATCTGGCGATCGTCTGGCGACGAGCGCTTCCAGAACTACAGGTCGTTGTTCACTGTTCTCGATGCCCGGTTAGTCACACGTGCCTGGCTCGACGACATCAGGGCCGGCAACCCGATGACCATGAACGCTCCGAGAGCCTGGTCAGTCTGGGTGCGCACAGGTATGCCAGATCCGCTCCTTGCTCCACGTTCGGTCGAGCATCGAACCAGAGAGCAGCAGTTGCCATCGTCCCGCTCGGACATCGAGCTGCTGACGACCATGCATCGGCACTTCGCTGAGCGTCCTACAGACTTCGAGTACTGCGCTGCCCACCTGTGGTGGATGCTGGCGCCTGCCACCGACGAACTCGAAGTGACCCGGCCGTCCCGCGATGGCGGTCGCGACGCAGTGGGGCGGTACAAGATCGGGCCACCTGCAGACCAGATCAAGATCGACTTTGCACTGGAGGCGAAGTGCTACGGCCCAACCACTGCCGTCGGTGTGCGTGACATCAGTCGGTTGATCAGTCGACTTCGCCATCGCAACTTCGGCGTCCTAGTGACGACCTCGTACGTCCATGCCCAGGCCTACCGGGAAGTTCGCGAAGATTAGCATCCTGTAGCGATCGTGTGTGGACGAGACATTGTGGATCTTCTCAAAGGGCATGGTTTAAGTACCCCTGCCGCACTAAGGGCCTGGTTGGAGTCTGAGTTTCCGCCAGACATCTCTTCGCGTCCTGACCTGGCCTTTCCTCTCGAAGCTGTCGCCGAGATCCACCCCGGTGCCAATCGTCGCCAAGCAGCAACCTAGAGCGTCGTTGTGACGCTTCAGTGAGACCTGGGTCACGGGAACGGGTGTTCGACGGCGCGCCTTTCGGAGAGAGGTTCGGCACCGCGTACGCTACGTGCCATGACGTCCTCGACACTGACCTCCATCGAGATTTGTGCCGGTGCGGGGGGCCAGGCGCTTGGGTTGGAGCAGGCTGGGTTTGAGCACGAGTTGCTCGTCGAGTACTGGTCTCCTGCAGTCCAGATCTTGCGTGCCAATCGCCCAAAGTGGAACATCGTCGAGAAGGACGTACGGGAGGTCGACTTCCGCCTGTACCGCGACGCGAACATCGACCTTGTTGCTGGCGGCGTCCCGTGCACTCCGGCGTCGAAGGCCGGCAAGCAGCTTGGTGCTTCTGACGAGCGGAACCTCTGGCCAGAGGCCATCCGGATGGTCGATGAGGTCAGGCCGCGCGCTGCCATGTTCGAGAACGTGCGTGGGCTGATGGATCCCAAGTTCGAGGGATGGCGCAACGAGACCCTTGAGGCCCTAGCTGCCCTCGGGTACGAAGACGCAGTTTGGGACATGATCTATGCGGCGGACTTCGGTGTGCCCCAGCTGCGGCCAAGGTCCGTGTTGGTTGCCTTCCGTGACGAGGAAGCTCGCGAACGCTTCCGTTGGCCGGAACCTGTGACTCCTGAGGGGTCGAGGGTCAGCGTCGGGGAAACTCTCAAAGATCTAGTGTCTGCCAACGGTTGGGAAGGGGCCGACCACTGGGCCACTGAGGTGGCAACCACGATTGGCCCCACTCTTGTCGGAGGGTCAGAGAAACATGGCGGTGCAGACCTTGGGCCGACGCGAGCCCGTGCCCAGTGGCGTCGCCTTGGTGTGGATGGTCTCGGACTCGCGAACCACGGAGTAGCGCCCGCAAAGAAGCACGACCCAAATGGGCCCTTCAAATTGAACGTGCGCATGGCCGCTCGCGTCCAGGGCTTCCCTGACATCTGGAAGATCGACGAGGTTCTCCGGAAGACCAACGCGTACAAGACCATGGGCAACGCCTTCCCGCCTCCAGCGGCCCGGGCTATGGGCGAGGCGATTCGGGCGGCCCTGGGGCCCGGCGCGGACGCAGGTCACGAACGGTCCGGGCAAGTGCCGGTTGACTGACGTCACCCATTTCGGGCGCTGCGGATAAAGTCCGTCCCGGATGTCGGTGCCCACCGCTACTGTGGCGTCCGTGACTGATGCAGTTGTTCCGGAACTCGTGTTCACTGGCCTTGACCCTGACCCGCAACGGGACGTGGTGTACAAGGCCTTCTTCGAGGCTGATCCACGCGGCGACCGTGCTGCGCAGATCTTCCGCGAGACATTCGACCAACTGTACGATGGGCAACACACCGGGCGGTTCCGCTGGGACCAGTTGTTTAAAACGGAGAAGACGCATTTCGGGACGTTGCTTGAGATCAATCTCCGGCGCGCGTTCGACGACGTCATCGATGATGGCCACCACCTTGACTATCGAGTGTCAGGGGAAGACATCGACTGCAAGTACTCGCAGCGGCGGGGTGGATGGATGCTCCCGCCGGAGTGCTTCGGACACCTGCTCCTGGTCGCGACGGCCAACGATGAGCGGGGCACCTGGAGCCTGGGAATTGTTCGAGCGTCGGAGGAGAACCGGCGAACTACCACGAATCGCGATGGCAAGACGAACCTCAACCCCCGCGGCCAAGGTCAAATCGCATGGCTCCACAAGGATGCGCCCCTCCCGCCCAACGTTCTGCTCGGGATCGATGTAACGACACTTAACGCGATACTTTCAGCGCCGGGTAAGGGCCAGGGGCGAGTCAACGAGCTCTTCCGGCGGGTGACCAACACTCGGATCGGCCGCAACACCATTGCGACGCTTGCACAGCAATCGGACTACATGGCGCGTGTCAGGGATAACGGGCACGGAGCTCGCACGGTGTTGCGGGAGGAGGGTTACTTGATTCCGGGCGACTATGACCCCCATCGACGCGTCGCGATGGCGCTCGGTGCCGAGCAGCCTAGCCGCGGCGAGGTCGTGAGCCTCCGGGTTGTGCCCGCGGCCCCAGGTGACTCCTGGAGTGTCGAACTTGAAGGCAGGAGTTGGCGCCTGGCACGACCTGGCGAGACGGTCGTGGAGCCTGCGCCACGATTGCCTTCGACGAAGAAGTCCGTCACATCGAAGAAGAGGTGAGCGCCTGCCGAATGAGCGCTGAGACCTTGGCAGGACTCTCGTGTTCCCAGAATCGGAGAACCTGCCATCCAGCCTCTTGGAGCACCTCGGTGGTCTCTGCATCTCGGGCGCGGTTTGTCGCAATCTTCGAGGGCCAGTAGTCGACGTTATGGTTAAAATCCTTGCGCCCATGCTCGGGGCAACCATGCCAGAAGCAGCCGTCAATGAAGATCGCGATGCGCTGACGCGTAAAGACGATGTCAGCCTTTCTGCGTAGGGTCGGTTCGGGTTGGAAGTGGACACGGTAGCGATAGCCAGCGGCATGCAAGATGCGTCGGACGGCGAGCTCTGGTCCAGTGTCACGCGAGCGGTTTGCCTGCATGTTCCGTCGTCGCTCCGGCGAGGACGCCCATGACTCGGTACTCACGTCTCTAGGTTTCCATACGTCGATGCGATCTTTAACTGTGCCGGAACTTGCATAACTTCGGGGCATCGAGCAGATGAGGTCCGTCGACCGCAGACCGGCGATGACGTAGTGCGTCGTTCGCATACGCTGACCCCATGACCAGGGGGCCGCGCCGGGCGACGGTGAAGGATGTCGCGGCGCTGGCGGGGGTGTCGCCTAAGACCGTGTCGAACGTGATGAACGAGACGGTCTTCGTACGTCCTGACACCCGCGAGAGGGTGCTGGCGGCGGTGGAGGAGCTGGACTTCGTACCGAACCTGAGTGCCCGGAGCCTGCGGGGCGGGCGGTCGGGGGTGATCGCGCTGGCGCTGCCGGACCTGGCGACGGCGTTCTCGGCGGACATGGTGCATCGGGTGGTGCAGGCGGCGCACGAGCGGGGGATGGCGGTCCAGATCGAGGAGACGGCCGCGGAGCCGCAGCGGGAGCACGATCTTGTCTCGCGTGCGCGGGAGCACCAGGTCGACGGGCTGATCCTCAACCCGATCCGGCTCAAGGACAGCATCATCGTCCACGACGACCATCTGCCGCCGGTGGTGCTGATCGGGGAGGTCGAGCAGCACAAGGTCGACCGGGTGCTGATCGACAGCCGGCAGGCCGGGTACGAGGTGGCGGCTCATCTTCTGGACCGGGGTGCGCGGCGGATCGCGGTCCTGGGTGGGGCGACGGGGGCTGTCGACGCCACGGCTACCAGCGCGCAGAGGCTCGAGGGTTACCACCGCGCGCTCCGCGAGCACGGCATCGAACCTGACGCGAGGCTCGAGATCAACGCCGAGGAGTGGTCGATGAGGGGCGGGGCCGAGGCGGCGGAAGAGCTGCTGAACCGGGGAACAACCTTCGACGCGATCATGGCGTTCACCGACTCGATCGCGTTTGGCGCGATGCACGTGCTCCAGGAGCACGGGCTCGAGGTGCCGAGAGACGTCCTGGTCACCGGGTTCGACGACGTCGAGCACGCCCGGTTCATGAACCCGTCGCTGACCACCGTCGCGCTGGACCGGCGCGCGTTCGCCGAGGCGGCGGTCGATCTGCTGCTGGCGCGGATCGGTGACCGGACGACCCCTCCGCGCGCGGTGGCGATCCCGCACGAGCTGGTCGTCCGGGCGAGTACGACGCGGTAGCTAGTGAGCGGTCCGGCGGCCGCGTGCGATCCACGCGCCGACGAGGATGCCCAGCAGGTAGCCGATGCCGGCGCCGATGAGCAGCGTCATGCTCATCGCGAGAGTGGCCTTCGGGACTTCATCCTTCCATTGGCACTCGTGATCGAGGCGTGGTCGGCCGGCGTCGACAGGGATCCACCGAATCGGGGACGAGGAGACACTTGCCAGGCCGATTACAACGATGTAATAGTTCGAGATGTAACGCACGTCACACCCCACCTCTGTGACAAGGAGACGCGATGGCACGTCGATCCACGATGCTTTCCAGACGCGGGCTGCTCACCGGAGCGGCCGCGATCGGCGGGGCGGCCGCGATCGGCGGGGCGGCCGCCCTCTCCGGCGGGCTCTCCGCCTGCGGCGCGGCCGGCGCCACCGGAGCGGCCGACCAGATCCAGTTCTGGACCCCGCTCAGCGGCGGCGACGGCGGCACCATGGCCGAGATGGTCACCAAGGCGACCCAGGGCGCCGCGTACGACGTCAAGACCACCACCCTGGTCTGGGGCGAGCCCTACTACACGAAGCTCGCGATGGCGGCGACCGGCGGTCGCCCGCCCGAGCTCGCGATCATGCACGCCTCGCGCATGCCCGGCTACGCGCCCGGCGGTCTCCTCGACTCCTGGGACGTCGGTCGTCTGGCCGAGCTCGGGGTGAGTGAGGACGACTTCCCCGCGGAGATCTGGAAGAAGGGCCTGAGCGGCGACAAGCTGTTCGCCGTCGCGCTCGACGCACACCCGACGGTGCTGATGTTCAACCCCGAGATCTGCGACAAGGCCGGCGTCCTCGACAGCGACGGCAAGCTGCTCCCGACGGAATCGCCCGAGGCGTTCATCGACCTCATCAGCCAGGTGGGTGGTCAGACCAAGGACACGCCACCACTGTCGTACGGCTATCTCGGCGACGGTGCCCAGATGTTCCGGATCTTCTACACCTTCTACACCCAGCACGGCGCCGCGATGACTTTCCCCGAGGGCGGCAAGGCCGAGATCGACGACGACATCGCCATCGAGTCGCTCCAGCTCATGCAGACGCTCCTCGACGGCAAGCTCGCTGTCCAGCGCAACGACTACGCCGCGGCGCTGGCTGAGTTCGCGACCGGCCGGAGCGGCTTGCTGTTCACCGGCGTCTGGGAGCTCCGCTCGGTCAAGGAGGCCGGGGTTCCGTTCGACATGACGGCGATCCCGACGCTGTTCGGGACCCCGACGACGTACGCCGACTCGCACGCTTTCGTCCTGCCGCATCAGAACGATCCGGACGAGCATCGTCGCGACCTGACCTATCGGTTCGTCGCCGATCTCCTCAAGGGTTCCTACGACTGGGCGACCGCCGGCCACGTACCCGCCTATCTCCCGGTCACCCAGAGTCCGGACTACGCGAAGCTGACGCCGCAGTCGCACTACGCCGATGTTGCCGAGCAGGTCGTCTACGACCCGGAGGCCTGGTTCACCGGGTCGGCCTCCAACTTCCAGTCCAACTTCGGGAACGCCGTCCAGCCGGCGCTGATGTCGGGGAAGGACGCGCCCGGCGCCATCGACGCGTTCCGTGCCCGGGTCGACCGGCTGCTGACGACCCGGAACCCGGTCGACCCCGATGGGACGTGGAAGCCATGACCGCGACCGCCGCGACACCGCTCGCCAAGACGGCGACCCGACCGAGTGCGACCACGACCGCCGGCCCCGACCGCGAACAGCTGGTGAGCTGGGCGTTCCTGGCGCCGTTCCTGATCGCGTTCGTGCTCTTCCTGGTCTGGCCGCTGGTCCACGGCCTCTACCTGAGCTTCACCAACCAGTCACTCACGGGCGCAGGGGGCTCGTGGGTCGGGCTCGACAACTACCAGGAGGCGCTGACCGACCCGACGATGTGGCGGGCGCTGCGTACGACCGTCTGGTTCACCATCGTCTCGACGGTCCCGCTGGTGATCCTCGCGCTCGTGATGGCACTGCTCGTCCATCGCGGGCTACCCGGGCAATGGCTGTGGCGGCTGTCGTTCTTCATGCCGTTCCTGCTCGCCTCCACGGTGATCTCGCAGATCTGGGTGTGGATCTTCAACCCGGACATCGGCGCGGCCAACGCGTTGCTGAGCAGGGTCGGGATCGAGCCGGTCGCGTGGCTCCAGGACCCCGCGACCAACCTCTACGCGATCGTCATCGCCACGGTGTGGTGGACGGTCGGGTTCAACTTCCTCCTCTACCTGGCCGCGCTGCAGAACATCCCCGACCAGCTGTACGAGGCGGCCGCCCTCGACGGCGCCGGGCCGTGGCGCCGGCTCACCTCGATCACCTTGCCTCAGCTGTGGCCGGCGACGGTGCTCATCGTGATGCTGCAGATCCTGGCCTCGCTGAAGCTGTTCGACCAGGCGTACCAGATGCTCATCGGCATCTCGACCGATACGACGCGGCCGATCGTGCAGTACATCTACGAGTCCGGGTTCGTCGGCTACCGCTTCGGCTACTCGGCGGCCATCTCGTACGTCTTCTTCGCACTCGTCGTCATCGTGGGCGTCTTCCAGGTGACCGCCCTGAACCGGAGAAGGAGCCTGTCATGAGACCAGGGGAGAAGCGGTTCGGGGTCGGGCGCATCGTCGCCTTCGTGGTCCTGGCGGTGATGGCCGTCGGCTGGCTGCTGCCGTTCCTGTGGGCGATCGCCACCGCGTTCAAGACCGAGACCGACGCCGCGTCCGATACGGGCTGGATCGGCGGCGACGGCCTGACGACCGAGGCGTTCCGGGCGATGCTCGAGAACGGCAACGTCTGGATCTGGGCGTTCAACAGCCTGTGGACCTCGCTGGTCATCACGCTGTTGACGGTCACGATCTCCGCGCTGGCGGCGTACGCCTTCTCTCGGCTGCGCTTCCCGGGCCGCCGCTGGCTCTTCGCCCTCGTCGTGGCGGCGATCATCATCCCGCCGCAGGTGCTGATCATCCCGCTCTTCTACGAGATGCTCACCTTCAACCTGGTCGATACACCCTGGGGGCTGATGCTCCCGCAGATCGTGGCGCCGGCGATGGTGTTCATCCTCAAGCAGTTCTTCGACGGGGTGCCCGTCGAGCTCGAGGACGCGGCCCGCGTCGACGGCGCGAGCCGGCTGCGGGTGTTCGTCTCGATCGTGCTTCCGCTCTCCCGCCCGGTGATGGCGGCGGTCGCGATCTTCGTGTTCATCAACGCCTGGAACAACTTCCTGTGGCCGTTCCTCGTCATCAACGACACCAGGTTGATGACCCTGCCGACCGGGCTGCAGACGGTCATCGACGCCCACGGGATCCAGTACGCACAGACGATGGCCCAGGCCGTCCTCGCCGCGCTGCCGCTGATCGTCGTCTTCCTGTTCTTCCAGCGGCAGATCGTCAAGGGCGTCGCGACCACCGGCTTCGGTGGCCGGTAGCCAGTTCGTATCGACCAAGGAGCTCCATGACCCGCGCACGTATCACCATCGACCGCGACTTCACGATCGCGGACGTACCCCGTCGTCTCTTCGGCTCGTTCGTCGAGCACATGGGGAGATGCGTCTACACCGGCATCTACGAACCCGGCCACCCGATGGCCGACGACCGTGGCTACCGCAAGGACGTGCTCGAGCTCGTCCGCGAGCTGGGCCCGACGGTCGTACGCTATCCCGGCGGCAACTTCGTCTCCGGCTATCGCTGGGAGGACGGGATCGGGCCTCTCGCGGATCGGCCGCGCCGTATCGACGGCGCCTGGCACACGATCGAGACCAACGCGTTCGGGCTCCACGAGTTCATGGGTTGGGCGCGTGAGGCCGACGTCGAGGTGATGGAGGCGATCAACCTCGGTACGCGTGGGGTCGAGGAGGCGCGGGCGCTGGTCGAGTACGCGAACCATCCCGGTGGGACGTACTGGTCCGATCTTCGACGGAGGAACGGAGCCGAGGATCCGTTCGACATCAAGCTGTGGTGCCTCGGCAACGAGCTCGACGGGCCCTGGCAGATCGGCCACAAGACAGCGCATGAGTACGGTCGGCTGGCCCAGGAGACGGCCAAGGCGATGAAGCTCGTCGACGACTCGATCGAGCTGGTCGCGGTCGGCTCCTCGAACCGCTACATGGAGACCTTCGGTTCGTGGGAGCACACCGTGCTCACCCACGCCTACGACGAGATCGACTACATCTCGATGCACGAGTACTACCAGGAGCGCTCCGGCGACGCCGCCTCGTTCCTCGCCGAGGCCGTCGGGATGGACGCGTTCATCGACGGCGTCGTGGCCACGATCGACGCGGTCAAGGCCGCCGGCAAGCACACCAAGCAGGTCGACATCTCCTTCGACGAGTGGAACGTCTGGTACGCCGAGGGGCTCGACTCCGCCGACCAGCCCCACCAGGTGAAGAACGAGTGGCGCGAGCACCCGCGGCTGATCGAGGACACCTACTCGGTCACGGATGCCGTGGTCGTCGGGACCTTGCTCAACAGCCTGCTGCGCCACGGCGACCGCGTACGCATCGCCAACCAGGCGCAGCTGGTCAACGTGATCGCCCCGATCCGCTCGGAGGAGGGCGGACCGGCCTGGCGGCAGACGATCTTCTGGCCGTTCGCCCGGATGGCCGCTCTCGCTCGCGGCCGGATCCTCCGGCTCGCCGTCTCGGCCGACCAGCTCGCCACCGAGAAGTTCGGCGACGTCGACGTCATCGACGCCGCCGCGACCTGGTCGTCGGAGGAGGGTCGGGTCGCGCTCTTCGTCGCCAACCGGGGGCTTTCCGAGGCCTCGGACGTGACGGTCGATCTGCGCGGGCTCGGGGTGTCTGGTGTGGTCAGTGCCGAGGTCCTCACCATCCCCGAGGGCGGCGACAGGCACACCTCGAACGTGGAGTCGGCGCCCGATGCTGTGGGGCTCGTGCCGCTGGAGGGCATCGGTGTCCAGGACGGGAGCGTGCGGCTGAACCTGCCGCCGTTGTCGTGGGCGGTCGTCGAGCTCGACGTAGTCTCGGAGTGATTCCGTGTTGCGGATCCGCAACACCAGGCGTACTTTGATGGCATGAAGGTCACGCTCGCGCAGCGGATCCGCAACGCCCGCCTGATGAACGCGCTGTCCGCGCGCCAGGTCGCGGCGCTGGCCGGCGTCTCCCCGTCGACCGTGACCAGGGTCGAGTCGGGAAAGATGAACCCGACGTACGACGTCGTTCTCAAGCTCCTCGAAGCTGTCGGGCTCGACGAGCGGTTCGATCCGGTCTCCGACCCGCTCGCGGTCGCCGCCGCACGCTGGGTGCTCGGGGTCGGTGAGGAGCCGCCGGACGTGGACTACTGGATCAACCGGTGGATCCTGACGGGGACGTTGAAGCTCGACCAGACCGGTGATGTCACCATCCCTGACCTGCAGACGTTCGCGTTCCGGGCCGGCCGCGGCGCGCCCCTGGCCTGGCGTCCGGACCTGGTGCTGTTGCGTCAGGATCGCGCCTGGGGGGACGTGTCGGAGGGTCTCCAGTCGACGGGTCTCGGGTGGGCGGCCACGGGGGATCGGGCGGCTAACCGGCTGGTGCCGAGCGCTACTGAGGCTTACCCCTTCTTCTATGTCGAGGATGTGAAGCGCGCGATCGATGCCCTCGGGCTCGTCTACAAGGCGCCGATGGAGTGGGGTGAGCCGATCACCTTGATGCCATTCGACGGTTTCAGCGAGGCTGGGCGTTGGCAGGACGACGATGGGGCTTGGTACGCCGCGCCGTGGCAGGTCGTTCTCGACTGCTACGGCGGCACCGACCGCATGCCTGAGCAGGCGGACGAACTGTTCTTCTCCATGACCGCATCATCGGACGACGAGGAGGCCACCAGTGCCTGAGCAAGGACGCTTCAACGTACGCCGGCCGGCGTTGGCCGGGGTGTTGAGCGCTCCCCGATCGAAGACCAATGTCTACGCTGGTCAGGAGGCACTGCTCGTCGAGAGTCGGGCGGCCCTCTGTGCCGCGATCGACGCCCTGGCTGCCCATCGCGACGCGGTGACGCTGGCGGGCGCTCACGCCGTTCACGAACGCACCAGAGATGTTGGCCTGCGTGCTCGCGAGACCAAGGACGGAGATCTGGCACTCACTCCAGACTTGGTCTCGGACTCGCCGCTGATCGAGAGCCTGATGCGTGGCGCGGGGTTCAGGACGCTCGCCGAGCTCGAAGCCGAGCTGCGCGAGCGCGATCCCGCATCCCGGAGGAGGTTCGAGGCCCAACCTGGCCTGTGGGGCACGGGGATGGCCACGGACGGGACCGCACTCGGCGAGGTGGACCTACTCGTGCCGACCTCGATCGCTGGCGGCGGCCGCCGGTCGGCGCGAGCGCTCAAACGACACGGAAGGCAGGCCACTCGCCACACGCCCGGTCTGGAACTGGTCGTTCTCGACCGTTCGTTGATGCCGCTCGAGAACTATGTCGACGGCACTGTCCGAGAAGTATGGGTCGCGGGTCACGCCGGGCTGCTCTGTGCCAAGGCATACAAGCTCGGCGAGCGGATCCAGGAGCGGGATGCGAACGGCCGGGACCGTGTCCGGACCAAGGATGGGCTCGACGTCTGGCGGCTGCTCGCCTCCAGCGACGGCGCAGCTGTGCGAGCGGTCTTCGACAGGCACCTCGAAGACGCGCAGAGCGGCCAAGCGATCCGAATCGGTCTGGATCACCTTCGAACGATCATCGGCGATGGCCATATCGGGCTGCTCGCCGCCGTCGATCTCGCGGGTACCGTTCCAGAGGGCGAAGTATCGCGGGTCGTTCGTGATTGGTACGCCGCGTTCGAGGGGTGACGGTGGACTTGCCCGACGATGCCGTCGCAGACCTGGCAAGACAGGTCCGAGCCAAGGTCACCGACAGGTTGGTCCTGGGGATCGTCGGGCCGCCGGGGGCGGGGAAGTCGACGCTGGCGGAGCGGCTGCGGGACGTACTCAATGAGGACGGGCGGGTTGCCGTGGTGGCGCCGATGGACGGGTTCCACCGGAGCAACGCGGAGCTGGACTCGATGGGCGCGCGAGCGCGCAAGGGGGAGCCGGACACGTTCGATGCCGAGGGGTATGTGGCCGCGCTGCGCCGGGTGCGGGAGCGGCGAGGGCGGGTCGAGTGGCCGACCTTCAGCCGGGTCACGGACGAGCCCGTCCCCGGCGGGGTGGTGATCGACGGCGAGCCGATCGTCATCACCGAGGGCAACTACCTGCTCCTGGACGAAGGGCCCTGGCAGGACGTACGCGACCTGCTGGACGAGGCCTGGTTCGTCGACGTCCCCGACGAGATCCTGGTGCCGAGGTTGCTCGAGCGGTTCCTCGCCGGCGGGAGATCGCGGGAGGAGGCGGAGGCGAAGATCGCCGCCAGCGATCTGCGCAACGCCGCGCTGGTGCGTACGACGCGGGATCTGGCGGATCTCATCATCGACGGCTTCGCGCCGGACTAAGGTCTGACGGCCTTGGCCGATTTCCCCGGGAGTGCGTGAACGATGAGTGATGCCCGGCATCGGCGTCGACAGAAGCGGCAACGGAAGTTGAAGGGCGGGTCGTCGCGAAGGGTTGTACGTCAGGTTCGCAGAGCTGAGGCACGCCGGTCGATGCCTGAGGCGTGGAAGGGGTGGCCCGACTGGCTGCGTTATTCACTCGGGGGCGCGGTCGTCATCGGAGGATTGATGCTTCTCCTCCCCGCAGGCGAATGGATCGACGTCCAGGGTGACACGAAGGAACGGGCTGAGGTCGTGGCGGTGCGTGCGCATCCAGGAACTGACAACTGCCATATGCGGGGAATCGGCGGGGGCAGACCCAACCGCGCCATCACCTGGTGGTCCCTGAATCCTCCGGACGGGATGGACGAGACCTTCGTACAGATCGAAGGTTGCTCGGTCCCGGCCGTCGGTGAGATCTACACTGTCTACCGCGTCGGGGGCGAGCCTGGAAACGTTCTGGTGCGGGTGAATCCGGTGGACTCGTTCGGTGAGGTTCTCCAGTGGGCGGGAATGGCGGCAGGATTCGGCGTCGTTGTCGGACTCATCTATCTCGGCTTCGACCGGGCCCAAGACCGATTCGCCGCTTGGCGCGCGAAGCATCCGGCTCGATGGTGGACCAGGCTCTGAATCGGCGTACGTCCTCAGGCCTCCGAGGCGGCGCAGTCGATGAGGAACGACATCAGCTCGGTGGCGTCGTCGGTCACGACGAGGGTGTCGAGGGCGTGGTCGAGCTCGAGGCGCCGGACGTGGGGGATGGCGATCGCGTCGAAGCCGTTCGAGATCAGGATGCCGGTCATCATCAGCAGGGCGGTGCGCTTGTTGCCGCCTGCGTAGTAGCGGGTCCGGGTGGCGGAGCAGAAGTAGATCAGCGCCTGCAGCCGCGGGTCGCCGGTCTCGGCGAGGCGATCCTGCAGCGCGGCGAAGCGGGCCCTGAGCAGCTCGCTGCCGTTGCGGCGCAGGGTGCCCTCACCGCGGAACCGTCCCGCGTCGAGCGTCTCGTGGCGGGCGACGATCCGGTTGAGGCGGTCGGACGTCGATTTGTCGACTCGGAACCTGCCGTAGCCGATCAGGTCGCGGAGCGCGCCGTAGGCCTCGCTGAGGGCCAGTACCTGCAGCTCGTCCTCAGCACTGTGGTCACCGACCGTGACGCCGGCGAGGAGGGTGCGAACCTCGGAAAGGGTGAAGTCGTTGCCCCCGAGCTTCGCGGCGTTCCAGACCAGCTCGGGCAGGCTCTCGCGGAGCCGACGCCAGGCGCGTTCGGTGTCGGTCGGGAGGACGCGGGCGGTGTCGACCTCGGTCCACCAGACGCCGGTGTCGTGCAGCTGGTCGTCGCGGTCCGCGACCGGGCGGTAGGTGTCGTCGGCGGCCGGTTTGCGGGCGGCGTACGTCTCGGGGTCGGGGGCCCAGCGGGGCTGCTTCGTCACCATGTCCGGATCTCCTCGCGGGCGCGGGCCGCGGCGTCGCCGCCGACCGAGATGGCATCGATGGCGATCTGGATCGGAGCCGCGTAGACGACCCGGTCGCGCTCGAACGTGCCGAGGAACAGGTCGGGCTCGGCGGCGGCGACGACCACGGTGGATCGGTGCGGGGCGGACGCCGCACGGAGGGCTCCGCCGGCGAGAAGTGGCCGGATCGCGTCCGGGTCCTCGCACCACAGCACGGTGATCAGCGGGACGGCTTCGTCGAACGCGGGCAGCTCGAGTCCGGCCGCGCCGGAGAGTGCCCACCGCTGCCCGGAGGAGTCTCCGGCGGAGGCGAGCCGCCCGACGGTGGCCTCGCCGGCGAACCGGACGGCTTCCGGCCGGTGCAGTACGCCCGAGGCCCGCGCGGCCTCCTCGATGATCTGGACGGGGTCGCCGTCGGTCCAGGTGTCGAGCCGTTCGGCCCACCTGTCGATGACGGTGGCCACGTCGGCCGGGTAGCGATCGTCGAGGATCGCTCGCGCCGCCGCGGCAGCCGCCGGGGTCGCCAGCGGCGCGGTGCTCATCGAGAGGCCGACGCCACAAGCGGTCGCGATGTTGTCGAGCGTGACGACCGATGGACTGACCTGGTCGTTGAGGATCCGGTGGACCGTCGAGGCGGACACCCCGGCGCGCGCGGCCACCTGGCGTGCGTTGAGCCCCGAGCGCTCGATGCACTCGGCGACGAGGCTGCCGACCTGCTGTTCCATATATGCAACCCTAAGGTGGCCGGTTGCATATATGGAACAGGCGTGCCGACGTACGTTTCTTCTAAGGTGTGCGGCATGACGCGACCGATCACGCTGCTTGTCGAGGGGGAGTCGGACAAGGCTCTGGTGGAGGCGCTGGCGCCGCGCTACGGGGTGGACCTCGAAGACCTCGGGATCGAGGTCGTCTCGATGAACGGCGCCGGCAACGCGGGTCGGTACATCCGGGAGACGACGGCCGCGGGACATCGAGTCGGCGGGCTCTACGACGAGGCCGAGGAGCACTTTGTCACCAACGCGCTCGGCCGCCAGGTCGGCGAGGACCTCTCCGGGCAGGGCTTCTTCGCCTGCCGACGCGACCTCGAGGACGAGATGATCCGGGCGATCGGAGCCGCGCGGATCGTCGAGATCCTCGAGGCCAACGGCGAGGGCGGCAAGTTCCGTACGCTCCAGAACCAGCCCGAGCACCGCGGCGAGGAGGTCGCCGACCAGCTGCACCGCTTCTTCGGCACCGCCTCCGGACGCAAGATCCGCTACGGCACGATCCTCGGCGAGGCCGTCGAGCTCGAGTCGATCCCGGACCCGCTCATCGGGCTGCTGACCTGGTGCTGGGGCTAGCCCCCGGGCCCTAGGGCTCCATGTCGTCGTGGACGACGACGCGAGAGAGCTCAATGGTGCCGTCGGGGCACTTCCAGAAGTGCAGCCGACGGGCGCTGGGCGTGTGGATCTGCATCGAGACGCGGTAGCAGACCGCGCCGTCGGGACGGGACTGTGGCGCGGAGTTGCCCCCGGCAGAGGTACGCAGCTGGTGCAGCTCGCGGCCGGTCGACTGCTCCGCGAGGCCGGTGAGCACCTCCATGACCACGTCCGCGATCTTGTCGACGGTGATGCCCTCGAGCGCGTCGACGCTGCCGAGGAACCTCTCCCCGATCGCATAGTCGGGCAGCGGGCGGGTCGGCTGCTCGCCGACCGGGATGCGGCGGGCCCAGGCGGCCTCGACCAGGTGGCGGAAGCCGCGCTCGCGGTCGGCGAAGACGGGCAGGGCGACCTCGGGTGGCGCGGTCCGCTGCTTGGCGCGCCGCAGCTGGGAGCGCATCCGGGCCAGCTCGGCGTCGCGGGTCTCGACCTGCCGTGCCGCCCGGGCCAGGTCCTTGGCGAACTGCACGCGCTCGTTGCGCAGCCCCGAGACCTGGTCGCGGAGCTCGGTCAGCTCGGCCTCGAGATGGGCCTTCTCGGCCTTGATCGCGGTGACCTGCAGCGACATCGACTGCACCGCGGCCTTCTTCGCCGGTGCGGGCTCCTTCTCCGGCATCGGCGCGGGCTCGGGTGCGGGTGCCGGAGCCGGCCGGACCGCGCGGACCGGCTCGCCCTTGCGGCGCGGCATCATCGCCGGGCTCGGGATCGCCGGCTTGACCGGAGCCGCCGGCGCTGCCGGAACCTCCGCAACCTCGAGCTCCGGAGCGACAGGCTCGACCGCTTCGACAGGCCCGACCGGCTCGACAGCCTCGGGCACGGTCTCGACGTGCTCGACGACCGCAGGCGGAGGAGCGTTCGGGTCGAGCCAGGGCGGGCCACCGGCGTACAGGGCTAGGGCCTCGCGGACGGTGTCGTGCTCACTGACCTCGCGCAGCGACAGCCGCCACTTGGGTCCGGTGGCGACGACCCGGGCGAGCACGACCTCACCGGGGGTGAGGAGCGCCTGGAGGTCGTCGTCGGGGTCGCCGGTCACATCCGAGCGGAAGAGCTCGACGGTGACGTCGGGGTGCAGGCGCAGGTCAGCGGAGCCGGCCAGGACGGAGCGGACCTCGGCGGGGACGACGTCCCCGGGGGCGTACGTCTTGAGCGCCTCTTCGGCGGTGGGGCGGCTCTCCCGGATGTCGAGCCAGCGTGACTTCTTCTCCAGTACGCCGTCGACGTGCATCCCGGGCGCCAGGACGCGCTCGATCGGGACCCCTGCCTGGGCGAGTTGGGGCGGGACCGAGGCCATGTCGCCACCGACGAGGTCGACCAGCGCGCGCTCGCTCATGATCGAGCGGACCGTGCCGGCGCGTCGCTCGCGGGTGGAGGCGGTGCGGGCGCTGTCGAAGAGGCCTGCCGCGGCGGCCATGTCGAGGGCGTCGTCGATGAGCTGTCCGGTGAGCTTGCGGCCCTCGGACTTGCTCCACGCGAAGCGCAGCGGGGCCTGCTTCAGATCGATGTTCCACCCCAGGCCGACCGGGTAGACCCGACCGGCGCCGCCGTAGACCTGCGTGCCCGGCGTCATCTTGTTGGAGAAGGCCCAGGTGTGCCCGCCCGTCGTGACCAGGTAGAGGTCGGCGAGGTCGCCGATCTCGGCGGCGATCCGCTCGACATCGGCGTAGGGATCGGTGTGCCCCGACGCGACCGTCACCACCACGGTCGGCTTCGTGCGGGAGTCGCCGTTGAGCAATGCCGCCAGGGCCTCGGCCTCGGACGTGTTCGTCACGCGCTTGATCGCAGACATGCCCCTCCTTTCACAAAAACTTACAGCGAACGGAAAGCGGACCCAGGTCAACGACCCGGCCTTTGACGGAGCATTCGGCTGATGCCGATACCGGGGGCGGCTGTCAATGACGCGCAGGTGTCATATTTGCCTCGCCCAGTCTATCTAGAGGCGTGACGCAAATACGACAATGGCAGGTATCTGCCGCGTTCCGGCGGCCCGAATGACTGCGGCTGTAACAAATTCGGAGAACGCTTTCCCCTGGCAATATTCGATCCGTCCGCATTACCCGGGAAACGCGCACGATCTGTCACGGGCTTTGCCGACGGTTTCCGCAAGGAGACCCACCTTGAGATATTCACGCCTCGGCCGATCGGCCGTAGCAGCCACAGGCATACTCGCCGCAGCGGCTGCGATGCTTGCCACCCCCGCATTCGCCGGCACCCCTACAGTCGACGACAAGGCCCCCGCGGCCAAGCTCTCATCCGTTCTCGAGTCGAAGTTCGAGAAGTCGGACTCGACCGACTTCTGGCTCCGGTTCTCCGACAAGGCCAACCTCGGGCCCGCTTCGTCCATCAAGGACTGGACCGAGCGCGGTCAGTACGTCGTCGACGCGCTGGAGAAGACGGCGAAGGCATCTCAGGCCGGCGCCGTCGCCGAGCTCGACTCCGCCAAGGTCTCCTACAAGACGTACGCCATCTCGAACGCGATCCTGGTGAAGGACGGCTCCGAGGACCTGGCGCTGAAGCTGGCCGCCGACCCGGAGATCAAGACCGTCCACGAGCGGGCCAAGCTCTCGCTCGTGGAGCCGGTCAAGGAGGAGGCGGCCACCAAGGCGCCGCAGGGCATCGAGTGGGGCATCGACTTCATCAACGCCCCTGAGGCCTGGGAGCAGGGCGCGACCGGCGCCGGGATCACCGTCTCCAGCGTCGACTCCGGGACGGACTACACCCACCCGGCCCTGGTGAACCAGTACCGCGGCAACAACGGCGACGGCACCTTCACCCACGACTACAACTGGTTCGACGCCTACGGCGACTGCACCAGCGGTCCCTGTGACCTCGACGGCCACGGCACCCACACCATGGGCACCATGGTCGGCGACGACGGCGCCGGCAACCAGATCGGTGTCGCACCCGACGCCGAGTGGATCGAGACCAACGGCTGCTGTGGCACCGACGCCGGTCTCCTCGAGTCGGGCTGGTGGCTGCTGGAGCCGACCGACCACAACGGGGAGAACCCGGACGTCTCCAAGCGCCCGCAGGTCATCAACAACTCCTGGGGCTGGAACGGCGTCGGCTACATCGACTCGTTCTTCGACGATGTGAACGCCGCTTGGAACGCAGCCGGCCAGTTCTCCTCGTGGGCCTCGGGCAACCCGGGTTCCATGTGCCAGGGGACGTCCTCGCCGGGCGCGAACACGCTCACCTACTCGGTGGGTGCGGTCGACTCCTCCGGCACCGTCGCCTCGTTCTCGGGCCGCGGTCCGGGTCAGGACGGTCTGGTCAAGCCCAACATCGCGGCGCCGGGCGTGAACGTACGCTCGTCCATCCCGGGTGGTGGGTACGCCAACTACAACGGCACCTCGATGGCGGCCCCGCACCTCGCGGGCGCGGTCGCGGCGCTCTGGAGCTACAACCCCACCCTGATCGGTAACGTCGAGGAGACCCGTCGCCTGCTCAACGAGGCGGCGACCGACGTCGACGACACCACCTGCGGTGGCACCGCCGAGAACAACAACGTGTACGGCGAGGGCTACCTCGACCTGGCGCGCCTGATCGCCCTGGCTCCGGCCGAGGGCGGCACCGTTGCCGGCACGGTCACCAGCGGCGGCGACCCGATCGAGGGCGCGACCGTCGAGCTCGACGGCTCGGCTCTCGACCGCACCCTCACCACCGACGCCGAGGGTCACTTCTCGGCCGACGTGTTCGTGGGTGACTACGACGTGACCACCTCGGCCTTCGGCTTCATCACCGAGACCGGGACCGCGTCGGTCACCGAGGACGCCACCACGACCGTCGACTTCGACCTCGCCGAGGCCCCCAAGCACACGGTCAGCGGCATCGTCACCAACGCCAGCACCAACGCCCCGATCGCGGGGGCCCAGGTGCTGCTGTCGCCGGGCAACCTGTCCGCGACCTCGGGCGCCGACGGGACCTACTCGATCGCGGGCGTCCCGGAGGGGACGTACACGATCTTCACCGAGGGGTCGGGCTGCGCCGAGGCGACGAGCTCCGAGATCGAGGTCACGGGCAACAAGACCCACAACGTGAAGGTCGTCTTCTCCTACGACGACTTCGGGTACTTCTGCTCGGAGGGTTCGAGCGGCGTACGCTCCGGCACCACCGCGCTCGGGCTCGAGGGTGACGACGCGGCCGCCTCGGTGGACCTGCCGTTCAGCTTCTCGCTCTACGGCGGCAACTACAGCAAGGCGTACGTAGCCTCCAACGGTCACGTGAACTTCCTCGCCTCCAGCACGGCCTTCAGCAACGGTGCGATCCCGTCCACGGGCGTGCCGAACGCAGCGATCTACCCGTTCTGGGACGACCTCGACGCCCGCGGCGCCGCGGACGTCTACACCGGGGCGACCACTGTCGACGGCGTGGACGCGTTCGTCATCGAGTGGCGTGACGTCTTCCCGCTGAACAGCTCCACGGACCTGCTCGACTTCTCGGTCACCCTCTTCGAGGACGGCCGCGTCGAGCTCGGCTACGGAGACCTGCCCAGCACCGATCGCGCCCGGGGCAACTCGGCCACGATCGGCATCGAGAACGCCACCGGCACCGTCGCCACGCAGTTCTCCCTCAACACCGCGTCGCTGAGCGACAACAAGTCGATCACCTTCGACCTGGCCCCGATGGGCACGGTCTCCGGTGTCGTCAAGGACTACAACACCAAGGAGGGCATCGACGGCGCCGAGGTCACCCTGACCCCGACCGCCGGTGGGACCGTCAAGACGATCGAGACCGGCGCCGACGGCTCCTACAGCGTCGACATGGTGACCGGGAAGTACGGCGTGAGCTTCACCGCGCCCGACTACGAGGCGATCAGCCGCAACCTCACCGTCGCCGAGGACACCACGCTCACCTCCAACGCCCAGCTCAAGGCCGGCCGGCTCGCCGTCACCCAGACGGCGCTGAACGCCAACCTCGCGATGGGTGGCTCGGTCTCCCGCAACCTGAAGATCACCAACACCGGGTCCGCGCCCGCCGAGGTCGATCTGGGTGCCAGCGGCGAGGAGGTCGTCATCCAGGGTGACAAGACCGCCTCGGCCGGCGTCACCAAGAGCGTCACCAAGAAGGCCACGGCGGTCAAGACCAAGGACGGCGCCGGCTCCAAGGCGTCGGGTCTGACCTCGTCGAAGGCGGGGAGCAAGCTCGGCTCGTCGGGCCAGCCCTCGGTCACGGCGCTCGCGCCCACGCCCGCGGGTGAGACGACCCTGTCCCACTCGAGCTCGCACGAGGTCGTGCAGGCCAGCTCGGTCGCGTGCCCCTCGGGGACCACGACGATCCTGCGGACCTACTCGCCGGGTGACTTCGGGATCTCCGGAGGCTTCACGCCCACCAGCGTGAGCTTCGCGGTCCAGGAGTCTGCCAACGGGAGCACGCCGGTGACGGCGACGCTCTACACGCTCCCGGCCGGTGCTGCGTTCACCTTCGCCAACCTGACCTCCATCGGGTCGGGCACCACGACGGTGACCAGCGACTTCGGGGCGACCTACACGGTGCCGATCGCGGCATCGACGGAGATCGCGCCGGACGACATCCTGGTCGTCTCCGTCGCCGGTGGCGCGGTCTACTTCGGCGGCAACCCCGCCGCCGAGACCTCGCCGACCTACCTGGCTTCCGACGCCTGCGGTACGCCGGAGCCGACGGATGCTGCGGACCTCGGGTTCCCCGACTCCAACATCATCCTCGATGTGACCGGTGAGTCCGGTGGCGCCGGCGGTGGCATCGCGTGGCTGGACGTCCAGCCGCCGTCGTTCACCTTGGCGCCGGGCAAGTCGGTCACCGCGATCGCCACGTTCGCCGCCACGGTCGACCAGCCGGGCACCTACACGGCGAACGTGACCATCGGGAACAACACCCCCTACACCGTGGCGCCGGTCCCGGCGACCATGATCGTGAAGGCGCCCGCGGGCTGGGGCAAGATCACGGGCACGGTGACGGGCTCGGGCTCGCCGGTCGAGGGTGCTGTGGTGGCTCTCGACGGGGTGTCGTACGACGTGACGCTGCGGACGGATGCTGACGGCACCTACGGGTACTGGATGCAGAAGTCCAACGCGCCGCTCCAGGTGGTCGTCGCGGCCGACGGGTTCGTCCCGGCGACCAAGAAGGCGCAGATCGTGGCTGGTCAGACGACTGTCTACGACTTCGACCTGAAGCCGCTCGACTAGCTCGACAGCGAGGCCCCGGGCACCAGCCGGTGTCCGGGGCCTTCGCTTGTTCGTTCGGAACCGCTCTGGCGCGGCTCGAATGTCGGTGCTGCGGTGTACGATCGCGGCGCTTGCGAGAACAACCCCCTAACCAGCCCCTATGCCTCATTCCTCCATGCCGGCCGTCGCCGAGATCCTGCGCCTGCGGGCTCCGTTGAGCCTGCAGGTTCTGCGCGCCGCTTTGAAGGGCAAACGGGTGCTGCTGACCGAGGAGGAGCTGCTCGCCGTGCTGAAGTCGGGCGGCTTCGTCGAGGGGCCGCCGGGGCAGTGGAGCCTGGCTCCTGCCTCGACCGCGGCGCCCGCGCCGGCTCGGTTCAACCAGGCCTCGCTGGCTTCGCGTGCGGGGGTCGAGGGTGACGTACTCCTGAAGGTGCTGGAGGCGCTGGTCACCGACCACCCCGAGGTCAACTGGGGTGCGCTGCGGGACCGGCTCGAGTCGGGCGCCGACGTGGCTGTCTCCGACCGCACGCTCGGGCTGCTCGAAGAGGGCGTACGCCGCTTCGAGGTCGCCCGGCTCAAGGCGGAGAAGCAGCAGGCCGAGGAGCGTGCGCGGGAGGCGGAGCGGCGCCGGGAGCTGCAGCAGCTGGCCGAGAGCGAGGTCGCGATGCTGCGCGCCGAGCTCGACGACGAGCGGCGACGCGCCCACGACGCGGCCCTCGAGCGGGACCGGCTGAGGCAGGAGGCCGAGAAGCTGGTGGCGCTGAAGGAGCAGGAGGCCGCCGCCTGGGTCGCCACCGCCGCGGGCGGCTGGATGCTCGACCTCGGCGCGCCGGAGACCTTCGGCGAGGAGAAGCTCCGCCAGGCGCTCGGCCAGCTCGAGTCGGCGCTGGTCGTCCTCAACGTGAGCATCGGGTCGCGGGAGCTCGAGGCGGTCGTGGTGCACCCAGGTGGGGTCGCGGTCATCGAGCAGCACGACATCCCCTCGACCGCCGGCATGGTCGAGGTGCCCGCCTCGGGTGCGGCCTCCGTCGACGGCCGCCCGCTGGAGGTCGCCGATCCGCGGAGCGATGTGCTCGCCGCCGTACGCCTCCTGCAGAAGACCGCCTCCCTCGACCTCGCCTACCTGCCCGTGCTCGCCTTCCAGGGGCCTGCCGAGGCCGAGGGTGAGGACGTGCTCGTCTGCCTCACCGCCGAGGTCGACCTCGCCGTCGACGACATGCTCCACTCCCAGTCGTCGCGGGTCTCGGCCGACGCCGCGGTCGCGCTGCTCGCCAAGCTCGGTGTCCCAGAGCTTCCCGAGCCACCTTCTGGTTTCTGACTCCCTGCCGAGTCGTCAGTGAGGTCGGCCGAGTTGTCAGTTAGGTCGGCCGAGTCGTCAATTAGGTCGGTCGAGTCGTCAGTTGGGCCGGCCGAGTCGTCACATGTGTGTGCACTCGATCGACGTACGTGACGCCCCGGGCGACGTGGGTGACGCCTCGGCAGGTCAGATCAGTAGTTCTGGCGGTCGAATCTGCAGTTGTGGGCGACGAATCTCTACTTTCGTCGCCCACATCTGCAGATTCGGCTCCCGTTTCTACCGACTCGGCGGGTCAGATCAGGCCGGCGGCGCGGGCGGCGTCGGCGTAGGCGGCGGCCAGGGTGGGGACGGTCTCGTGGGCGTTGAGGCCGGACGGGTTCGGTACGACCCAGAGCTCGGCGCCGGCCAGCGGCTCGGGCTGGCGGCCCTGCTTGGCCTTGGGACGGTTGAACGCGGTCCGGTAGGCGGTGATCCCGGCGATCGCGACGACGGCCGGTTTCCTCCGTGCGACCAGGGAGAACAGCTCGGCGCCGCCTTCCTTGAGCTCGGCGTTGTCGAGCTCGGACGCCTTCGCGGTCGCGCGCCGGACGATGTTGGTGAAGCCGATGCCCCGAGCCCGGAAGTAGTCGCGGTCTTCCGGTGTCATCCCGGCGGAGGCGTCGATCGGTCGGGTCGTGATCCCGGCGCGGAAGATCGCCGGATAGAACCGGTTGAGCGGGTGCGCGAAGTGGGTCTGGGTCGCTGCGGTCCACAGGCCGGGGTTGATGCCGACGAAGAGGAGACGCAGGGGCTGGTCGTCTGCGGGAAGGAGGTCGGGGACCGAGGCACCGTAGTAGGTCTGGAGCTCGGCCTGGGTGAAGCGGGCCACGGCGCGATCCTTCCATCTGGATAACGAGCGGGCCTGCGGGGGTGCAACAGCGGGGTGCCGTGGGGAGTATGTGGAATATGTACCCCACGCGTCTTCTCCCACTCGCACTCGCTGCGACGGCGCTCCTGGTCACCGCTTGCGGCACCTCTGACGAGGCGAGCGACCCGGGCACGAGCCCGTCGCCCTCGGCCTCTTCGTCGTCTTCCTCGGCGCCGGCCTCGCCGTCCCCATCCGGGACCCCGAAGCCCAAGCCCAAGCCTCAGCCCGAGCCGTCCCGCCCGCCGAGCTCGGAGAAGCCCGTACGCGGCCTGGTCTCCGCCGGCGGCGCGGCCGAGGGCGACCTGGAGAAGACCGCGACGCCGCTTCCGGACGAGGCCGCGATCAGGGCGTACGCAGCCACCCTCGGCACCTCGCTCCAGACCCCCTTCACCACGAAGGCGACCACCTTGCTCGCGCACGTCCCGGCGGGCCAGCGGCTCTATGCCCAGACGGTCTACGACGGCTGCGAGGCCCCGGACCCGGCGACCATCACCGCCACCACGTCCGGCGCCGACGTGGTCCTCCAGGTCACCCCGCCGAAGAGCACCAAGATCCAGTGCCTGGTGGCCGAGCGATCGGTCGCGTTGCTCTCGACCGACATCCCCGTCGGCTAACGTTCCCCGCGTGCGGGAGCCGTGGAACACCTTTGTCGAGGGCGACAACCTCGATGTGCTCCAGGCGCTCGCGAAGGCGGGGGAGAAGTTCGACCTGATCTACATCGACCCGCCCTACAACACCGGGAGCCTCTTCGCCTACCACGACGACCGTCGCGGGGAGGACGGCAAACGGGCCGGCCGCCATGAGGCCTGGGCCGCGATGATGAGGCCCCGCCTGGAGGCGGCGCGCACCGTGATGTCCGAGCGTGCGGCGATCTACGTCTCCATCGACGACAACGAGGCCGCCCACCTGAAGGTCCTGATGGACGAGGTCTTCGAGGAGCGCAACCAGCTCGCGCAGATCGTGGTCAACCTCAACCCCAAGGGCCGCCAGCTCGGCAACGGGTTCGCCACCTCCCACGAGTATCTGCTGGTCTACGCCAAGGACGCCCGGGCCTGCGCGCTGGAGTCGAGCATCCCCGAGGCCGTCAACGAGCAGGACTTCCCGCTCGTCACCGACGACGGGCGTCATTACCGGCGGCTGCCGCTGCGCAACACCAACAAGAAGTTCAACCCGGCGACCGCCCGGACGCTCCACTTCCCGGTGTGGGGAGACCCGGACTCCGGACGCGTCGCGGTGGAGCCGTTCGACGGCGGCCAGGAGATCTGGCCGGTCTTCGGCGACGGCCGCCCGGCGGTCTGGCGATGGAGCGCCCCGCTGATCGCGGCCCGTCCCGACGACCTGATGTGCCGTCGCGTACGCGGGAAGCTGGGGGAGCGGGTCGACGTCTACCAGCGCGACTGGCTCGCCCGCGACGCCTCCGGCGAGGCCCGCCGCAAGAAGCTCACCACGATCTGGCTGGCCGAGGAGATCGGCTCGACCGACTCCGCCGTCGCCGAGCTGAAGTCCCTGGTGGGGCCGCTGTTCGAGTCGCCGAAGCCGACCGGTCTGATCCGGCGGATCCTGGCCACGATGCCGGCCGACGCGCGGGTCCTCGACTTCTTCGCCGGCTCCGGCACCACCGGCCACGCGGTCGCGCTCGCCAACGTGGAGGACGGGGCGCGGCGTACGTGCTGGTCGGTCCAGATCGCCGAGACGACCCGGCCGGGGTCGAATGCGGCCAAGGCCGAGATGGCGTACGTCTCCGATGTCACCCGCGCCCGGCTGCGGGCCGTGGTCGCGGCTCACGGGAACGGCGGCGTGGAGGGGTTGGTCGAGCGCGACCTGGGTGAGCTTCTCGAGAAACCGGCGTGACGCGGGGCGCGTAGGAGGGCAGGATCGCGGCCATGGCTCTCAGCGTCCCCCGCCTCCGGATCGGCTCGACCGAGATCATCGCCCTCGCCGACGGCGAGGGCGCGTTCTTCTCCCCGCGCGCGGATGCCTTTCCTGAGGCCACGGCCGCGCAGTGGGCCGAGGTCGACCGCTACGACCCAGGCGCGGTCGATGCCGAGGGCCGCTGGCGTCTCCAGTTCCGTGCCTACGCGATCCGCGGCGACAAGGGCCTCACCGTCGTGGACGCCGGGATCGGTCCGGCGGACGGCCCGGCCGCCTCGTGGGCACCCGTGCCCGGTGTGCTTCCTCGGTCGCTCGAGGCCGCGGGCATCGACCCGGCCGAGGTCGACACGGTGGTGCTCACACATCTGCACACCGACCACGTCGGATGGGCGGTCGTGACCGAGGCCAACGGCCGCCGTCCCTACTTCCCGAACGCCGAATACCTGCTCCAGCGGGCCGAGCACGACGCTCTCGACGCGCTCAACCCCCAGCTTCGCGAGACCCTCACCGACCCGCTCGCAGCGGCTGGTCGGCTCCGGCTCCTCGACGGCGACACACCCCTGCGCGCCGGGCGTACGGTCGCCACGCCCGGTCATACGCCCGGGCATCAGAGCGTGCTGGTCGCCGAGGGGCGCGAGCTGGTGCTCGTCACCGGCGACCTTCTGGTGCACGCGCTCCAACTGCTCCACCCCGAGCTCGCCTACTCACACGAGATCGACCCTGAGGCGGCCAGGCACTCGCGAGAGCGCATGCTCAGCCGCGAAGCCGCCACCACGCTGCACCTGGCAACGCCGCATCTGACGGAGCCGTTCATCTCGGCGTGATCGCGCCGCCGGGTGAACTTCTCGAAAAATCTGGTAACCGTGTTACATGGGCCGCGTAAAACGCGGCATCGTGAGGGCGCGACAGAACACCTCACCTCGGGAGACCCCCATGAAACTCCGTGGCCTGTTCATCCTCGCCTGCGGCGCCCTCGTGCCGCTCACGATTCCGACGGCAGCCAATGCTGCGTCCTACTCCGGAACCCTCACCTCGGCGATCTCGTCCCTGACGGTCGCCTCCGAGAACCGCACCGGCTACAGCCGTGACCTCTTCCAGCACTGGATCGACGCCGACGGCGACGGCTGCAACACGCGCAACGAGGTGCTGATCGCGGAGGCCGAGGAGGCCCCCACGGTCGGCTCCAGCTGCTCGCTGTCGGGCGGCCGCTGGTACTCCTACTACGACGGCGTCTCCTGGACCGCCACCAGCGACATCGACATCGACCACATGGTCCCGCTCGCCGAGGCCTGGGACTCCGGGGCCCGCACCTGGACCTCGACCGAGCGCCGCGACTACGCCAACGACCTCGGCTACTACGGCTCCCTGGTCGGCGTCACCGACAACGAGAACCAGGAGAAGTCCGACGCCGACCCGGCCGAGTGGATGCCCGACCTGCAGAAGTGCCGCTACCTGAAGGAGTACGTCTCGGTGAAGATCCGCTGGCGCCTCGCCGTCGACAGCACCGAGAAGTCCGCGCTGCAGAGCCTCACCTCCGCCAACGGCTGCGGCAGCCAGACCGTCTCGGTGACCCTCGCCCGCTGACCCGCCCCGCCGAGACGTCACCCGCGTCGGTCGAGTGGGCGCCCCCATGCCCACTCGGCCGACGCGGCTGACTTCTCGGCCGGCGGGAGTGACGCCTCGGCGGGGGTTGGGGCCGATAGGATCTCGGGCATGGCGTTCTCTGCTCCGCGACTGACTCGCGAGCAGGTCGATTCCGACGTACGTCGCCGGCTGGCGCGCCTGAAGTCGAAGCGCTGGCACGTGCTGCAGGCCGCCGGGGCAGCCGGGGCGGCCTGGTTCATCGCGGCGTCCCTGTTCGGCCACGTGCAACCCGTCTTCGCGCCGATCGCCGCGGTGGTCAGCCTCGGCACCTCCTACGGCCAGCGGCTGCGGCGAGTGACCGAGGTGACCATCGGCGTGGCGCTCGGGGTCTTCCTGGGCGACATCGTGGTGCAGGTCATCGGCGAAGGCGCCTGGCAGATGACCCTTGTGGTCGCGATGGCCATGGCCGTCGGGATCTTCATCTCCTCGGGGCAGGTCTTCCGCAACCAGGCCGCGGTGCAGTCGATCTTCGTGATGGGGCTGCTGCCGACGCCCGGCGCGGCGTTCACGCGCTGGACCGACGCGCTGATCGGCGGTGCGGTCGCGCTGGTGGCCGCCTCGATCGTGCCTGCCGCGCCGCTGCGTCGGCCCGGCGAGCAGGCGGCCGTGGTCGCCAAGAAGATCGCCTCACTGTTGCGCGCCGCCGGCCAGGTGATGCTGGACGCGGACGCGGTGTACGGGCTCAAGGTGCTCGCCGACGCGCGCGCCACCGACCCGCTCATCCGCGAGTTGCAGGACGCCTCCGACGAGGGCATGTCGGTGCTGGCCGTCTCGCCGTTCCGGTTCCGACATCGCAGCCACGTCCACCGGATGGCCGAGCTCGTCGAGCCGCTCGACCGCGCGCTGCGCAGCACCCGGGTGCTGGTGCGGCGGACGGCGGTCTCCGCCTACCGCGGCGACGTGGTGCCGGAGAGCTACTACCAGCTCGCCTTCGGGCTCGCCGACGCCGTCGACGTCGTCGAGGCCGAGCTCGCCGCCGGCCTAGGCCCGGACGGACTGAGCCAGGAGGCCAGGTCGGTGCTGCTGGCGGTCGGCGAGCACTCCTCCGAGGTGGAACGTACGGAATCGCTCAACGCCGAGGTCATCCTCGTCCAGATCAGGTCGATCATCGTCGACCTGCTCGGGGTCACCGGGATGGGACAGTTCGAGGCGACCGACGCCCTGCCGCCGCTGCCGTCGCGCTGAATGTTCACCGAGGTAACTCGGTGAACGCGGACTCCCCTCGGGGAACTCCACGAGGGCAGCGACGGCCGACCGAGTTACCTCGGTGAACATTCGCCACGCTAGAGCGACCCGCGCAGGTCGCGTACGACCGAGTCGACGACCGCGACCAGATCGCCCTCGGTGGAGGCAGCGATGGCGCGTTGTCGCTGGTAGGAGGCACCCTTGTGGATGATGTCGTGCACCCCGGCGAGCTCCTTCTCACAGCCCAGCTGGGCGGCCACCGGCTCCAGGCGCACCAGCAGATCGGCGAGGTCGTCGGTGACCAGTCGCTCCTCGGAGGCGTCGTTGAGGATCACGATCGCGTCCAGGCCGTAGCGGGCGGCGCGCCACTTGTTCTCCTGGACGTGCCACGGCGGCATCGTCGCGATCGGTTCGCCGGCCGCCACCCGGGAGTCCAGATCGACACAGAGGCAGTGGGCCAGGGCGGCGATCGCGGCCAGCTCCTGGACCGTGGAGACCCCGTCGCAGATCCGGTTCTCGATGGTGCCGATCCGGGGCGAGGGCCGGATGTCCCACCGGATCTCGGAGATGTCCTCGATCACGCCGGTGACCGTCTGGTCCGAGACGTACGCCTCGAACTCCTGCCACGTCGCGAACTGGAACGGCAGCCCGGCGGTCGGCAGCTGCTGGAACATCAGCGCTCGGTTGGAGGCGTAGCCGGTGTCCACCCCCGCCCAGATCGGTGAGGAGGCCGACAGCGCCTGGAAGTGGGGGTAGTAGGTCAGCAGCCCGTTGAGGACCGGGAGCAGCCGGTCCCGCTCCGGCATCCCGACGTGTACGTGCACGCCCCAGATCAGCATCTGTCGGCCCCACCACTGGGTGCGGTTGATCAGCTCCTCGTAGCGATGCCCCGCGGACAGCTCCTGAGTGGTCCAGGACGCGAACGGGTGGGTCCCGGCGCCGAAGAGATCCACGCCGAGGTCGTCGCCGGCACGGACCACGCCGACGGTCGTCTCGCGGATCTGGTCCATGGCCTCCTCGACCGTCTCGCAGATGCCGGTCACGATCTCGACGGTGTTGCGCAGCAGCTCCCTGTGGATCCGCCCGGGATGGGGGACCCGGGGCTTGGCCCGGGCGAAGAGATGGTCCGCGACATTGACCAGGTCCCGGGTCTCGCGGTCGACGAGCGCAAGCTCCCACTCGACGCCGAGCGTCGGCCGGGGGGAGGGGTGGAAGTCGATCCGCATGTATCGAGCGTTCCTTGCACGGGGCCGTTTGTCGAGCATCCCCCATGCCTGTCGTTCACCTGCTTGATGGCACCCTGTGACGGTGGACGCGCGTGAGGTGAACCTGACTCTGGACTTCTGCCTCCGCGTCGGTGAGCTGCTGATCTCGACCGGCGCCGGGGCCGCTGACGTGACCGCGACGATGAGGTCGCTCGCCCAACATCTGGGCCTTCGCGAGGCCGAGGTCGACGTCACCTACACCAGCCTCTCGATGAGCTATCAGGCCGATCCCGAGGCGATCCCGATCCACACCACGCGGCAGGTCAAGAACCGCACGATCGACTACGACCACCTGACCGCCGTCGACCACCTGGTCCGCCAGGTCGTACGCGACGAGGTGGACCTCCAGGGAGCCCGGATCGCGCTTGGCCGCATCATCTCCGGAGGCCACCGGCGGCCGCGCTGGGCCGCGACCCTCGGCATGGCGGTGATGGCCGCCGCGTTCACCGTCTACGTCGGTGGTGAGCCCGCCGTCGTCGTCCTCGCCTTCATCTCCGGCGCCGCGATCGACCAGCTGCAGCATTTCCTCCACCGCCGCTGGCGGCTGCCGCTCTTCTACCTGCAGGTCGCCGGCGCGGGCCTGGCCACCCTGCTCGCCGTCCTCGCCGCGGCGCTGCCACCGGACCTGGACGTATCCACCTCGATCACGGCCAACATCACCGTGATGCTGGCCGGGATCAGCTTCATGGGTGCCCTCCAGGACGCCCTGACCGGGTTCCATGTCACCGCCAGCGCCCGGATCATGGAGGCGCTGGTCTCCACGGCGGGGATCATCGCCGGGGTCACCGGCGGCCTGGTCTTCGCGGGTGCGGTCGGCGTGCCGATCCACGGCACGGCGGCGAGCAACGTCAGCTCGCTGCAGTCGATCACCCTTGCCACCGTCGGCGGGGCGATCGGTGCCGCGGCCTTCGCCTACGCTGCGTACGCGCCCAAGCGGACGATGGTCCCGATCGCGGTCATCGCCGGCATCGCCGTGGTGCTGTCGATCGTCGTGCCCGGCGACGTCGGACGTACGTGGCGGGTGGCCGTGGCCGCCCTCTTCATCGGTCTGGTCGCCTACTCGGTCGCCACCCGGCTGAAGGTGCCGCCGCTGGTCATCGTGGTCTCGTCGGTGGTGCCGTTCCTGCCCGGCTACTCGATCTACCGCGGTCTCACCATGCTCGCCCAGGAGACGCCGGCGACCACCTCGGTCGGCCTGGTCGCCCTCTTCACCGCGGCCTCGGTCGCGCTCGCCCTAGCCTCCGGCGTCTACCTGGGCGAGTTCATCGCCCAGCCGCTCAGTCGCCGGTCGTGGCGGATCGAGACGCGCCTGTCCGGGCCGCGCCTGGTCGGTCCGCTGCGGAAGGACCGGGCCACCCCGGTGCCTGCCACCGAGACCGACTCATAGGCCGCCCAGCACCTCGAACCAGCGCTCGGGGGTCGTGTCGTACGGCGCCTGGCTCTCCTTGACCGCGAGGAAGACGCGCTCGGCGGAGCCCTCGGTCATGGAGATGATCTCGGGCGGGTAGCCGTACTCGAGCTGGTGGTGCTCGAACTCGTCCTCGTCGTCGATGTAGACCGAGCCGTCGAACTTCTTCACCACGTCGAGGTCCAGGTCGATGCAGGTGACCGTCGAGTCCTGCCACACCGGCGGGGTGCACATGTCGACATATATCTGCGAGCTCACCCGGTCGTTGGGCCGGTTGAACGCCGGGAAGTGGGCCGCGTCGTGGTGGGGGACCAGGCTGACCGACTCCCAGTCGGCGACCCAGCCGTGACCGGGGCGGGCGAACTCGGTGCCGATCGGGTGGCCGATCCACTCGCCGTGCTCGTCCTCGCCGAGGTAGAGGCCCGTGAAGGACCAATGAGGCCGGCCACCCCACTTCGTGAACTCGACACGAACAGGGTGACCGGCCTCGAAGCGCATGGCGCCAGTCTGCCTCAGCCCTGCTTCTTCGGCATCACGTACTTGGCCCCCAGGGCGATGAGGTCCTGGTAGCGCGAGCCGGTGAACTTGCCGAAGTTGTGGATCACGTGGGCGTCGAGGCCGACCAGCACGCGGGCCTGCTTCTTCTCGATGCCCTTGACGATGATCTCGGCGGCGCGCGCCGGCTCCATCTTGGCGAGCTTCTCGTCGAAGAACTTCGCGGTCGCGGCCTGGTCGTCCTTGGCCGAGACGCGGGCGCTACGGGCGACCGCGGTCTTGATGCCGCCGGGGTGGACCGAGGTGACGCCGACCTTGTGGCCGTCGATCAGCATCTCCTCGCGCAGCGCCTCGGTGAAGCCGCGCACGGCGTACTTCGCGGCGTTGTAGAAGGCCTGGTCGGGCATCGAGACCAGCCCGAAGAGCGAGGAGATGTTCACGATGTGCCCGTCGCCGGACTCGATCAGAGCCGGGAGGAAGAACTTCGTGCCGTGCACGACGCCCCACCAGTCGATGCCCATGATCCAGTCGATGTCCTCCCAGTCGAGGTCGTTGACCCGACCCGACAGCGCGACGCCGGCGTTGTTGACCACCAGGTTGACCTGACCGAAGTGGGCGATGACGCCCTCGGCGTACGTCTTGAACGCCTCGCGGTCGGCGACGTCGAGAAGGTCCGACTTGATCTCGCGGGCGCCGGCCTGCTTGGCGAGCTCGACGGTCTCGTTCAGACCGGCCTCGTTGACGTCGGAGAGCGCCAGCCGGGCGCTGCGACCGGCGAGGTTGACCGCGAGGGCGCGGCCGATCCCGGAGCCGGCTCCGGTGAGTACGACTACCTTGTCGTCGAAGGACTTCATGCGGGGACACTCTCCTCGGTCTTGTCAGTCTTGTCGGTGGCGCCGGCCGTGGTGGCGGCGGTGACGGCGTACTTGTCGACGTCGAACTTGCTGGTCAGGTGGCGGAACAGGAAGGTGAAGCTCGGCCACAGGGTGGTGTTGCGACCGTGCTCGTCGAGATACCACGACGCGCAGCCGCCCTCGGACCAGACGGTCTTGTCCATCTTGCGCTGCAGGTCGTCGTTCCAGGCGGAGGTGGCGTCCTCGGTGGGTTCGACGGTGGCGTACGAGTTCGTACGCATGGTGCGGATCGCGTCGCGGATGTAGGCCACCTGCGACTCGATCATGTAGACCATCGAGGAGTGGCCCAGGCCGGTGTTGGGGCCGACCACGAAGAAGAGGTTGGGGAACTCCGGGACCGTGGTGCCCTTGTAGGCGCTCATCCCGGTCTCCACGAACCGCTCGGCCATGGTGCGGCCCTTGCTGCCGGTGATGGCATGGGCGATCGGCAGGTCGGTGGTGTAGAAGCCGGTCGCCACGACGAGGACGTCGATCTCGCGGCTGGTGCCGTCCTTGGCGACGATCGCGTTCTCGCTCACCCGGGCGATGCCGTCGGTGATCAGGTCGACGTTGTCGGCGGCCAGCGCCGGGTAGTAGGCGTTGGAGATCAGCGTGCGCTTGCAGCCGAGCGTGTAGTCGGGGGTGACCTTGCGGCGCAGCTCGGGGTCCTTGATGCCGCGGCGGATGTTGTTCTGCGCCATCAGCTGGTGGGCCAGGGTGAGCTTGGGCTCCACGGCGAGGCCGAGGACGCGGACCTCGAGGCCCCAGTAGACCGCCGCGCGGGCGAGCCGCTGGACGCCGGGTACGTGGCGGAAGGCGGCCTTCTCGAGCTTGGTGTAGCGGTGCTCGTTGCGGGGGAGGACCCAGGGCGCGGTGCGCTGGTAGACGTCGAGGCGAGCGGCCTTCTTCTGGATCTCCGGGACGATCTGGATCGAGCTGGCACCGGTGCCGATCACCGCGACGCGCTTGCCGGTGAGGTCGACGTCGTGGTTCCACTGCGCGGAGTGGAAGATCTCGCCCTGGAAGCCCTCGATGCCCTCGATGTCCGGGAGCTTGGGCTCGGAGAGGGCGCCGGGGCCGGCGATGACGGTGGTCGCCGCGTACGTCTTCTTGCCGTTCTTTCCCTCGGTCTCGACGAGCCAGCGCTGCCGGCTCTCGTCCCAGGTCGCGGCGGTCATCGCGGTGTCGAAGACGAAGCGGTCCAAGGTGCCGGACTTCTCGGCGACCTTGTTGATGTACGCCTCGATCTCCGGCTGCGGCGAGAAGCTCATCGACCAGTCGGGGTTGAGCGCGAAGGAGTAGCTGTAGAGCTGGCTGGGGACGTCGCAGGCGGCGCCGGGGTAGGTGTTGTCGCGCCAGGTGCCGCCGACGCCAGAGCCCTTCTCGATGACGACGAAGTCGCGCTCGCCGTCCTCCTCGAGCTTGATCGCCGCGCACAGGCCTCCGAAGCCGGCACCGACGATCAGGTGGTCGACAGGGGTGAGGTCAGCAGTGGTCATACTTCGAGTATGTCTTGCTTATTGAACGGGTGTCAATAGAATCGTCAGCATGAGCCGACGGACGAGACTGACGCCCGAGCAGCGCCGTGAGCAGCTGCTCGACCTGGGCATTCGCCTCTTCGCGCACCACTCCCTCGATGAGATCTCCATCGATCTGGTGGCGCGTGAGGCCGGCATCTCGCGCGGGCTGCTCTACCACTACTTCGGCGACAAGATGGCCTTCCGTGAGGCGGTCGTGCGCCGAGCCGCCGACGCCCTCGTCGCCCAGACCGCCCCGCCCTCGACGGGGGAGCCCGTGGAGCGCCTGCTGGCCTCGATGACCGCCTATGTGGACTTCGTCGACGCCAACTACGAGGGGTACGTCTCGATGGTCCGCGGCGCGGCCAGCGACCCGGTCCTGCGCGAGATCTACGACGAGGCCTTCGGTGCGCTGGGCGCGCGGATCTTCGAGGCCGCTCCCTCCTTCGTGCCCGACTCCCCGGCCGCGCGCCTGTTGGTGCGCGGGTGGCAGGCGATGTCCGAGGAACTGGTGCTCTCGTGGAAGGCCGATCCTGCGGGGTTCTCACGCGAGGATCTGCTGGGGGTGCTGGCAGGGTCGTTGCCGGTATTGCTGCAGATGCTGCCGTCTGGCGAGCTGTAACACGTCGTTCGTAGATCTATCCGGTCGTTCCGATAGGGCGAACAGTCCTACGAACGACGTGTTACAGGGGCGGCGAGGCCCAACCGATCCGGTTCCGGCTACGTCAATAGGGCGTCGGGGGTCGGAATCGGAGGAGGAGAGACGTTGAGCAGGGACGAGGAGTTCACCGCCTACGTCAGGGAGAGACGCGCGCACCTGTACCGCGCGGCCTACCTGCTGTGCGGCGACGAGCATCGCGCCGAAGACATCGTGCAGCTGACGCTGTCGAAGGTGTACGCGGCGTGGCGACGGGTGCAGAAGGCCGACAGCGTCGATGCCTACGTACGCCGCGTGCTGGTCAACAGCCACCTGGACGAGGGCCGCCGCCCGTGGCGGCGCGAGCGCGCCGGTGAGATCTCGGACCGACCGGCGCCGGTCGGTCTCGGCACCGAGGACCTCGACGAGCTCTGGACCGCGCTGCGGTCCCTTCCCGCAGGTCAGCGCCGGGTTGTCGTGCTCCGGCACTACTGGGGCCTGTCGGTCGAGGAGACTGCCGCCGACCTCGGCATCAGCAGCGGGACGGTCAAGAGCCAGACCTCGGCCGCCCTGGCCGGCCTGCGCCGCGCCCTCCGTCCTGGCCTCGCTGCCCCCGACGTTGCCCCCGATGCTGCCCGAGGAGGCCGGCGATGAACACCTTCGACGACGACACGCTGCTGCGCGAGCGCCTCTACCGCATCGGCGCCACCGCTCCGGTCCCACCCTCGGACCCTTCCGAGGACGTACGCCGCGGCCGCCGCCGTGTGCGCCGGGCCCGAATGCTCGCCACCGCCGGGACCGTGCTGGCGGTCGGGATCATCGGCATCGCCGGGGTCGCGCTGCGGCCTCTCGTTGCGGATCGGGCCACCGACCCGGCCGTTTCCCCGACCTCCACATCTTCCTCGTCGGTGCGCCGGGCGGAGTCGGTCGCGCAGGCGCTGCCCAGCACGTTCGGCCTGGCGATCAACCTGATCTTCGAGCGCGACGCCGCCCTCGCGGACGTCCCTGACGTGGTGATGAAGCCGATCCAGGAGAAGACCGACGAGGCCGTCGTGACCTGGACCGAGAAGGTGGAGCAGATCGACGGCGGGGACCAGGAGCTTGCTGATCTCGCCTCTGAGATCCAGCAGTCGTTGGCCGCCTTACCGGAGACGCGATCCAAGGTCCGTACGAAGGAGACCCTTATGCAGGGAGCGCTGGCCTACTCGGCGCTCTCCGACGACCTCCTCGCGATCTCGACGCTCGTGCCGTATGTCGGTGACGCCGAGATCGACGACGAGATCGAGGCGCTCGGCCACCTGGGCCCGGCCTTCCGGTCGCTCGGCGCGCAGCGGTACATCATGATGACGGCACTCTCCAAGCGTGAGGCCATGCAGTATTCGGGCGCTGCGGGCGCGGATGCTCTCAGCAAGCAGGAGTTCGCCGAGCTTGCTCGGGCCGAGGCTGAGTGGCGCCTGTCGCTCTCGGCGCTCTACTCGTCGAGCTCGGAACCTCAGCGTGACTCCCTCGACCAGATCACCAAGAACACTGCCAGCAACGGGGCCGTCGGGGTTCCCGCGCAACGGGCGGTCAACCAGGTCCTGGCCAACGGCGACCTGGACCGGGTCACGATGACGCCGGACCAGCATACGCAGTCCTGCACCGAGCTGTTCCGCGGGCTGCAGGAGCTGTCCAACGCCGCGGCGGACGAGCTCATCGCCGACCTCGCCGAGGTCGACTGACCCCGGCACGGCGAAACAGCCGAGATGGCAGTTGTGGGCGACGAAAGTTGAGTTTCGTCGCCCACAACTACAGATTCGGCCTGCCAGAACTACAGGCTCGCCGGGGTCAGGCGGAGACGGCCGCCTCGAGCTGGTCGAGGGCCCAGTGGAGGTCGTTCTCGGCGATCACGAGGGGCGGCGCGAGGCGGATGGTGGAGCCGTGGGTGTCCTTGGCGAGTACGCCGAGGGCCAGGAGGCGCTCGCAGATCTCGCGACCGGTGCCGACGGCGGGGTCGATGTCGACGCCGGCCCACAGACCGCGGGAGCGGAACCCGACGATTCCCTTGTTGGGCGCCTTGCCGACCATCGCCAGGAGCCGGTCGCGCAGGACCTGGCCGAGCGCCTCGGCGCGGGCCTGGAACTCGCCGGTCTCGAGCAGCTCGATGACGGCGGTGCCGACGGCGCAGGCGAGCGGGTTGCCACCGAAGGTGGAGCCGTGCTGGCCGGGGCCGATGACACCGAGGACGTCGCGGTCGGCGACCACGGCGGAGACGGGGACGATGCCGCCGCCGAGGGCCTTGCCGAGGATGTACATGTCCGGCTTCACGCCGGCGTGGTCGCAGGCGAAGGTGTAGCCGGTGCGGCCCAGACCGGCCTGGATCTCGTCGGCGGCGAAGAGCACGTTCTCGCGGGTGCAGAGCTCGCGCAGCCCGATCAGGAAGTCGTCGCCGGGGATGACGACGCCGGACTCACCCTGGATCGGCTCGACCAGGACGGCCACCGTGTTGGGGGTGATGGCGGCCTCGATCGCGGCGAGGTCGGCGTACGGAACCATCACGAAGCCGGGGGCGAACGGGCCGAAGCCGTCGCGCGCGTCGGCGTCGTCGGAGAAGCCGACGATCGTGGTGGTGCGGCCGTGGAAGTTGCCGGCCATCACGATGATCTCGGCCCGGTCGGCGGGCACGCCCTTGACGTCGTAGCCCCACTTGCGCGCGACCTTGATCGCGGTCTCGACCGCCTCGGCGCCGGTGTTCATCGGCAGCACCATGTCCTTGCCGCACATCGCGGCGAGGCGGGCGGTGAACTCGGCGAACTGGTCGTGCACGAACGCGCGCGAGGTCAGGGTGACCTTGTCGAGCTGCTCACGGGCGGCGGACAGCAGGGCCGGGTGGCCGTGACCGAAGTTCAGCGCGCTGTAGCCGGCCAGCATGTCGAGGCAGCGGCGACCGTCGACGTCGGTCACCCAGGCGCCCTCGGCGTGGCTGATCACCACCTCGAGGGGGTGGTAGTTGTGCGCGGAGTGCGCCTCGGCGGCCGCGAAGGCAGTGGGGGTCAGGCTGGTCGCAGCGGTGGCCTGAGCCTCGTTGAGCAGGGTCATCGCACTCCTCCATCTCGTGGGGCGTTCTCGGTGATCTGAGCAGGATCATCTGATTGTCAGACAATCCTACGATCAGGCTACGCCAGATGTCTCATCGTTGTCGCCAGGTCGGTAACGCGACAGCAAATCCCGGTGCAGACGGTGCATCCGGGGGTATAGGTTCCGTCCGTCCGCCTCGCGTTCTCTGGCAGCGAACCACAGATGCGCATCCGCGCACTGGTGGCGGCTGCTGCCGTCGCCCTGATCGTGCCGGCAGTGCCGGCTTTCGCGACGGAGACCCCGTCGACCACCACGGAGCCGTCGGAGACGGCCACCACCGAACCGGCGCAGCCCGAGGCAGAGACCGGAACGGAGGCCGAGACGGGAACCGAGACGGGAACCGTGACGGAGCCGGACCCCGCGGCCGAGCCCGAGACCGGGACGGAGTCCGAGACGGACCCCGGCGCCGAGGCCGAGGAGTCGACCGCCGCCGTGGTGACCACCGTCGTGATCACCGTCCCCGCCACGACCCCGGCCGGGGGCGCGACGTTCCCGGTGACGTACGACGTGGAGAACGTCGAGGCGCTCGGGGCCAACCCGACGGCCAACTGGACGATCACCGGCTCGAACGGCACCTCGCCGAACGGCCCGCAGTCCGCGCCGATCACGCTCGACGCCGACGGCGTCGGGACGGTCCAGGCGACGATGCCGACCGCGACCGACACCTATCGGATCACCGCGTTCGTCGAGGGTGAGGGTGGCGCGACCGACCCGGTCACCGCCGACCTCGGCGCGGTCGACGCCACCAAGCCGGTCGTCACCCTGAGCCGCAGCCTGACCACCTTCTACCCCTACAAGGACGGCTACCGCGACACCGTCACGGCGAAGTTCACCGTGAACGAGACCGTCGGCTTCACCGCCAAGGTCGTCACCTCCGGCGGCACCCTGGTCCGCACCCTGGGCTCCTCCTCGAGCTTCAGCGGCACCACCTCGTACGTGTGGAACGGCTACAACAACGCCGGCACCCGGGTCTCGGGCACCTACTACATCCGCGTCGAGACCAAGGACAAGGCCGGCAACGCCACCAACGCCCAGATCTCGGTCGCCGCATCGGCCAAGAAGCTCACCTGGAAGACCTACTCCAAGAAGGTCACCGCCAAGGACGCCCTCAACTACAAGTACGTCGGCTCCTGCTCCACCCTCAAGGCGCCGGCTCGCAGCGACTGGGCGGGGTCGCGCGGCTTCCGCTCGAACGTCAAGTGCAACGGCGGCGACAGCGCCAAGTCGCGGGTGCTCACCGACAGCGTCACCTGCCTGCCCCGGTCCGTCGACGGGAACTACCGCAACCTCACGATGAAGCACTACGGCGGCCGGCCGAAGGGCTACACCAAGAACGTCTACCTGGTGACCCACGTCTATAAGCCGCAGACCTCTGGTGCCTGGACGCTGGCCCAGCGCCACCAGTTCGGCAACTCGGTGAAGTGGAAGACGATGGCCTCGGTCTCCTCGCCGAACGCCCTGGTCGCCGACCGCAAGTCCACCCAGTACTGCCCGTCGCTCTGGTGGGCCACGGGTCTCCAGTCGGGCTCGCGCTACGACGTGTGGAAGTACTCGGTCGGCATCCAGTACCGGGTGCTCGCGTGACCGCGATCGATGCGCGGACCTTCAGCACGAAGGTCCTGATCGTCGTCGCCGCCGGTGCGCTGCTGCTCGGCCTCCTGGCGGGCGGTGCCGTCGGTGCCGTCTTCCTCGGTGGCGGCGAGGCCCCGGACCAGAAGCCGGTCACCGGGCAGCCGCAGGAGCGGGGCGAAGGCCCCGACTCGGCCCAGCTCGACGAGGACGCGTTCGCCCCCGAGGGTGAGGTCGGCGCCGACCAGTAGCTGAGGGAACGAACCGCAGAAGACGTACGCCGCCGGGCGCTGTCCCGGCGGCGTACGTCTTTGTTCTCACCGAAGTCAAAGGCCTGGCACAGCCTCACCACAGGTGCCGGGCGGACTCTGGAAACATGAGCGACCAGAGTAAGGACGACGAGGCTCCCGAGCCGGTGCAGCCACCGGTCGAGGAGGCTGCTGTCGAGCAGGCCGCTGTCGAGCAGGCCGCTCCGAAGAAGAAGCTCTCCGAGCGGGTCTTCGGCTGGAAGAGCGTCGCGGTCGCCGCGGCCGCCGGTCTCGTCATCGGCGGTGGCGTCGCCGCGGGAGTCGCCGCGGTCGTCGACGGTGGCTCCGACCAGGGCCAGCGGGAGTTCGGTCAGCGCGGCGGCGGTCAGACGCCGTACGGCCAGCCGCCGGACGGCGGGCAGATGCCCGACGGTGGTCAGCGGCCCGACTTCGGCCAGGACGGCGGTGGCCCCGGTGGCTTCGGCCAGCCACAGGACCAGTCCGACGGGCAGTCCCAGGGTCAGTCGAGCTGACCAACCCCAAGATCGCGTACGCCGCCCGGCTCCCCGACCGGCGGCGTACGTCTTGATTTGTCTCTGTCGTGCGGGGGCTCGTAACCTTGTGCGGTCGTGACTCCTGCCGCGTCCTGGCCATTCGCACGGTCAGGGACGCAGATCCGGATGACTACCCCCGTGGTAGGGCAAGCCGGGCCGTGTTCGTCAGAAGCCACGCAGCACCATCCCGGTGCGCATCCGTGCGCCGGGTCCAACGAACTAAGAAGGCACACGTGCGTACTTACGCTCCCAAGCCGGGCGACATCGAGCGCGCCTGGCTCGTGATCGACGCGACCGACGTCCGTCTCGGCCGCCTCGCGGTCCAGGCCGCTGAGCTCCTCCGCGGCAAGCACAAGGCGATCTTCGCGCCCAACGCGGACACCGGCGACTTCGTCATCGTCATCAACGCCGAGAAGGTCTCCCTCTCCGGCAACAAGGCCAAGACCAAGCTGGCTTACCGCCACTCCGGCTACCCGGGTGGTCTGACCGCGACCCCGATCGGCGAGATCCTCGAGAAGGACGCCCGCAAGGCGATCGAGTCCGCTGTGTGGGGCATGCTGCCGAAGAACAAGCTCGGCCGCCAGATGCTCAAGAAGCTCAAGGTCTACTCCGGTCCGACGCACCCGCACGCCGCGCAGCAGGCCGTTCCGTTCGAGATCAAGCAGATCGCCCAGTGAGCCAGGACCAGGACATGACTGAGAACACCGTAGAGGTCGAGGAGACCTTCGAGACCGACGAGCAGGGCCTCGCGTACACCTCCGAGAGCGCCCCGTCCGCCGACACCCCCGAGCGCCCGGCGACCATCGCCCCGGCTGCCGCCACGGGCCGCCGCAAGGAGTCCGTGGCCCGCGTCCGGATCGTCCCGGGCACCGGCGAGTGGACCATCAACGGTCGCACCATCGAGGACTACTTCCCCAACAAGCTGCACCAGCAGATCGCGAACGAGCCGTTCGCCGCGCTGCAGCTCGAGGGCCGCTTCGACGTGATCGCCCGTATCGACGGCGGCGGCATCGCCGGTCAGGCCGGCGCGCTGCGTCTCGGCGTGGCCCGCTCGCTCAACATCGTTGACGAAGAGGCCAACCGCCCGACCCTGAAGAAGGCCGGTCTGCTGACCCGCGACGCCCGCGTCGTGGAGCGGAAGAAGGCCGGTCTCAAGAAGGCCCGCAAGGCCTCGCAGTTCAGCAAGCGCTGATCGCCCTGCAGATCGCCTAGCATTGTTGGGGTGCCTCGGCTCGCCGAGGCACCCCAACACATTTTTCGGGCGGGGGCCGACGTACGAAAGAAGGTCACACGGACGTGGCACGCCTTTTCGGCACTGACGGAGTTCGCGGTCTCGCGAACGGCGAGATCCTCACCGCCTCGCTCGCCCAGAACCTGGCGACATCGGCGGCACTGGTCCTGACCGAGGAGCTGCGCGGCTCCGGCAGCGGACGCAAGCCGCTGGCGGTGGTCGGCAACGACTCGCGCGTCTCCGGGCAGTTCCTGCAGGCGACGGTTGCCGGTGGTCTGGCCTCGGCCGGTTGCGACGTGATCGACGTCGGCGTGCTGCCGACGCCCGGGGTCGCCTACCTCACCGCGGCCCTGCAGGCCGACCTCGGCGTGGTCATCTCGGCCTCGCACAACCCGATGCCCGACAACGGCATCAAGTTCCTCCAGCGCGGCGGGCACAAGCTCGACGACGTGCTCGAGGACCGGATCGAGGCACACCTCGACGAGCCCTGGGACCGCCCCACCGGCGCGTCGGTGGGCCGGATCTCGACCCACGAGAACCCCGTGGAGACGTACGCAGCCCACCTGATCTCCACGCTGGAGCGCCGCCTCGACGGGCTGACCGTCGTCGTCGACTGCGCCAACGGCGCGGCCGCCGCCGCGGGCCCGCTGGCCCTGGACCAGGCCGGGGCGAAGGTGATCGCGATCAACGACGTCAACGACGGCCTCTCGATCAACGACGGGGTCGGTTCGACCCACCCGGAGATGCTCCAGAAGGCGGTCCTCGAGCACGGCGCCGACGTCGGGTTCGCCTGGGACGGCGACGCCGACCGCTGCCTGGCCGTCGACGGTGAGGGCAACCTGGTCGACGGCGACCAGCTCATCGCGATCCTCGCACTCGGGCTCCACGACGCCGGCCGCCTCCCCGACGACACCGTGGTCGTCACCGTGATGAGCAACCTCGGCTTCGTCAAGGCGATGGACGCCGCCGGCGTCCATGTGAAGCAGACCGCCGTGGGCGACCGCTACGTGCTCGAGGAGATGCGCTGGGGCGGCTACGCCATCGGTGGCGAGCAGTCCGGCCACATCATCATGAGCGAGCACGCTACCACCGGCGACGGCATCCTCACCGCGCTGCACGTCCTGCAGCGGATGACCCTCACCGGGCGCACCCTCGCCGACCTCGCCTCCGTCGTCACCCGCCTCCCGCAGGTCCTGCTCAACGTCAAGGGCGTCGACAAGGCCCGCTGCAAGACCGACGACGGCCTCCTCGAGGCCGTGGCCGCCGAGGAGACGGCCATGGCCGGCTCCGGGCGGATCCTGCTGCGTCCCTCCGGCACCGAGAACCTCGTACGCGTCATGGTCGAGGCCCCCACGCATCACGAGGCCGAGGCGTGTGCCGAGCGGCTCGCGGACGTGGTCCGTTCCCGCCTGGCTCTCTGACCCCTCCCGTCACACCCGTTGCCGAGTCGGCTCGTCAAGACGAGCCGACTCGGCGTGGTTTTCGGTCAGGATGAGCCGACTCGGCGTCAGATCTTTCGGAGCCGCACGTAGCGGACGGAGTGGTCGCTGTCCTTGCGGAGGACGAGGGTGGCGCGGGAGCGGGTGGGGAGGACGTTCTCGCGGAGGTTGGGACCGTTGATCTCGTTCCAGATCTCGGTCGCGCGGGTGATGGCCTCGTCGTGGCTCAGGGCCGCATATTTCGTGAAGTAGGACGACGGGTCGCGGAAGGCGGTCTCGCGCAGCCGCAGGAAGCGGTCGACGTACCACTGCTTGATGTCGCGCGACCCCGCGTCGACGTAGACGGAGAAGTCGAAGAAGTCCGAGAGCGCCAGCGAGATGGTGCCGTCGGCGCGGACCCGGGAGGGCTGCAGGACGTTGAGGCCCTCGAGGATGACGATGTCGGGCTTCTTGACCAGCACGGTCTGGTCGGTGACGTCGTAGGTCAGGTGTGAGTAGATCGGCGCGCGCACCTCGTCCTCACCCGACTTGAGGTCGACGAGGAAGCGGAGCAGGGCCTTGCGGTCGTACGACTCCGGGAAGCCCTTGCGCTCCATCAGGCCGCGACGCTCGAGCTCGGCGTTGGGGTAGAGGAACCCGTCGGTGGTCACCAGGGCGACGTTGGGGTGCTCGGGCCAGTGGGCGAGCATCTGCTGGAGCACACGAGCCGTGGTCGACTTGCCGACGGCGACGGATCCGGCGACGCCGATGACGAACGGCGTACGCTCCGGCATCGTCTTGCCGAGGAACAGCTCCTGCTGGTCATGGAGCCTGTCCGAGGCGCTCACGTAGAGGCTCAACAGCCGGCTCAGCGGCAGGTAGACCTCCTCGACCTCCTTGAGGTCGATCTGGTCGCCCAGGCCCCGCAGAGACTCGATCTCGGCCTCGGTCAGCGGACTCTCGGTCTCGGTCGCGAGCTCTGCCCACGCGCTTCGGTCGAGCTCGACGTAGGGCGAAGAGCCGCGGTCGTCGCCGTGTGGCGCGGGGTGTGACATGGCAACGATTGTTACGCACATGCGCCGCCGCTTCCTGCTGGGGTCCACGAGAGCCGTAGGATCATCCGCCATGTGCGGCATCGTTGGGTACGTCGGAGACCGGTCGGCGCAGGACGTCGTGATCGATGGCCTGCGGCGGTTGGAGTACCGCGGCTACGACTCGGCCGGGATCGCGCTGATCTCGGCTGACGGGGCCCTGGCGGTGGACAAGAGGGCCGGCAAGCTCGCCAACCTGGAGAAGGCGATCGCGGGCACGCCGTTGCCGGCGTCGACGACCGGGATCGGCCACACCCGCTGGGCGACCCACGGCGGTCCGACCGACGGCAACGCCCACCCGCACGTCGGCCGCACCGGCCGGGTCGCGGTCGTGCACAACGGGATCATCGAGAACTTCGCCGAGCTGCGTGCCGAGCTGGAGACCGAGGGCCACGAGTTCAGCTCGCAGACCGACACCGAGGTGGCCGCTCATCTGCTCGAGCGCGAGGTCGTCGGCGGGGCCGACCTGACCGTCGCGATGCAGAAGGTCTGCTCGATCCTCGAAGGCGCCTTCACCTTCGTCGCGATCGACGCCTCCGACCCCGACCGGGTCGTCGCCGCGCGCCGCAACAGCCCGCTCGTGGTCGGCCTGGGCGAGGGGGAGTCGTTCCTCGGCTCCGACGTCGCCGCCTTCATCGAGCACACCCGCGAGGCGATGGAGCTCGACCAGGACCAGGTCGTCACGATCACCCGGTCCGGTGCCACGGTCACCAACTTCGACGGCACCCCCGCCGAGGGCCGCCGCTTCCACGTCGACTGGGACCTGGCCGCCGCCGAGAAGGACGGCCACGACTGGTTCATGCGCAAGGAGATCCTCGAGCAGCCTCGTGCCGTCGCGGACTCGCTGCTGGGACGGCGTACGCCTTCGGGGTCGCTCCATCTCGACGAGATGCGGCTCGACGACGACGAGCTGCGCGAGGTCACCAAGATCATCATCATCGCCGCGGGGACGTCGTTCTACGCGGGCATGGTCGCGAAGTACGCCATCGAGCACTGGTGTCGGATCTCGGTCGAGGTCGAGCTGGCCTCCGAGTTCCGCTACCGCGACCCGATCCTCGACAACTCCACCCTGGTGGTGGCGATCTCGCAGTCCGGCGAGACCGCCGACACGCTGCAGGCGATCCGGCACGCGCGCTCGCAGCGCTCGAAGGTGCTGGCGATCTGCAACACCAACGGCTCCACGATCCCGCGCGAGTCCGACGCGGTCATCTACACCCACGCCGGCCCGGAGATCGGCGTCGCCTCGACCAAGGGGTACGTCACCCAGCTGGTCGCCTGCTACCTGCTCGCGCTCTACCTGGCCCAGGTCAAGGGCACGATGTACGGCGACGAGATCGACGGCGTGATGACGCAGCTCGAGGCGATGCCTGATGCCGTGGCGAAGGTGCTGGAGACCGCACCGCAGGTCTACGAGCTCGCGCGTGAGTACGCCGATCGCCGCGCCTTCCTGTTCCTGGGCCGCCACGCCGGCTATCCGGTGGCGCTCGAGGGCGCGCTGAAGCTCAAGGAGCTCGCCTACCTGCACGCCGAGGGGTTCGCCGCCGGCGAGCTCAAGCACGGTCCGATCGCGCTGGTCGAGGAGGGCCTGCCGATCTGGTGCATCGTGCCGCCGCGCGGCCGCGACTTCCTGCACGACAAGATGCGCTCGGGGATCATGGAGGTACGCGCTCGCGGCGCCCGCACGATCGCACTGGTCGAGGAGGGCGACGACTCGGTCGACTCGGTCTCCGACACGATCATCCGGCTGCCCAAGGTGCCGGTGCTCCTGCAGCCGCTCGTCGCGGTCGTGCCGATGCAGCTCTTCGCCTGCCAGCTCGCCACCGAGCTCGGCTACGACGTCGACCAGCCGCGCAACCTCGCCAAGTCCGTCACGGTCGAGTGACGGCGGTCCACTGATGGCTGTCCTCGGAGTCGGGATCGACGTCTGCGACCTGGAGCGCTTCGAAGAGTCGCTGGAGCGTACGCCGCGGCTGCGCGAGCGTCTGTTCACGCCCGCCGAGGCGACGAAGCCGATGGCCTCGCTGGCGGCCCGGTTCGCCGCGAAGGAGGCGCTCGCCAAGGCGCTCGGCGCGCCGCAGGGGATGGAGTGGCACGACGCCGAGGTGATCTCGGAGTCCTCGGGCCAGCCGCGCTTCGAGCTCCGCGGGACCGTGCTGGCGCATGCCACGAAGCTCGGCGTCGCCACCGTCCACCTCTCGCTCTCCCACGACGCCGGCATCGCCTCGGCGATGGTCGTCCTGGAGGACTGACCGGGCCTGTTCGAACCTTCGGCCCGATCTCCCCAGCACCCCAGCGCGTAGGCTTGGACCATGCGGCGTGCGCACTCGGTTGAGCAGGTCAGAGCGGCAGAGAAGGCCTTGATGGCGAGCCTGCCAGAAGGTGCCCTGATGCAGCGTGCGGCGGCCGGGCTGGCCTACGCGGTCATCGGCCATCTTCGCGGGCGGGGTCTCGGCGGGGTCTACGGCAAGCGCGTCGTGCTCCTGGTCGGGAGCGGTGACAACGGCGGAGACGCGTTGTACGCCGGGGCGATCCTTGCCCGCCGTGGCGTACAGGTCGAGGCGTGGTTGCTGGCGGATCGCGCGCATTCGGGTGGGGTCGCCGCGCTGCGGGCCGCTGGTGGCGGGGTTGTGAAGCTCAGCGAGGGCTATAGGTCACTCTCAGGTTCACAACCTTCGGTCGTCGTGGACGGGATCGTCGGGATCGGCGGGAAGCCCGGGCTGCGGCCGGATGCCGAGGAGGCGCTGGCAATGCTGGCCGGGGTTCCGGTGGTGTCCGTGGACACACCGAGCGGGGTCTGCGTCGACACCGGCGAGATCGACGGTGCGCATGTGACCGCTGATCTGACGGTCACCTTCGGATCCCACAAGCCGTGTCATCTGCTCGACCCGGCCGCCTCGGCGTGCGGAACGGTGCAGCTGGTCGACATCGGCCTCCGGCTCCCGAAGCCGGTGATCGAGAGCCTCGAGGCCGCCGACGTGGCGGACCTGGTGCCGCGTCCCGCGCCGGACGGGCACAAGTACACCCGCGGCGTGGTCGGTCTTCGCGTCGGCAGCGCCACCTATCCCGGTGCCGCGCTGCTGGCCGTCTCCGGCGCCAACACCGGACTGGCCGGGATGGTCCGCTACGTCGGCACCGCCTCGGAATGGGTCAAGCGGCACAACCCGGAGGTCGTCGGCGACGGCCAGGCACAGGCGTGGGTGGTCGGCTCCGGCAGCGCCGACGGCGCCAACAGCGCGCTCGCGTTCGCCCGGGCGAGCGGCGTACCTCTGGTCATCGACGCCGACAGCCTGCGCGCGCTGAACGGGCCGCTCGGGGTGCCCGCGATCCTGACTCCGCACGCCGGCGAGCTCGCGGCACTGATCCGAGAGGATCGCGGCGACGTCGAGGCTCGTCCGCTGCACTACGCACGGCTCGCGGCCAAGCGGTTCGATGCGGTGGTGCTGCTCAAGGGGCGGCGCACCACGATCGCCTCACCTGACCCCGACACGCCGGTACGGGTCAACACCACGGGCACCTCCTGGCTGGCCACTGCTGGCTCGGGGGACGTGCTCGGCGGGCTGATCGGGTCGCTGCTCGCGGCCGGGCTCGCGCCCATCGACGCCGCGTCTGCCGGGGCCTGGCTGCACGGGACCGCAGCCACTCTCGCGAGCGCGGGTGGGCCGGTGACCGCGAGCGGCGTGGCCGCGGCGATACCCGCCGTTATCCGATCCCTTCCTGCTGTCTCGAGTTAGCAACAACTATCCTTGACACCATGTCACCGAGCCCAGCGCCTCGGGCTCCGCTTCGGCGAGCCGAGATCGTCATCGACCTCGCCGCGATCCGACACAACGTCTCGCGGCTGCGGGAGCACCTGCGAACGCCGATCATGACGGTGGTCAAGGCCGACGGCTACGGGCACGGCCTGGTCGAGGCCGGGCGGGCCGCCCGCGAAGGCGGCGCCGACTGGCTCGGCGTGGCCTCGGCCGACGAGGCGCTCGCGCTGCGCGCGGCCGGCGACGAGGGCCGGCTGCTGGCCTGGCTGATCATGCCCAGCGAGCCCGCCGAGGAGCTCGTGGCCGCGGGCATCGACGTCACCGCCTACACGATCGCCGACCTGGAGAAGTACGCCGCCGCCGGCGACACCCTGGGCCGAACGCCGCGGGTGCAGCTCAAGGTCGACACCGGACTCTCCCGGGGCGGCGCGGCGTTCGCCGACTGGTCGAAGCTGGTCGGGCTGGCGCGCATCCTGGAGGCCGAGGGAGCGATCCGGGTCACCGGGATCTGGTCGCACTTCAGCGCCAGCGAGAACACCGCCGATCCGGCCTCCGCCCTTCAGGAGAAGGTCTTCGGCGAGGCGCTCGCCGTCGCCGAGGAGGCCGGTCTCCGGCCCGAGGTGCGCCACCTCGCCAACTCGGCGGGAGCGCTGCTTCGCCCCAGCGCGCGGCTCGACATGGTGCGGGTCGGGATCGCGACGTACGGCATCGACCCGGCGCCCGGCGTCGAGGGATCGCCGTGGGCCGAGCTCGGACTCGTCCCGGCGATGACCGTGCGGGCCGAGCTGGCGCTGGTGAAGCCGATCGAGGCCGGTGCGGGTGTCTCCTACAACCACACCTGGGTGGCCGAGGAACCGACGACGGTGGGGCTGGTCCCGGTCGGCTACGCCGAGGGCATCCAGCGTCGTGCCGGGAACCGCGCCGAGGTGTGGATCGACGGAGCCCGGTACCCGGTGCGCGGCACCGTCTGCATGGACCAGATCGTCGTCGATCTCGGGGAGGCTTCGGTCGAACCCGGTGCCGAGGTGGTCCTGTGGGGCACAGGTGCCGATGGCGAGCCGACCGCCCAGGACTGGGCCGAGGCGAGCGAGACCATCGCCTACGAGGTCGTCACCAGAATCGGAGGACGGATGAAGCGCCGTTATGTTGACACAGACGTCGACACCGAGCAGGGAGGCGACAGATGAGCAGCATCGCAGCACGGATCGGCCAGATCGCGGCAGGGACTCTGGGAGCGGCTGCGGTCGCTGCCGCGGCCCGCGGCGCGGTGGTGGTCAGGAAGCGCCGCCGCGCGATCGAGGAACGCCCCGAGGACCGGACCCCGCTCGGTACGCTGCGGTCCTGCCCGGTCACCGTGGTGACCTCCGACGGCGTACCTCTTCATGTCGAGGTCGACGAGGTCGACCCGGCTCACACGCATCCCGGTGCGGCGAACGAGGTGACGCTGGTCTTCGTGCACGGCTACTGCCTCAACCTCGACTGCTGGCACTTCCAGCGCGCCGCCTACCGGGGTCTGGTGCGGTCGGTCTTCTTCGACCAGCGCAGCCACGGCCGCAGCGGCCGCTCCTCGCTGGGCAACGCCACCATCGACCAGCTCGGTGACGACCTGCTCCGGGTGCTGGACGCGGTCGTGCCTGAGGGCCCGGTGATCCTGGTCGGCCATTCGATGGGCGGGATGACGATCGCCGCGCTCGCCGAGGACCACCCCGAGCTGTTCGCGCCGTACGACGAGGGTGGCCGCATCATCGGCACCGCCCTGATCTCGACGACCGCCGGTGGTCTCGACCCGAGCCGGCTGCTGATCCCGGTGCTCCCGGCCAAGCTGTCCGGCGGGATCGCCAACAGCACCATGCGGACGCTGGCTCGGGGACACGGGGTCGTCGACCGGTTCCGTGTCATGGGGTCGGCGGTGGCGACCGTCTTCACCGACGTGTTCGCCTTCGGGGACGAGGTGCCTGAGACGTACGTCGAATTCGTGGACGGACTGCTCTCGCAGACACCGTTCGAGGTCGTCGCGGAGTTCTTCCCGAGCTTCCGTGCGCTGGACAAGTTCGAGTCGATCGCCACGCTCGGCCGGGTGCCGACCACGATCATCTGCGGCACCGCCGACCGGCTGACCTCGATCGGCCACAGCCGCAAGCTGCACTCCTACATCCCGGGCTCCCGGCTGGTCGAGTGTGAGAAGGCCGGCCACATGGTCATCCTCGAGCGGCACGGTCAGGTCAACGCCGAGCTCGACCAGCTGCTCGCCTCGGCCACCCGGGATGCGGCCTCGGCATGACGCTCGTCTTCGAGCGGGTCGGGCCGGAGGCCGCGACCGAGGTGCTCGGTATCGTCCGGGCGGCCTTCTCGGCCCGCCCGCCGCTGGATCCGCCCGCGGACGCGCTCGGGGAGACCGAGGGGTCGATGAAGGAGCGCCTCTCCGGCTTCGGCGGAGTGGTGGCGCGGTTGGACGGGGTCGCCGTCGGGGCTGTCGTCATGGATCCTGCGGACTCGACCCTGTGGCTGCGTCGATTCGCTGTTCTGCCTGATCAGCAAGGTCATGGGGTCGCGCACAAGATGGTGACGTACGCCGCCGGGGTCGCGCGTGCGGAGGGTTTCGACGATCTCGCGGTGATCGCTCGCGAGGAGCTCCCGGAGACGTTGCGGTTCTGGGTTCGCCAGGGTTTTCGCGAGGTCTCGCGCGAGTCGCCGGCGGTGCGGCTGCATCGACAGCTGAACGAGTACGTCGTCGAGGCGCTCGACGCCGACGCGATGACGGAGCTCGGTCGGCGGGTGGCCGGGCTGGTCGCCGCCGGTGACGTACTCGTCCTCTCCGGCGGCCTCGGCGCCGGCAAGACCACGTTCACCAAGGGCCTCGGGGCGGGGCTCGGGGTGCGCGGCGAGATCACGTCGCCGACCTTCGTCATCGCCCGGGTGCATCCCTCCACGGTCGGCGGTCCGGAGCTCGTCCACGTCGACGCCTATCGGCTCGGCGGGATCGAGGAGCTCGACGACCTCGACCTCGACACCGATCTCGACGACGCGGTGACCGTGGTCGAGTGGGGCGAGGGCCTGGCCGAGGGGCTCTCCGAGGCGCGGTTGGAGATCCGGATCGTACGCGCCGAGGCCGACGAGGCTCCGCTGGATCTGGTCGAGGCGCCCGACGGCGCGGATCCTCGGCGTGTGGAGATCCTCCCGGTCGGGGCCCGCTGGCGCGGCGTGGACCTCAGCGCGCTCTAGGGTGTGAGTTGTGCTTCTCGCCTTTGACACCGCCACGCCCCAGGTGACTGTGGCGCTCCACGATGGCGACGACGTCGTCGCCGAGGTCGTCTCCGACCGCACCATGAAGCATGGTGAGCAGCTCGCGCCGCTGATCTCGGGCGTCCTCGCCGAGGCCGGGATCGTGCGCCAGGATCTGACCGCCATCGCCGTCGGTGCCGGCCCCGGGCCGTTCACCGGCCTGCGGGTCGGGCTGGTCACCGCCCGGACCCTCGGGTTCGCGCTGGAGATCCCGGTCTATGCCGCCTGCACGCTGGACGTGCTGGCGGTGGAGGCCGTTGCCTCCGGGATCGGTGCGCCGTTCTTCGTGGCGACGGACGCGCGGCGCAAGGAGGTCTACCTGGCCTCCTACGACCCCGACGGCGTACGCCTCGAGGGCCCTGTCGTCGCCCGTCCCGCTGAGGTCGCCACCTCGGGGCCGGTGGTCGGTGAGGGAGCGCTGCTCTATCCCGACGCGTTCCCGACGCCGCTCGGCCCGGTGCGGCCGTCCGCCGGTTGGCTGGCCCGGGCCGTCGCCGAGGAGCAGGTCGAGCTGATGGATCCCGAGCCGCTCTACCTGCGTCGGCCCGATGCGGTGGAGCAGGCTGCCCAGAAAAAGGTGCAGAAGAAGGTCTCTCAGTGACCGTACGCCCGGCCGGCCCGGACGACGTCGACGCGATCGCCGGCCTCGAGCTCGAGGCGTTCCCCGACGACGCCTGGACACCCGAGTACCTGCAGGTGGCGATCGACGGGAAGATGCCGACAGTTCGGATCCTCGTCGCCGTCGATGATGCGGGAACGGTCATCGGTCATGCGCTGGTGAGCGTCGTCTACGAGATCGCCGAGCTCCAGCGGATCGCGACGGCCGAGGAGCAGCGCCGTCGCGGAATCGGTGGGTCGCTCCTCGCGGCGTCGATCGATCTCGCTCGGAGCGAGGGAGCCGAGCGACTTCTCCTCGAGGTCCGCGAGGGTAACGCCGGGGCCATCGAGTTCTACCACCAAGCTGGATTCGTCGAGATCGACCGCCGCGAGCGCTACTACCGCGACGGGGCGACGGGGATCGTGCTGGCCTTCGATCTTGTTGCTCCGGCCTGAGCAGCGAGGCTGACGGAGCCCAAACTGTCGGTGCTCTGTGCTGCGATGGGTGTCATGCACCTCAGACGCAACGCCTTCGACTCGCAGACAGCGGGCCTCGCTCTGGCCAGGACGATCGGACGCGGCGGGCTCCGCCCGCCCACGCTCCAGACGATCGCCGAGGAGGCGAACACGGGAGTGTCGACGTTGCACCGGTGGTTCGGCGGGACGCAGGGAATGCTGCCGCACGCCGCCGCTGCGTTCGCGGACACGTTCTGGACCCGGGTCGCAGATCGGGTGAATGCGACCGGCTGGGCAGGCTTTCTGCCGGAGAACGAAGATGACCTGTTCTTCCTGAGAGCATGGCTGGGTTTTGAGGAGCTTGCCCGTTCTGACGACGGAGTCGGACAAGCAGCAGGTGAGCTGTGGCGTGACGCGAGGTTCTGGTTTCGATCAGTACTCGGCCGCGAGCTCACCGACTTCGAGATGGCAGGAGTGGAAGCGATACTTCGCGGACTGTGGGATGGTCTGTGCGCAGCTGAGCCGCTCGACGCAGGCCTCGCGCATCGCCTGTGGGACGCGGCGTATACGTCGTTGGCGGAGCTCCCGAGCGATGCTGCAGCGGCCTGACAGCCATTGCCCCCAGTCCGCCGTTGCCCTCAACCCGCCGTTGCCCTCAACCCGCCGTTGCCCTCAACCCGCCGTTGCCCTCAGCCGACGGCTTCATCTCTGGCCGGAAAGAAAATTCCTTCCGGAGGATCGACTGATCTTGGGTCTGATCCTGGGTCTGATCTTGGGTCGGGCGGTGCCAGTGGAAAGAAAATTCCTTCCGCAGGGTGAACGTATTCCGGTGCCGAGGTCGCCGGATCACGCGGTCCCCTGAAGCTGTGCCCCTGACGCTGTGGCCGTACGGCCGACGAGCGGAAGGAAAATTCCTTCCGCTGCCGGCGGAACCCGCTCGCTGGCGGCGCCGCTTTCCAACTGCTCAGCGCCCGCAAGGCAGAATGCCCCTATGACTGCTGGTCCTCTCGCCGATGAGCCCTTGGTCCTTGGAATCGAGACGTCGTGCGATGAGACGGGGATCGGGGTGGTGCGAGGTCACACGCTGCTGGCAGACGCGGTGGCGAGCAGCGTCGAGGAGCATGCCCGGTTCGGCGGGGTCGTGCCGGAGGTTGCCAGCCGCGCGCACCTGGAGGCGATGGTGCCGACGATCGAGCGTGCCTGCGAGGAGTCGGGCATCAAGCTCCACGACGTCGACGCGATCGCCGTCACCTCGGGGCCGGGCCTCGCGGGTGCCCTCCTGGTCGGGGTGGCGGCGGCCAAGGCGCTCGCCCTCGGGCTCGACAAGCCGATCTACGGGGTCAACCACCTGGCTTCGCACGTCGCGGTCGACCAGCTGCAGCACGGTCCGCTTCCCGAGCCGTGCGTTGCCATGCTTGTCTCCGGCGGCCACTCCAGCCTGCTCAAGGTCACTGACATCACCGAGGGCGTCGACCCGATGGGCGCGACCATCGACGACGCCGCGGGCGAGGCCTTCGACAAGGTCGCTCGCCTGCTCGGCCTCGGCTTCCCGGGCGGCCCGGTGATCGACCGGACCGCTACGTCGGGCAGCTCTATCGCGATCGACTTCCCCCGAGGCCTCACCGCCCGTCGCGACCTGGAACGACACCGCTTCGACTTCTCCTTCTCCGGGCTCAAGACCGCGGTCGCCCGCTGGATCGAGGCCAAGGAGCGCAGCGGCGAGCCCGTCCCGGTTGCCGATGTGGCAGCCAGCTTCCAGGAGGCCGTGGTCGACGTCCTGGTGCGAAAGGCCCTCGACGCAGCCTCTTCCGAAGGCATCGAGGACATCATCATCGGCGGCGGGGTCGCGGCCAACAGCCGGCTTCGGGTGCTCGCCGAGGAGCGCGCCACCAAGCTCGGCATCCGCGTCCGGGTCCCGCGTCCGGGCCTGTGCACCGACAACGGCGCGATGGTGGCGGCTCTGGGGGCGGAGATGGTGGCCAGGGGGCGTACGCCTTCGGCGCTGGACCTTCCGGCGGACTCCTCCCAGCCGATCACGACCGTCCTGGTCTGATCCCCGGCGATCTCAGAAGGGCCGCACCAGCAGACAGGTCCCTTCGCCGGCGACTCGGGTGAGCACGATCGTGGCCTCCTCGGAGCCGGACAGCGCGAGCCGCTTGCGGAGCTGCTCGGGCACGACCTGTACGCCGCGCTTCTTGATGGTCAGCTTCCCGATCCCGCGCTCGCGCAGCGCCGCCTTGAGCTGCTTGTCCCGGTAGGGGAGCTCCTCGAGCACCTGATACCCGCGGGCGAACGGGGTCTCGAAGGAGGCGGAGGAGGCGACGTACGCGATGTGCTCATCGATCAGATGGCCCTGGACCCCGGCGGCGACGGCGGTGACCAGACCGGCGCGGATGACCGCCCCGTCGGGCTCGTAGAGGAACTCGGCGACCGCGCCGACCTCGGCGCCGGGGTCGTCCTCGGAGGTGAGCGTCGCCAGGCCGCGCTCGCCGATCACAGTGGCCCGCCGGTGGGTGCTGGCCAGCGAGCCCGACCACAGTGCGGCCTCCTTGACCTCGCCGCGGTCGCTGACCCATTCGGCCTCGACCTTGTCGGGTACGAGGTCGTGCGGGATCCCGGGGGCGACCTTCACGCACGCGTCGCGCGCGAAGAGCGTCTCGACCCACGACCACGGCGGCGACCACCCCTCTGCGGAGAAGACCCGGCCCCTGGCGCCGCGACGTGCCGGGTCCGCGTACGCGACATCGAAGGGGGAATGGTCGACATCTGTCGCGTCGGCGACGGTGACGGCACCTGGCAGCCCGAGCGCGTCCAGGTTCGCCTGGGCGACGGCGACCCGCTCCGGATCGCGGTCCACCCCTGCGGCGGTGAGCCCGGCACGCGAGGACGCGATCAGGTCTCCGCCGATCCCGCAGCCCAGGTCGATGACGCTCGTCGCGTCGAAGGCCCGCAGTCGCGCCGCCCGGTGGTGGGCGACGGCGAGGCGGGTGGCCTGCTCGAGGCCGTCGGGGGTGAAGTACATCCGCGGTGCCAGGTCTCCGAACTTGGCGGCCGCCTTCCGGCGCAGGTCGACCTGGGTCATCGCCGCGGCCACGCGCTCGGCCGCCTCGTCCTTGCGCAGGGCGGTCTGCACCGCCAGCGCCGACCCCTTGCCGGGCTCCTCGGACATCGTCATCTCGGTGGCTCGCGCCAGCAACCGTTGCCCGTCATCGGTCAGCAACCAGGCGAAGGCGTCGAGATCCATACCCCGATCCTCTCAACCGGTGTTCGGGACCTGACGATCCCAGTACCTTCCGGTGCGTCACTGATCTAGGATTCCGTCACGTGTGCCGTCCCCCACGTCGAATCCTGGAGAGCCTCGGGGCACTCGCAGCAGTCATGACACTGCTCTCGTTACTGTTCGCCGCGCCCGCTTCCGCGGATTCGGTGACCCCGGTCCGCTACTGCTCGCAGAGCGATGGCTACCACGATCTGGACGGTGAGTACTCCGCCACGGCGGTGGCGCCCGACGGCTACCTGATCGCGTCCTACTGTGTGGACAGCGATGGCCGTCGCGGCCGCTCGGAGGTGCACACCCTGGAGCCGCCGCAGCGCACCACGACCGTCTGGGGCAGCGAGGGACGTCCGTTGAGGGGTTACTCGGTGACGTACGTCAAGATCCCGGCGTCCGAGCAACCCGACCCTGACCCCGACCCCGGCAACGGAAACGGGAACGGAAACGGGAACGGCAACGGCTCGGGCGATGACGAGGACGAGGGTGCCGGGAACGGGCCGGGCGGTGACGAAGAGTCGGCCGAGCCCGAGCAGAGCGAGCCGGCAGGCCAGAACGACCAGACGAGCGACGCACCGGCGCCGGCGGGAGGCGCTGAGCAGGACGAGCAGCCGGTACGTACGCCGGAGGCTCGTGCGTCCGCGTCGGAGCCGAGCCGCTCGGCCTCTGCCGAGGCCTCCGCGGACGGCTCGCAGATGACGACTCTGAGCGACGGCGAAGAGCTCAAGGTCACCTCGCTCGCCGAGCGCGCCGAGGACGACGACGAGAGCATGCGTGCGCTCGTCGTCGCCGGAAGCATCGTCATCGTCGGTCTCCTCGGCGGGGCGATCGCAATCTTCGTGCGACTCCCCGGACGGCGATAGACCGGGCTTTGCTGGCACTCATTGCAGTCGAGTGCTAACGTCTGCTCTGGCACTCTCCCCTTGAGTGTGCCAGCGCTTGCGAGCCGGGTGCGACCCCCGCGACGGCGTACGTGGCAGATCGCAAGCACAGACGTAGCAACACCCACCGAAGTCTGACTCCGTAGAAAAGAAATGGGGAGGTCGACACAGTGTCGGTCAACATCAAGCCTCTTGAGGACCGGATCGTCGTCAAGGCCGTCGAGGCCGAGCAGACCACCGCCTCCGGTCTGGTCATCCCGGACACCGCCAAGGAGAAGCCCCAGGAGGGCGAGGTCCTGGCGCTCGGCCCGGGTCGTATCGACGACAAGGGCAACCGCGTCCCGCTCGACGTCGCCGTGGGCGACAAGGTCATCTACAGCAAGTACGGCGGCACCGAGGTGAAGTACGCCGGCGAGGAGTACCTCATCCTTTCGGCCCGCGACATCCTCGCGGTCATCGCCTGACGTCATCCGTCTCGCACAGCGCGGCCGGGCCGACGGGGTTAGTCCTGGGGCCACGGCCGCGCACTGCGTTACTAGGGAGTAAATGCATATGCCGAAGATCCTGGAGTTCGACGAGAACGCCCGCCGCGCCCTCGAGCGTGGCGTCGACGCCCTCGCCAACGCCGTCAAGGTGACGCTGGGCCCCAAGGGCCGCTACGTCGTCCTCGACAAGAAGTGGGGCGCCCCGACCATCACCAACGACGGTGTCACCGTCGCGCGTGAGATCGAGCTGGACGACCCGTTCGAGAACCTTGGTGCTCAGCTCACCAAGGAGGTTGCGACCAAGACCAACGACATCGCTGGTGACGGTACGACCACCGCGACCGTCCTCGCCCAGGCGATGGTCCACGAGGGTCTGCGCGCGGTTGCCGCCGGCGCGAACCCGATGAGCCTCAAGCGCGGTATGGACGCCGCCGCGGCCGCCGTCGGCGACGCCCTGCGTGCCGCCGCCCGTGAGGTCGTCGACGAGTCCGACATGGCCTCGGTCGCCACGATCTCCTCCCGCGACGCGAAGATCGGCGAGATCCTCGCCGAGGCCTTCGCCAAGGTGGGCAAGGACGGTGTCATCACCGTCGAGGAGTCCAACACCACCGGCACCGAGCTCGAGTTCACCGAGGGCATGCAGTTCGACAAGGGCTACATCTCTCAGTACTTCGTGACCGACCAGGAGCGGATGGAGGCCGTCATCGACGACCCGCTGATCCTGCTCGTCCAGGGCAAGATCAGCTCCATCCAGGAGCTCCTGCCGCTGCTGGAGAAGGTCATCGCCGCCGGCAAGCCGCTGTTCATCATCGCCGAGGACGTCGAGGGCGAAGCCCTCTCGACCCTGGTCGTGAACAAGATCAAGGGCACCTTCAACGCGACCGCCGTCAAGGCGCCCGCGTTCGGTGACCGCCGCAAGGCCATGCTGCAGGACATCGCGATCCTCACCGGCGCGCAGGTCGTCGCCGAGGAGGTCGGCCTCAAGCTCGACCAGGTCGGCCTCGAGGTGCTCGGCACCGCTCGCCGGATCACGGTCACGAAGGACAACACCACGATCGTCGAGGGCGGCGGCGACGCTGCTGCGGTCGAGGGTCGCGTCAACGAGATCAAGTCCGAGATCGAGCGCACCGACTCCGACTGGGACCGCGAGAAGCTCCAGGAGCGCCTCGCCAAGCTCGCCGGTGGCGTCTGCGTGATCAAGGTCGGCGCTCACACCGAGGTGGAGCTCAAGGAGAAGAAGCACCGCATCGAGGACGCTGTCTCCGCGACCCGCGCCGCCATCGAGGAGGGCATCGTCGCCGGCGGTGGCTCCGCGCTGATCCACGCCGTCTCCGTTCTGGAGAAGGACCTCGGCCTCGAGGGCGACGAGGCGGTCGGCGTACGCGTCGTCCGCAAGGCCGCCGACGAGCCGCTGCGCTGGATCGCCGAGAACGGTGGCGACAACGGCTACGTCATCACCACCAAGGTCCGCGACCTCGGTGTCGGGCAGGGCTTCAACGCCGCCACGGGTGAGTACGGCGACCTGGTCGCCCAGGGCGTCATCGACCCCGTCAAGGTCACCCGCTCCGCGCTGATCAACGCCACCTCGATCGCGGGCATGCTGCTCACGACCGAGACCCTGGTCGTCGACAAGCCGGAAGAGGAAGAGGCGCCCGCGGCCGGTCACGGCCACGGTCACGGCCACTGAGGCATAGTCGAGTCGGCGCATCTGTCCCAGATGCGCCGACTCGGCGATTTCAGCGAACGACCAGCTCGTCGAGATCGGCGTCGTCCGAGAGCACGTTCATGTCCACGTACGCCTCGTCCTCGCTGCCGACGCCCTCGAGCCGGTCCCGGTTGGAGTACTGCCAGATGGTCCACGACCGTCCGTCGGGCACCCGGGGCGGCCACGCGACGGAGCGGAACCAGATGGGGTTGTCGGGGTAGGCGTCGACCAGGTAGGCGCGGTAGGCCGACGGCGTGGTGTAGATGACCGGCGCGATGCCGTAGTGCGCCTCGAGCTTGGCCAGCAGTGGGTCGAGGATGGCGCGGACCTCGGTCGCGGGCGGCAGGTTCCCCTTGAAGGAGCCATAGGGCTCCAGGTCGACGACCGGGGCGAGGGTGCCGGCCACGCGAGGCACCGTGGCGATCATGTTGTGCGCCTGGTCGGCGCCCGGGCTCTCGAAGCTCATGAAGTGGTAGGCGCCGGTCGCGAGCCCGGCTCGCCGGGCCTCGGCCCAGTTGGCCGCGAAGCGTGTGTCCACGTGCGCGGAGCCCTCGGTCGCCTTGATCCAGGCGAAGTCGATGTCCTGCTCGGCGACCCGTGGCCAGTCGACGGTGCCGTTGTGGTGGGAGACGTCGATGCCGCGTACGTCGTACTTCGCCGCGAACAGCCGGGTCGGCATCACGACGCCGGTGTAGACCAGCGCGGTCGTGATCAGGGCGAGGCAGAGGACGACGGCGGAGCCGATCAGGACGCGTCGACGGCGGGCGGGGGCGAGGGGCACCGCGGAACCGTATCGGTTCTCACAGCTCCTGGAGCAGCTTCTCCATGATGTCGATCTCGACCGACTGGGTGGCCTCGACGTCCATCGCCATCTCCATCGCCAGCGCGTCGCTGCCCTGGGAGGCCATCGGCTCGACCATCTCCAGGGCGCCCTGGTGGTGCTGGATCATCCCGGTCAGGAAGAGCCGGTCGAACTTCTCCCCGCGGGCCTCGCCGAGCTCCTTCATCTGATCCGGGGTGAGCATGCCGGCCATCGTGTGCGCGGGATCCGAGGCGCGCGGCACCCGCAGCCCGCGGGTGTTGAGCCAGCCGCTCATCGCCACGATCTCGGGACCCTGGGCCGACTCGATGCGCTTGGCCAAGGAGACGACCTCGGGGTGGACGCCGTGCTCGCGGGCCAGCCGGGTCATCTCCAGCGCCTGGGCGTGGTGCGGGATCATCATCGTCACGAAGTCGGCATCGGTCTGGGACCACGGGTCCGTGGCAGCGGCCGAGGGCGAGATCGTCGCCGCGGCCTCACCGGGCGCTCCGCCCTGGACCACGGGTGCCGACTGGGTGGCCGCCTCGGGACTGGGAGAGTGCCCGGCGTGCTCACCGTGCGCGTCGTCCGAGGAGCCTCCGCACCCGCCGAGCGCGATCGCCGCGACGACCACACCCGAGGTGATGAGACCGAACCGCCGACCGGGCATGTGTCTCCTTCCGAGATCCCGCAGAGGTGAACAATTTATTCACATTCCATGCCTCCCGTGTACGACTTTTACTAAAGTTGAGAGGTCCTGCCCGTGCCACCCCACGGCGGCCGACTCGGAAGGCTTGCGATCATGAGGCTAAGACGACCCACCCACTACCTGGCCCCCATCGCGGTGGTCATGGTTGTCGCAGGAGGGCTGGCCGTCGCCGCCCCGTCCTCCGCAGACGAGTCCCATACCCACGGCACCGAGAGCACCGACGCTCCCGAGGCCCAGACGAGCTGCACCGCCGAGGAGAAGCAGGCGATCACCAAGCTCGGAGACAACTTCGCCTCCGCCTGCGTCGCCGGCAACGACCTCGCCAACCTCGGCGCCAACAATCCGGTGGTGCCCGCCGGCGAGTCCGACGGCACACCCAACATGCGCCTGATCGCCAACATCCCCAAGTCGGGTGCCTTCACGCCCGCCAACGCCCTCAACAGCGACCTCGCCTTCCAGGGCCGCTACGCGTTCGCGGGCAACTACAACGGGTTCAACGTCATCGACATCAAGAACCCGACCCGCCCGCGACTCGTGAAGCAGTACGTCTGCCCCGGGTCCCAGAACGACATCTCCGTCTATGACGACCTGCTGGTCCTCTCGGTCGACTCCAGCCGCAGCAACAACACCTGCGACAACGTGGCGCAGTCGGCCGAGATCAAGGAGTCGTGGGAAGGCATCCGCGTCTTCGACATCAGCAACCCGAGAGACCCGCAGTACGTCGCGGCGGTCGAGACCAAGTGCGGTTCCCACACCCACTCGCTGGCCCCGAGCAAGGACCGGCGATCGGTCTATGCGTACGTCTCCTCCTACGGTCCGCGCGCGGAGTACCCCGACTGCCAGCCTCCGCACGACCGGATCAGCATCGTGAAGATCCCGAAGCGGGCGCCGGAGCGGGCCGCGGTGGTCAACGAGCCGGTGCTGTTCCCCGACGGCGGATACACCAACACCGCCGGCTGCCACGACATCACCACCTACCCGTCCAAGGACATCGCCGCCGGCGCCTGCATGGGCGACGGCATCCTGATGGACATCTCCGACCGTGAGAACCCGGTGGTGACCGAGCAGGTCACCGACACCACGAACTTCGCGTTCTGGCACTCGGCCACCTTCAACAACACCGGCACGAAGGTCGTCTTCACCGACGAGCTCGGCGGCGGCGGTGCGCCGACCTGCAACCCGGAGACCGGGATGGAGAAGGGCGCCAACGGCATCTACGACATCGAGGGCGGCCAGCTCGTCTTCAAGTCCTACTACAAGATCCCGCGCACCCAGTCCAACACCGAGAACTGCGTCGCCCACAACGGCTCGCTGATCCCGGTCAAGGGCAAGGACATCATGGTCCAGGCCTGGTATCAGGGCGGTGTGTCGGTCTACGACTTCACCGACTCCGCCAACCCGAAGGAGATCGCCTGGTTCGACCGTGGTCCGTTCGAGGACACCACGACGATCGCCGGACCCTGGTCGACCTACTACTACAACGGCTACATCTACTCCAACGAGATCCAGCGTGGCTTCGACGTCTTCGACCTGCGCGACCCGCGGGTCGCCTCGGCGAAGCGGGTCAGGTTCGATGAGCTGAACGTCCAGGCTCAGCCCTCCTACTGAGGCAAAGCCGAGTCGGCGCATCTGTCCCATGTCTCGCGAAGCGAAGCGAGCGGGATGGGACAGATGCGCCGACTCGGCGATTTCAAGGAATGACCAGCTGGTCGCAACCTCCTGGCCACCAGGAGACGCCATGGTTCACCTCGATGAGCAAGACGGCTGCGGACGACGACTGTGTTGGTCTCGACACGCCTCCGCCTAGCGGCTCCGGCGGCTCGACCAGCGGTTCCCCCGTCGGTCGAGCCGTGAGCGCCAGCGAGCGTGTCGAGACCAACACAGTCGGATGGCTGATCGCAGCCGTCCTCGGCCTGCTCCTCGTGAGGTTCCTGTGGAGCCTGGCCACCAACGAGAACCTGCTCCCGGCTGCGGTCCTCGGGCACCTGCTCCACCCGGACGTCCTCGCCGGGGTCTGGCTCACGATTCGACTGACCGCGCTGGTCTTCGCGGTGGCCTGGGCGATCGGACTCGTCGTGATCTCGATGGAGAGGTCGGGCAACCCGGTGCTGAGCGGGATCGCGGCGGCGTACGTCTGGGTCTTCGGCAGCATCCCGGTGCTCGTCCAGCTGTTGCTGTGGAGCAACATCGCGCTGGTCTTTCCCGACATCACCTTCGGGATCCCGGGGGTGCACATCGACGCGGTCCGGCTGGTCACGCCGGTCTATGCGGCGATCGCGGGGCTGGCGCTGGCGATGGGAGCGTACGCGGCGAGGGCTCTCCCGGGTGGAGACCGGCTGACCGCGCTGGGCGACCTCCTGGTGACGACGCTCCAGGTGACGAGCCTGGTCTCGGTGCTCTCGATCACCGACGTGCTCGGGGTCGTCCAGGCGCTCGAGGAGCGCAACCACCTGATCATCCCGCTGCTGGTGGTGGCGGCGATCTGGTACCTCGTCCTGGTCACCGCGGCCCGCGGCGCGATCCGGCTGGCCAGGCTCGCGCGGGTGAAGGATCAGGCGCGCCGAAGGTAAACCCGAGGTAAAGTTCGGCGATCATTGCAAGACCTGGCAACGCAACTCTTTGTAGAGTGCAGCGCGTGACTTTCGAGCGGGCTTGGCAACGGTGGCGCGATGAGCGGGAAGCCGAGCTGAGAAGCCCCGAAGGTTTCCTCGCGATCACCGCCCTGCACTGGCTGGGGCGCAGGCCGGTGCGGTTTCCCGGGATCCCGGGGGTCTGGTCGACCGGTCCGGAGGGCGCTGTCGTCGAGCTCGGCGAAGGTGAGTGGCTCGAGCTCGGCGGGACGACCCTCGCAGGTCGGTACGTCTTCGGTCACGTGGATCCGTACGGTGTGACCGCGACCTTCGACGGCGGAACCGTCGAGGTCGCCGACCGCTTCGGCACCCCGGTCCTGCGGCCGCGGCAGCCCGACGGGCCGTTCCTGCGCGACTACACCGGCACACCGACGTACGCTCCGGACCCGTCGTGGCAGATCAGGGCCGCATTCACCGCCTACGAGACGAGCCGCCCGATCTCGGTCGGCTCCGTGGTCGAGGGCCGTTCGAGCGTCATCGACGCCGTGGGGGAGGTCGCGTTCGAGGTGGGTGGTCGCCCGCAGCGGCTGATCGCGTTCGACGGTGGCGACGGCGAATTGTGGCTGCTGTTCACCGACGAGACCAGCGGCGTGACGACCTACGCCGCCTGCCGCCAGCTCGCCGTCGAGCCGCCGGTCGACGGCACCGTCGTCCTCGACTTCAACCGCGCCGCGAACATGCCCTGCGCCTACACGACCCATGCCACCTGCCCGCTCCCGCCTGCGACCAACCACATCGACGTGCTCGTCGAGGCGGGCGAGCGGACCCCGCCGCGGCCGCCCGCAGACTGAGCCGGGCCGAAGGTTTAACCGTGGGAAACGGATCAGAAACAGCGAAACAGGCAGACTAGGGCGCATGGCGGGGACGATGTTGTGGAGAGTGCGTACGACGCTGCCGGACCGACCGGGCAGGCTGGCGGCGCTGGCCCAGCGCTGTGGTGAGGCCGGGGTCAACATCCTGGGGATGCAGATCTTCCCAGGGCTGGCGCAGGTCACCGACGAGTTCGTGCTGCGTACGCCCGAGGGCTGGGGCGAGAAGGAGATCTGCGACCTGATCTCCTCCGCGGGTGGCGGCGCGATCGTCATCCAGACCGCGACCGAGGCGGCTCTGGCCGACCAGCCGACGCGCTACGTGCAGGCGGCTCGGCACGTCCTGGAGCGGCCGATGTCGTTCCCGGAGGTGGTCGCCCAGCTCTTCGACGCCGAGGCCGAGGCCCCGCCCGGGGTCGTCCACGACACCATGGAGCTGCGGGTCGCCGACGTCGACGTCCAGCTGCACCGCACCGCCCCCTTCACCGCGACCGAGCACGCCCGCGGCGCCGCGATGGCCGACCTGGTCAACGACGTCCTCGACCGCAGCCGCGAGTCGGCGGCCATCGGCACCACCCCGCCCGTGCGCCGGCTGGGCACCGGAAGCACCCCCGAGCTCGTCGTCACCGGGGAGACCGTCACCGCCCTGATCGACGGCGTCGCCGTCGGTATCGGCGAGGTCTTGGCCCCGCCCGAGGACGACGAGAACGTACGTGTCGTCAACCTGCGCGTCGACCCGGCCTGGCAGCGCCGCGGCATCGGCACCCGGCTGCTGGTCGACACCGCCAGGCTCGCGCACATGCTCGGCGCCGACGAGATCCTGCTCACCACCCAGTCCGACAACCAGGCCGTGCTGCCCATGGTTCTCGCCGCCGGGATGCGCGGACGGATCCGGATGGCCGGCGACCTGCTGACCGTCAAGGTGCCGGTGCGCGACCTCAAGCCTTTGGGCAGATGACTCCTGACGTTTTCGGGGACACGCGAGCCGGACCGTAGAATCTCTTCATGGAGATCCCGGAGAAGTTCGCGACGCTCGGCCTCACCTACGACGACGTACTCCTGATGCCTGGATACTCGGATCTGGCGCCGTCGGACATCGATACGACCTCCCGGCTGACCCGCGAGATCAACCTGCGGGTCCCGCTGATCTCCGCGGCGATGGACACCGTGACCGAGTCCCGGATGGCGATCGCGATGGCGCGCCAGGGCGGCATCGGCGTGCTCCACCGCAACCTGTCGATCGAGGATCAGGCCTACCAGGTCGACCTCGTCAAGCGCACCCAGACCGGGATCATCTCCAACCCGGTCACCATCGGCCCCGACGCGACGCTGGAGCAGCTCGACAAGCTCGCCGGTGAATACCGGATCTCCGGCTTCCCGGTCGTCGACGTCGACCAGAAGCTGATCGGCATCATCACCAACCGCGACCTCCGGTTCACCCCGGTCGCGGAGTGGGCGACCACGAAGGTCAACGAGGTGATGACCTCCAAGGACCTGATCACCGGCCCCGCCGAGATCTCGCGCGAAGAGGCCACCAAGCTGCTGCGCCAGCACAAGCTCGAGCGGCTCCCGCTGGTCGACACCGACGGCCGCATCACCGGCCTGATCACCGTCAAGGACTTCGTGAAGTCCGAGCAGTTCCCCGACGCGTCGAAGGACGCCCAAGGACGGCTGCTCGTCGGCGCCGCGATCGGCTACTTCGGTGACGCCTGGGAGCGGGCCACCACGCTCATCGATGCCGGTGTCGACGTGCTCGTCGCGGACACCGCCCACGGCAACGTACGCATGCTGATCGACATGGTCCGTCGCCTCAAGACCGACCCGGCCACCAAGCACGTCCAGGTCATCGGCGGCAACGTCGCGACCAAGGAGGGCGCGCAGAGCTTCGTCGACGCGGGCGCCGACGCGGTCAAGGTCGGTGTCGGCCCGGGCTCGATCTGCACCACCCGCGTCGTCACCGGCGTCGGCGTTCCGCAGATCTCGGCCGTCTACGAGGCGAGCCTGGCCTGCAAGCCGGCCGGCGTCCCGGTGATCGCCGACGGTGGTCTGCGCTACTCCGGCGAGATCGGCAAGGCCATCGTCGCCGGCGCCGACACCGTGATGCTCGGCTCGATGCTCGCCGGCACCGAGGAGACCCCCGGCGACACGGTCCTGATCAACGGCAAGCAGTTCAAGGCCTACCGCGGCATGGGCTCGATGGGGGCCATGTCGAGCCGTGGGAAGAAGTCGTTCTCCAAGGACCGCTACTTCCAGGCCGAGGTCACCGACGACGACATGATCGTCCCCGAGGGCGTCGAGGGTCAGGTCGCCTACAAGGGCTCGCTGGCCACCGTCGCCCACCAGCTCACCGGCGGCCTGCACCAGACCATGTTCTACGTCGGCGCGCGCACCATCCCCGAGCTGCAGACCCAGGGCCGCTTCATGCGGATCACCTCCGCCTCGCTCAAGGAGTCGCACCCCCACGACGTCCAGGTCACCGCCGAGGCGCCCAACTACCACGTCTGACACTTGCATACGGGCCGAGTCGGCTCGAACTGACACCAGATCCCGCCGAGTCGGCGCGTCATAACGCGCCGACTCGGCGGGATTTTCGGTCAGGATGCGCCGACTCGGCAGTGTCTCGTTTGGTGGACTGGCCTCGTGCGGCGCTCATCCCGGCTATAATGTTGAGTAAGTTACTCAACATATAGAGGGTGGTTGTGCGTGAGTGTCGATGAGGTCGTACGCCGCCCCCTTCTCACCCGAGACGGCGACGAGGAGCTCCTCGGTGCCCGGCTCGTCGCGCGCCGCAAACCGGGACAGTGGATCTCGGCGGTGCTCGCGCTGCTGGTCGTGGCCGGGATCGTGAAGAGCCTGGTGACGAACCCGCGCTACCACTGGGATGTGGTCGGCGCGTTCTTCCTGCGCCCCTCCATCCTCGACGGGCTGGTGCTGACGCTGTGGCTGACCGCCGCGGTGCTGGTGAGCTCCTACCTGCTCGGCATCGTGCTCGCGGTCATGCGGCTCTCCGCGAACCCGGTGCTGAGCTCGGTGAGCGCGGTCTACATCTGGTTCTTCCGGAGTGTGCCGCCGTTGCTGCAGTTGCTCTTCTGGTTCCAGATGGCCTCGCTGTATCCGCAGATCAGCCTGGGCATCCCGTTCCTGAAACCGTTCGTCACGATCGAGACGGCCCACCTGTTCAGCGGCCTGCTCGCCGCCTTCGTCGGCCTCACCTTCGACATCGCCGCGTTCGCCGCCGAGATCATCCGCGGCGGCCTGGTCTCGGTCGAGGCCGGCCAGACCGAGGCGGCCAAGGCGCTCGGCCTCTCCAAGGCCCGGATCTTCTGGCGGATCGTGCTGCCGCAGGCGATGCCGGCGATCATCCCGGCCTCCGGCAACCTGCTGATCGGGCTGCTCAAGGGCACCTCGATCGTCTCGGTGATCGCGGTGCAGGACCTGCTCTACTCGGTGCAGCTGATCTACGCCCAGAACTACTTGGTCATCCCTCTGCTGCTGGTAGCCACGATCTGGTACCTGATCCTGGTCACGATCCTGTCGACGATCCAGTTCTTCGTCGAGCGCTACTACGCCCGCGGCAAGGGTGCCCGCACCGGGTTCTGGCGGCTGTGGCGCGGTCAGCTGCCGCTCGTCCCGCGCTCGCCCCGTCGGGAAGCGGAGGTCCTGTGATGAGCGAGCCCCTCGTGCGCGTCCGCGGCCTGACCAAGCGGTTCGGCGCCAGCACGGTCCTCGACCGCATCGATCTCGACGTCGCCCGGGGATCGGTGGCGGTCGTCCTGGGGCCGTCGGGGTCGGGGAAGTCGACACTGCTGCGTACCGTCAACCATCTGGAGAAGCCCGACGCCGGGTTCGTCGAGGTCAACGGCGAGATCATCGGCTACCGCCGCGACGGCAGCCAGTTGCGAGAGCTCTCCGACCGGGCGATCACCCGCCAGCGCAGCCGGATCGGGATGGTCTTCCAGCAGTTCAACCTGTTCCCGCACAAGACCGCGCTGGAGAACGTCCTCGAGGGGCAGCTGGCCGCAGGCGTACGCCGCCGGGCGGCCGAGACCCGCGGGCGCGAGCTGCTGGAGCGCGTCGGCCTCGCCGACCGAGGAGCCTCCTACCCGCGGCAGATGTCGGGCGGCCAGCAGCAGCGGGTGGCGATCGCCCGCGCCCTCGCGGTCGAACCCGACCTGATGCTCTTCGACGAGCCGACCTCCGCGCTCGACCCGGAGATGGTCGGCGAGGTGCTCGGCGTGATGAAGGACCTCGCGCAGACCGGGATGACGATGATCGTGGTCACCCACGAGATCGGCTTCGCCCGCGAGGTCGCCGACCAGGTCGTCTTCCTCGACGAGGGCCGGCTGGTCGAGGCCGGGGCACCCGGCGACGTACTCGTGTCTCCCACCCATGAGCGCGCTCGGGCGTTCCTCTCCGCTGTGTTGTGACCCCCTCGAAAGGACCCCGTCCCGTGAAGCTCAAGCTCGCCCTGGTCGCCCTCGCGGCCCTGCCACTCGCCCTCGCCGGATGCGGCAACGCCTCCGACACGCTCAGCGCCGCCGAGCGTGGCATCGGATCGGACGGGTCGGCCTCCGCCGAGCCGGTCGCGATCCCGACCCAGGACGTCGTCTCGGATGTGAAGGCGGACCCGGCGCTGACCGAGCGGCTGCCCGCCGACGTACAGAAGTCCAAGACGCTCGTCCTCGGCACCACCGAGGCGACCGGGGAGCAGAACCTCCCGCACGGCGGCTCCGACCAGTCCGGCGCGCAGATCGGCCTCGACATCGACCTGCGCAACGCGATCGCGGCCAAGCTGGGCGTGAAGTGGAAGACCGAGTTCGGCAGCTTCGAGACGATCGTCCCGGGCACCCAGAGCGGGAAGTACGACGTCGGTCAGGCCAACTTCGCGGTCACCTCCGAGCGGCTCGAGGTGGTCGACTACGCGACCTACCTGCTCGACGGGCAGTCGTTCGTCAGCCGCGAGGACGGTGACCTCGACCAGGTGAAGACGCTGACCGACATCTGCGGCCACACGGTCGCGACGTCGCCCGGCTCCAGCTTCCAGCAGATCCTCGAGGACGGTGCCGCCGAGTGCGAGAAGGCCGGCAAGAAGGCGTACGAGGTGGAGTACTTCAAGGACAACGCCGCGATCCTCCTCGGCCTGCAGAACGGCAAGACCGACCTCTACTTCGGACCGACCCTGTCGCTGAAGTATCTGGTCTCGCACCAGCCCGGGCTGAAGTACCTCGGCGAGCTCAGCCTCACCGATGTCGGCTTCGTCGTCGCCAAGAAGTCGCCGCTGGCGCCGGTGCTCGTCGACGCGATCAATGCGCTCATCGCCGACGGGACTTACAACAAGATCTTCACGAAGTGGGACGTTTCCGACATAAAGCTGGACAAGTCGGAGTTCAATCCGAAGCCGGCATTCTGAACCTTCCGGGAGGACCCCATGACCGTCACCGACACCGACGCCTTCGCCCAGGACTGGGCGACCTGGCACGAGGAGCACGAGAAGAAGCGCGCCTCGGCCCACGGATTCCTCGCGATCACCTCGATCCGCTGGCTCGCCGAGGAGCCGGAGACGTACGACGACGTGCCGGGCGCCTGGTCGAGCGGGCCCGAGGGTGTCGTGGTCTCGCTGGCCCCGGGTGAGTCGCTGGTCGTCGACGGCGTCGTGATCACCGGCCGGCACTCGTTCGGCGGCCTCGACGAGCGTGGCGGGATCACCGCCGAGTTCGGTGACGCGGTCGTCGAGATCGCCAGGCGGGGCGGCAACGACATGATCCGCCCGCGGCACCCCGACAACCCGGTGCTCGTCGGCTATCGCGGGACGCCGGCCTACGCCCCGGACCCGACGTGGGCCGTGCCCGGGCGCTTCGTCGCCTACGAGACCCCGGTGCCGACCACCGTCGGGTCGGTCGTCGACGGGCTGGAGCACGTCTACGAGGCGGTCGGCGAGATCGAGTTCGAGGTGGGCGGCGCGGTGCACAGCCTCATCGCCTTCCCCGGCTCCGCGCCCGGCTCGCTGCACGTGCTGTTCGTCGACCAGACCTCGGGCAGGACGACGTACGCCGCCAACCGGTCGCTGTCCGTCGCCGCGCCCGACGAGGAGGGCAACCTGGTCGTCGACTTCAACCGCGCGACCAACCTGCCGTGCGCCTACACCGACCACGCCACCTGCCCGCTCCCGCCGGCCGGCAACCGGCTGCCGGTCGCGGTCGAGGCGGGGGAGAAGCTGCCGTAGGGGATCGGCCGAATGCTGACCGAGGTAACTCGGTGGACGGTCACTTCCTTCGTGGAGTTCAACGAAGGAAGTGATGCCCTACCGAGGTACCTCGGTCTGCATCTGGCCCTAGCGACCGCGCCGGGCCCACTCCTCGGCGAGCAGCTCGTAGGAGCGGACCCGGTCGGCGTGGTCGTGGGTGATGGTCGTGATGACCAGCTCGTCGGCCCGGACCGCGGCCCGGAGGATCTCGAGCCGGTCGGCGACCTGCGCCGCGGTGCCGACGAACTGGGTGTCGAGGCGATCCTGGACCAGGGCCCGGTCCTCGTCGGTCCACTCCCACTCGCGGGCCTCGTCGGGGGTCGGGAACGGGATGGCGCCCTCGGCGGTGCGGATGGATCGCACCCACAGGCCGTAACCGGTGGCGAGCTCGCGCGCCTCCTCCTCGGTCTCGGCGACGACCACGTCGGCGGAGACCGCGACGTGGGGTTCGGCGAGGGTGTCGGAAGGCGCGAAGGCGGTGCGGTAGGAGTGCGCCGCCTCGAGGACCCCGGAGGGGTTCACGTGGTAGTTCGTCGCGAACCGGAGGCCTCGTTTCCCGGCCGCCTCGGCGCTCTCGCCGCCGCTGCTGCCCAGCACCCAGAGCTCGAGCTCGGCACCCTCGCCGGGTACGACTCGCGCCGGGGTGCCGGCGGTGTCACGGTAGGTGCCGTCGACGAAGGCCAGGATCGTGTCGATCTGCTCGCCGTAGTCGGCCGCGGTCGCGCCGGGGAGCTGCAGGAGCTCCTTCTGGAGCCGGAACCGCGGTGAGCCGAGCAGCCCGCTGGGATCGAACTTGGGCGGAACCAGCAGCCCCTCCGCAGTGCGTCCGTCGACCAGCTCCACAGGGATCGCCACCGGGCTCGAGGCTCCGGGTCGGCCGCCGGAGCGGCCCAGGCCGAGGTCGATCCGACCGGGGAAGGCGGCGTCGAGCAGCCCGAACTCCTCGATCGTCGACAGTGCCGTCCGGTGCCCCATCAGCACCGCCCCGGACCCGATCCGGATCCGCGAGGTGGCGCTGCCGAGCAGCGCCAGGACGACCGCGGGCGATGTGCCGGCGACCCCGGGGTTGAGGTGGTGCTCGGCGACCCAGTAGCGGTGGTAGCCGAAGGACTCGGCGGCCTGCGCGAGGTCGATCGCGTTGCGTAGGGCGTCCGCGCCGTCCGCTCCGGAGGACACCGGCACGAGATCGAGGACTGACAACGGTGTGCGGCTCATGGGTGTGCTCCATTCGTGGGGGAGCCCCAGCCCCAGGGCGGGTCGGGGAGGGCGGTACGCAGCGGGGCGGCGACCTCGGTCGCGAAGAGCTCCAGGCTGTCGCGGTGCTGCTGCTCGGTCAGGCCGCTCGCATCCGCCTGGACGTGGACGACCTGGTGCCCGAAGCGGTCGTGGTAGCGGTGGATCTTCTCGAGCACCTGCTGCGGCGACCCGACCAGCGCCGAGGAGCGCTCGACGAAGTCCTCCAGGGTCGCGAAGACCGGCTCGAGCCCGAGGCTCGCCTGGAAGGCGAGCTGGCCCTCGAAGACGGGCCGATAGGCGGCGTACGCCTCTTGGCTGGTTCTCGCCACGAGCAGCCCTGCCGTCCCGGCGCCGATCGCGATGTCGGCGGGGGCGTGGCCGTAGGCCACCCAGCGCTCGCGGTAGTGGTCGACCAGCTCGCCGTAGGGCTCGATCGGGTTCGTCACGTTGGCCGAGAAGAGCGGGTCGCCGTAGCGGGCGGCGAGGTCGACGGACTCCTTCGAAGTGGCGCTCCCGTGCCAGACCCGTACCGGCTGCTGCAGCGGCCGCGGCCAGACCTCCGCCTCCACCAGGTCGGGCCGGAACCGAGGGGAAGCCGTCACCTGGTCCTGGCGCCAGAGCTTCCGGAAGATCTCGTACGACTCCGCGTTCCGGTCCCACTGGTCCTCCGGCGTCACCTGGAACAGATCACGCTGGGCCGACCCGTTTCCCTTGCCGATGATCAGCTCGAGCCGGCCGCCTGCGAGATGGTCGAGCGTCGCGTAGTCCTCATAGGCCCGCACCGGGTCCAGCAGCGCCAGCGTGGTCACCGCGGTGAACAGCCTGATCCGGCTCGTCAGGGCGGCGAGGTGGGAGAGAACCACCGTCGGGGAGGAGGAGATGAACGGCCGCTCGTGCCGCTCGCCGACCCCGAACCCGTCGAACCCCAGCTCCTCGGCGAGGACCGCGTTGGCGACGACCTCCTGAAACCTGTCGTACGTCGCCTTCTGCTGCCCCGTCACCGGATCGGGCCGGTGGACGATGAGCGTGATCGCCAGGAACCTCACTGCGCCGGCTCCCGCAGACCGAGGTTCTCGCGGAGCGTGGCCCCTTCGTAGGCGGTGCGGAAGACGCCGCGCTCCTGGAGCAGCGGCACCACATGGTCCACGAAGGGCGCCAGACCGCCGGGGGTGATGTGGGAGACCAGGATGTAGCCGTCGGCGGCGTCGGCCTGGACGTAGTCGTCGATGGTGGACGCGATCGTCTCCGCCGAGCCGATGAAGCTCTGCCGGCCGGTGACCTCGACGATCGTCTCGCGAGTGCTCAGCCCTTTCTCGCGCGAGATCGCCCGCCACCGCTCGGCCTGCTCCAGTCGGTCGCCGTGCGAACGGGCGCTGGCGCGGCCCTTGGCGATCAGGTCGTCGTTCTCCGAGGGGTCGACGGTGGGGAGCGGACCGTCGGGGTCATGGTCGGAGAGGTCGCGGTTCCACAGCTGCTCGAGGAGCTTGATCGCGGTCGCGGGCGAGACCTGCTGCAAGCGGATCTCGCGGGCCAGCTCGACGGCCTCGGCATCGGTGTCGGCGAGCACGAAGGTGGCCGCGGGCAGGATCAGCAGGTCCTCGTGCCTTCTTCCGTGTCGCTCCAGGCGTCCCTTCACATCTGTGTAGAACCGTTGGCCGTCCTCGAGGTGGCTGTGCCGGGAGAAGATCGCGTCGGCCTTGGCCGCCGCGAACTCGCGGCCCTCCTCGGAGTCGCCGGCCTGGAAGATCACCGGGCGGCCCTGCGGGCTCCGCGGAACGTTGAACCGGCCGCTGATGTCGAACTGGCTGTCACGGTGCTCGAACGTGCCGGGTGCCGGTGTCGACAGGAACGCCCCTGAGGCCTTGTCGGCGAGGATCTCGTCCCCCTTCCAGGTGTCCCACAGCCGGGTCGCGGCGTCGAGGAACGTCCGGGCCCGCTCGTAGCGCTCGCCCTGCGGCAGGTAGCCGCCGCGCCGGAAGTTCTCCCCGGTGAACGCGTCCCAGGAGGTGACCACGTTCCACGCGGCCCGGCCGTCGGAGAGGTGGTCGAGGCTGGCGAACTGGCGGGCGACCTCGTAGGGCTCGTTGAAGGTCGAGTTGATCGTGCCGGTCAGTCCGAGGTGGTCGGTGACCGCGGCGAGCGCGGCCAGGATCGTGAACGTGTCGGGCCGCCCGACCACGTCGAGGTCGTAGATCTCCCCGGCCTGCTCGCGCAGCCGCAGCCCCTCGGCGAGGAACATGAAGTCGAACAGCCCACGCTCGGCGATCTGGGCGAACTCGACGAACGAGTCGAACTCGATGTGGCTGCCCGAGGCCGGGTCGCTCCACACGGTCGTGTTGTTGACCCCGGGGAAGTGGGCGGCGAGGTGGATCTGCTTCTTCGGCCTGTCGTTCATGCGGGCGTCCCCTCCGTGGTGGCGTAGCGGCTGACGGGACGCGGCAGACCGAGCGCGCCCCGGAGGGTGCTGGCGTCGTACGCATCATGGAAGAGCCCGCGCCTCTGCAGCTCGGGCACGAGCTGTCGGGTGATCTGCACCAGGTCATCGGGGAGCACTGCCGGCCGCAGCCGGAATCCACTCAGCCCGGCGGCGTGCCAGGTCGCGAGCAGGTCGGCGAGTCCCTCGGGCGTCCCGGCGAAGACCAGAGCGTCGGACTCGTACGCGCCCCCGGCAGCAGCGTCGAGGCGAGCCAGCCGCTCCCGGGCGGCCTGCTCGGTCTCGTCGAGGATGACGACGATGTCGCCGAAGACATGGACGGTCTCGTTGTCCCGTCCGGCGGCAGTCTGCGCGGCCCGGATCGTGGCGGTGATCTCGGCGATGTCGGCGGCGTTGCGCGGCGTCACGAACCCGACGTCGGCCGAGGTGCCGACCAGCTCGAAGGGCCGGTCCCGGTGGGCGAGGGCGGCAACGACCGGCTGCCCCTGGGGAGGCCGCGGGGTGATCGAGGGGCCCTTGACGTCGAAGTGGAGACCCTCGAAGTCGATGTAGTGGATCTTCTTGCGGTCGACGAACCGCCCGGTCGCGACGTCGCGGATCTCCGCGTCGTCCTCCCAGGAGTCCCACAGCCGCCGCAGCACCTCGACGTAGTCGGCCGCCTCGGCGAACGCCTCCCGGATCAGCTCCTCGCCTGCGGGGGAGTCCAAGGCGGCGTACGAGATCTCCGGGAACTCCCGCCGCCCGAACAGCGCCGCGTCGCGGCGTCGCGGCGCGACCTGGACGCGTACGCCGGCCCGGCCCCGGCTCACGTAGTCCAGCGTCGCGATCGCCTTGCTGAGATGGAACGGCTCGGTGTGGGTCACGATCGCCGTCGGCACGATGCCGATGTCCCTGGTCAGCGGTGCGATCCGGGACGCGATCAGCACCGCGTCGAGCCGCCCGCGCACCCGGTCGGTGCGGTCGTCGTCCTCGGTGCCGAAGGGGGCGTCGGTCTGGATCGAGAGCGAGTCCTCGATCGTGACGAAGTCCAGGAGACCGGCCTCGGCCTCCTGGACGAGGCCGGCCCAGTAGCCGGGTGTCAGCAGCTCCTGGGGCCGGGCGTTCGGTTCCTGCCAGGCGGCCGGGTGCCACCCGGCTCCGTCGAGAGCGACTGCCAGTCGGAGGCGGGGGTGATCAGCCATGGCAAAAGTTTAGCAAGTTGATCGACTTAGTTGAGCGAGTTTCGGGTTTCGGGACGGAGGCCGCCGGCAACCAGCAGAGCCGCACCCAGGACGAGCACGGCGTTGACCCCGACCGCCACCTGGAGCGCGCCGAGCGAGGCGACTCCGCCCGCGGCCGTGGCAACGGTGGACATGATCGGGATGCCGAGCGCGATCGCGACCTGCTGGGTCATCATCGCCAGCCCGGTGGCCAGGCCCTGCTCGTGGTCGGGGAGCCCGGAGGTCGCCGCGACCATGAACCCGACGATCGCCGCTACGTGTCCGATGGCGCCGATGAAGTTCATCAGGCCGAGGAACCACAGCCAGCCGACCGAGGGCCCGATCAGGACGAGTACGCCAGTGGTGACCGCCTGGACGGCGAGCCCGCCCGCCACGGTGTTGCGTACGCCGAAGGCCTCGATCACCCGCGGACCGACGGACCCGCCGATGATCGCCCCTGCCCCCATCGCGACGAGCATCAGCCCGGTCTGCAGGGCGTTGAGGCCGAGGACGTGCTGGAGGTACATCGTCAGCACGAAGACCAGCGACGACTCGAAGGCGAAGGTCGCGAAGCCGGCGATGTTGCCGAACCCGATCGTGCGCCGGGTGAGGATGTGCAGCGGCACCAGCGGGTGCGGGTGACGAGACTCGGCCCGCCAGAACGCGACCAGCAGCACCACCGCGGCAGCGATCGAGGCCAGCCCCCACACGTCGGCGATGCCCGCCTCACCCAGCCGGGTCGCGCCGTAGACCAGCGCGAGCAGCCCGGACGTCACCAGCACGGCACCCGGGAGGTCGAGCCGCGACCGTTCCCGGTCGGCGGAGTCCCGCAGCACGAACGGCGCGACGGCGACCACCAGCAGCGCGATCGGCACATTGACCAGGAACGCCCAGCGCCACGACAGCAGATCGGTGAGCACCCCGCCGAGCACCGCGCCGGCGGTGAACCCGGTCGACATCACCACGCTGTTCAGCCCCAGGGCGCGCTGCCGCAGCGGTCCCTCCGGGAAAGAGACGGTGAGCAAGGAGAGCGCCGCCGGGGTGACCGCGGCGGTCGCGAGACCCTGGGCGACCCGGGCCGTGAGCAGCAGCTCGGGTGAGGTGGCGACCCCGCCGAGCAGCGAGGCGGCCCCCAGCGCGACCATGCCGATCAGGAAGACCCGGCGTCGGCCGACGTAGTCGCCGATCCGGCCGAAGAGCAGCGTGAACCCGGCCGCGCACAGGGCGAACGCGGTCGCGATCCACTGCACGTCGGCCTCGGCGAAGCCGAGGCTCGCGCCGACGGTCGGCAGCGCCACGTTGAGGATCGAGAAGTCGACGGTCAGGGTGAACTGGGAGGCGAGCAGCAGCAGGAGCACCAGCAGCTGTCCGCGGCTCATGGTGGCCCGACGTACGGGCTCGGCCTGGGTGATCGTGGTCATGGCCCCAACGCTCCGGCAGCCGGCGTACGTCAACCAGACACCTGTCCTGCCACCCATCCGCGTGCCTGTCACTGACAGGGTCAGGAAGAAATCGCCGCCCCGCCGCACTATAGGAACCATGACGACCGAGCTCGGAGAGTTCCTGCGCAGCCGCCGGGCGGCGATCAGTCCCGAGGACGCCGGGCTGGTGTCCTACGGCGCCCGCCGTGTGCCCGGGCTTCGGCGCGAGGAGCTGGCGATGCTGGCCGGCGTCTCGCCGACCTACTACACCCGGCTCGAGCAGGCCGACCACCACAATGCCTCCGACTCGGTGGTCGACGCGCTCGCCCGCGCGCTGCGGCTCAGCGCCGAGGAGCGTGTCCACCTACGGAGGCTGGCGCGGCCGGTCGAGACGGTGTCGGCGAGCGGCCGCGACGAGGAGCCGCGCCCGACCGCGGTGGCGATGCTGATGGACTATCCCGGACCGGCGCTCATCACCGACCACGCCAACTACGTGCTCGCCTGGAACGACCTCGGGCACCGCCTCTTCGGCCACGGGCTGGACTTCGATGCGCCATTCGCCGGCCGGCCGAAGCGGCCCAACATGATCCGGCGGTTCTTCCTCGAGCCGGGTGGGTCCGAGCTCTTCGTCGACCCCGAGGGCACCGCGCTGCAGATGGTCGGCTTCCTGCGCTACTCCTCGGGCCTGCACCCCGACGACCACATCCTCAGCTGCCTCGTCGGCGAGCTCGTCCAGCGCAGCGACCTGTTCGCCGAGCTGTGGGCCGAGCATCCGGTGATGGACTGCGGCTACGGGATCAAGCGGTTGCGGCATCCGGTCGCGGGGCGGCTGGATCTGGCGTATGAGGCGATGGTGCTGCCCGAGACCAGCCAGCGCATCGTGCTCTACCGGGCCGAGCCCGGATCGCCGTCCGCGGACGCGCTGGAACGGATCGCACCTGGGTTGTGAAGCTGAGAGTGGCCCCTGGGTCACTCTCAGCTTCACGACCCCTAGAGATCCTTGGCGTAGGCCGCCGGGGGAGCGCCGACGACGTCCCGGAACGTACGCACAAGGTGGGCCTGGTCGCTGAAGTCCAGCTCCGCGGCGACCGCCGCCCAGTCGACGTCACCGGAATGGGCGCGGGCGGCGACCTCGAGCACGCGGAACCGCTGCACGACCCACTTCGGGCCGATCCCGACGTACTCGCTGAACAGGCGCTGCAGCGACCGCAGGCTCAGGCCGGCGCGGTCGGCGAGCTGCTCGGCCCGGGTGATCGAGCGGTCCTCCTCGGCGAGGGCCGCCCAGCGGCGTACGTCCTCGGCGACGGGATCGCTCGGGAGGCCGACGTCGAGGAGGTAGGCCTCCATCGCGGCGGCCATCTCCGCAGGGTCCGTCGAGGTGAGGATCCGTTCGGCTGCCGGCCGGTCGTCGACGCCGAGCAGCTCCTGCGCCGGGACGACCTGGTCGGCGATCGCGCTGACCCGGCTGCCGAGCACCGGACGGAAGAGGCCGGGCAGGAACGAGACACCGAGCGTGTGCCCCCGACCGGTCAGGTGCCGCATGAACGGCTTGCGGCCGATCCCGTGCACCAGCAGCCGGCCGTCCTCGGCGGCGACGTGGATCCGAGGCTGCGGGATGACCTGCTGGTCGTGCGGCTGGGCGAGGTCCCAGCCGACGTACCAGTGGTAGTCCACGTGACCCGCGATCTCGGGCGACGGCTCGAACCGCTCGGTGGTGATCGCCTTGGCGGCCGTCACCGGTCGCACGATCGCATCCGGGTAGCCCCTGCTCTCCATGCCACCAACGATATGGCGCGTTCCTTCAATCCCGCGCCCCTGCTGCCGGAGCAGGCTGGACCCATGACGACCTACGGCAACAAGGCAAGCACCACGATGACCGTCTCCCGCTGGCACGAGGCGGCCTACGTCGACATCGACGGCGAAGGAACCAAGATGGGCGACGACGTCTACATCCCGCACCGCGGCCTGACCACCGCCGAGACCGACTACACCTACGCCGGCGAGATCCAGGGCACGGGGGTCGCGCGGATGATCGGCGCCTACGGCAACCCGGCCGGCGGCGCGGTCTTCGAGGCGTACGAGCAGTTCACCGGCTCCATCGCCGGCCAGGAGGGTTCGTGCGTGTGGCGGATCAGCGGGACGTACGCCGATGCCACCGTCCGCTCCCACCTCACCGTCGTCCCCGGCCTCGGCACCGGCGGCCTCGAAGGTCTCGTCGGCGAGGCCGACATGGTCCTCTCCGAGGAGGGCGGCGGAGAGGCGTACGGCTTCGTCCTCTCCTATGACTGGAGTTGAGGGCGCGGGACGTGGGCGGCGGTGGACTGGCCGAGCCAGCCGGGGAGGGCGCGGCGCACGTCCTCGGCGGCGGCGATGCTGACCATCTCGGCGCGCAGCGCCATCGGCCAGGCGAGGTCGCCACGCCAGATCTCGGTGAGCGTACGCAGGCTGCCGGCGAGCCGGGCGTCGACCTCGAAACCGGGGTCGAAGTCGCAGACCTCGGCCTGGTCGGCGGAGACCACGAGCCACCACCGGGCGACCTTGGGCTCGACGTCGGTGAGGCGGAACTCGACCACGGTGCGCTTCCGCGGCCACACCTCTATCGGGATGGTGCGGCGCATGTCCCAGAAGAGCAGGTGGGGATCGAGGTCGGCCTGGCCGAGCTCGCCGACCCAGCGGATGCCCCATTGGTGGAGCGCGGTGACGACCGTGGCGAGCTCCTGACCGCTGGCGGTGAGGTGGTAGGACGAACGCTGCCCTTCGCCGCGCCGCTCGATGATGCCGGCACGCTCCAGGGTGCGCAGCCGCTTGGAGAGCAGAGCCGGCGACATCTTCGGCACGCCCCTGCGGAGCTCGTTGAAGTGGGTGCTGCCGAGCAGCAGCTCGCGAACGACGAGCAGCGTCCACCGCTCGTCGAGCACCTCCATGGCCTTCGCCACCGGACAGAACTGGCCGTATCCCGCCATCGGACCGCCTCCTTCGCAGCCCGAGATCCTGTCATCAGTAGACCGCTGACGGGGGCGGACAGCAAGTACAGATCCTGAACTTCGATGAGTTCAGATACGGCACTAGCGGCCCGCTGCCACACCGAGCGAGGCTGGAACCTCCAGATCAAGTCTCGGGTCAACGTCTTTGGAGGAAGACATGACCGCAACACCAGCTTCACCCGACCTGAAGGCCAAGCACCGCGCGATGTGGGGCCTCGGGAATTACGCCCGGGTCGCCGACGAGCTCATCCCCGAGCTCGGCCAGGTGCTCGTCGAGGCCTGTGAGATCGGTTCGGGCGACCGCGTGCTCGACATCGCCGCCGGCACCGGGAACGCCGCCATCCCTGCCGCTCTCGCCGGCGCGGAGGTGACCGCCAGCGACCTGTCGCCCGAGCTGCTCGAGATCGGCCAGGCTCACGCAGTCGAGGCGGGAGCCGACTCGCTCACCTGGCGCGTCGCCGATGCCGAGGCGCTGCCGTTCGACGACGCCGCCTTCGACGTGGTGATGTCCTGCGTCGGCATCATGTTCGCGCCGTTCCACGAGAAGGCCGCTGCCGAGCTCGTCCGGGTCGTACGGCCGGGTGGTCGCATCGGCCTGGTCAGCTGGACGCCGGAGGGCTTCATCGGCCAGATGTTCGCCACGATGAAGCCGTTCATGGCGCCGCCGCCCGAGGGCGCGCAGCCGCCGCCGCGATGGGGCGACGAGACCCATGTACGCGGCCTGCTGGGCGACCAGGTGACCTCTGTCCGGGCCGAGAAGCGGACGGTCGACATCGACTCGTTCGAGACCGGCGCGGAGTTCCGTGACTTCTTCAAGGCCTGCTACGGGCCCACGATCGTCGCCTATCGCGGGATCGCCGACGACGAGGCCCGGACCGCCGAGCTCGACGCCGCGCTCGCCGAGCTGGGGGACCGCTACGTCACGGCCGGGGTGATGAAGTGGGAGTACCTGCTGCTGACCGCGGTGCGTAGCTAGGGTCGGTGCGTGTGGGCTTTCCGATCTCGATCCGGTCCCGTGGAACAATCCGTCCTGTGACTGAGATCGAGATCGGCCGGGCCAAGCGAGCACGACGGGCGTACGCCTTCGACGACGTGGCGATCGTGCCGTCCCGGCGCACCCGTGACACCACCGAGGTGAGCACCGACTGGCAGATCGACGCGTACCGCTTCGACATCCCGGTGATCGCGGCGCCGATGGACTCGGTGATGTCGCCCTCGACCGCGATCGCGATGGGCAAGCTCGGCGGCCTCGGGGTGCTCAACCTCGAGGGCGTGTGGACCCGGTACGACGACCCGCAGCCGCTGCTCGACGAGCTGGCCGAGCTGAGCGGCGTCGACGCGACCCGGCGTCTGCAGGAGATCTACGAGGCCCCGATCCGGGCCGAGCTGATCACCGAGCGGCTGCGTGAGGTGCGCGCCTCGGGCGTCACCGTGGCCGGGGCGCTGTCCCCGCAGCACACGAAGGAGTTCGCCAAGGCCGTCGTCGACGCCGGTGTCGACCTCTTCGTCATCCGCGGCACCACCGTCTCGGCCGAGCACGTCTCCTCCCAGGCCGAGCCGCTCAACCTCAAGGAGTTCATCTACGAGCTCGACGTGCCGGTGATCGTGGGCGGTTGCGCGACCTACCAGGCGGCGTTGCACCTGATGCGCACCGGCGCGGCCGGCGTCCTGGTCGGCTTCGGCGGCGGCGCGGCGCACACCACCCGGACCGTGCTCGGCGTGGCTGTGCCGATGGCCTCCGCGGTGGCCGACGTCGCCGCCGCGCGTCGCGACTACCTGGACGAGTCCGGCGGCCGCTATGTCCACGTCATCGCCGACGGCGCCGTCGGCCGTTCCGGCGACATCGCCAAGGCGATCGCCTGCGGTGCCGACGCCGTCATGGTCGGCTCGCCCTTCGCCCGCGCCACCGACGCCCCCGGCAAGGGATTCCACTGGGGCAACGAGGCCCACCACGCCGACCTGCCCCGCGGCGAGCGGGTCGCGTTCGAGCCCGTCGGCACCTTCGAGGAGGTCCTCTACGGTCCCTCCCACGTCGCCGACGGCACCATGAACCTCGTCGGCGCCCTCAAGCGCGCCATGGCCACCACGGGTTACACCGACCTCAAGGAGTTCCAGCGGATCGAGGTTGTCGTCGGCTGAGCCGCCGAGTCCGCACCTGTGGCGGGCCGAATCTTTAGTTGTGGGCGACGAAACGCGAGTTTCGTCGCCCACAACTGCGTTCTGGGTGTCCAGAACTACCCACTCGCCGAGAGGTCGCTGCGGTCGGCCGAGGCGTCACGGGTGAGGTTCCGATTGGCGTTGGTGGACGGCGCCTGTACGTGGCGCGGGGGCATTTCCCCGCCATGGCGGGAAAATGCGGCGGGTAGGCGGCGCTGGGTGCGGTAGAACCCCGCCATGGCGGGATTCTGCTCCGCTGCGACTCGAATCTGCCGAGAGGTCGCTTGGGTCGGGCGAGAGGTCGCTGGGGTCGGGCGAGAGGTCGCTGGGGTCGGGCGAGAGGTCGCTGGGGTCGGGCGAGAGGTCGCTGGGGTCGGGCGAGAGGTCGCTGGGGTCGGGCGAGAGGTCGCTGGGGTCGGGCGAGAGGTCGCTGGGGTCGGGCGAGAGGTCGCTGGGGTCGGGCGAGAGGTCGCTGGGGTCGGGCGAGAGGTCGCTGGGGTCGGGCGA
>NZ_JBIWNX010000024.1:0-68521 GCF_044767415.1 Nocardioides sp. NPDC101246
GCCGGGGTTCCTGTCCGCAAACAGGGTGAAGGGGTCGCCTCCCAAGTCGCGTTGGCGCGACGGGTCTCACCCGAGAAGGGCGCCAAGATGCTCGGGCTGGCGAAGATCCTGATCGCCGAGATGCCGCACACCTTCGCGCTCATGAAGGCCGGGCTGTTCTCCCAATGGCAGGCCACCATCCTCGCCCGCGAGACCGCCTGCCTCTCGGTCGAGGACCGCCGGATCATCGACCATCGGCTCTGCGCCCTCGGGCCCGACGGTGAGGCGCCGCAGGTGGTGGTGATGGGGCTGCGGCAGCTCGAGAACGCTGCGAAGAAGCTCGCGATCAGTCTCGACCAGGCCTCCGTCGTGGCCCGGGCGGCCAATGCCGTCAAGGACCGCCGGGTCAGCCTGCGGCCGGCACCGGACACCATGACCTGGCTCGGTGCGCTGCTCCCGGTCAAGGACGGGGTCGCGGTCTTCGCAGCCCTCGATCAGGCCGCCAAGGCTGCCCATGCGGCGGGTGATGAGCGGACCCGGGGTCAGGTCATGGCCGACACCCTGGTCGGGCGGGTCACCGGCCGCGAGGCCGCCGGGGTGAGGCCGACGGTCGAGGTCAAGATCGTGATGACCGCCGACTCCCTCGCTGGCGACGCGGACCAGCCCGCCTTCGTGGAGGGCTACGGCCCCGTCCCCGCCGCCTGGGCCCGCGACGCACTCAACGACGCCGAGGTCTTCGTCCGCAGGTTGTTCACCGACCCCGCCGGCCGTCTGGTCGCCATGGAGTCCCGCTCGCGGAAGGCACCCGACGGGCTGGCCGAGTTCATCACCACCCGCGACGGCGGGGTTTGTCGCACCAATGGCTGTGATGCCCCGATCCGCAACATCGACCACATCCAACGCCATGCCGACGGCGGCGAAACCAGCTCCCGGAATCTGCAGGGGTTGTGCGAAAGATGCAACCAAGCCAAGGAAGCCCTCGGCTGGCAAGCCAGACCAGGACCCGACGGCAGCATCATCACCATCACGCCCACCGGGCACACCTATACGAGCCCACCGCCCGACACCTGGACACCGGACCCTCCACCCCTGTCCCAGGGAGAACTCCGTCTGCGCGAGGTACTCCTCGATCACCGTTTGGCGGCCTAACACCCAGGCTCTGGGAACTCTTTTCGGATCGGTGCTTGACCTTGACGCTGCGTCAGGCCTGCACGCTTCTTCCATCGGCCCCACCAGGGAACCGAACAAACACCAATAGAAGGAGCACCACCATGAACAACCTCCTCAGCCGCCTCGTGGGTGACAAGAAGGACTGGAAGCGCATGGAAGCCCGCGCCGCCGAGCTCCCCGCGGACTACCGCACCGTCTATGGCGAGATGAAGAGCTACATGTGGCGCTTCACCGCCGGTGACGGCATGGACATCGTCGAGGTCCTGCGCGAGGTACTCGATCTGTTCGAGACCGAAGCCGCCGCCGGACGCAGCGTCATCGAGGTCACCGGACCCGACCTGGCCGCGTTCTGCGACGCCCGACTGCCCGAGCAGCACGACGCCTACCGCGCCAAGCTCCGCGCGAGCCTCAACGAGGTCGCCCAGAAGCTGTCGTGAGTCAGGGCAGATCGAGGAAGGCGTACTGGGCGACCTTGTGCGGGAGCTGGACGACCGGGCCCCGGCGGAAGCCGTAGGCGTCGAGACGGGCGAGGGAGGCCTCGTTGGTGGCATCCGGCTCGACAACGACACGGCGGACGCCGGGCTTGGCCACGACCTGCTCCAGGAAGAATCCGAGGACGGTCTCCGTCTGGCCCTTGCGGGCGGGGGTGTCGGCCAGGAAGAGGTGGACGCCGAGGTCGCCGGGGAGCCGCTCGTAGAAGGTGCCGAGATCGTCGACCTCGGGGTCCCAGGTCTGGAAGAGCGCGACCGGGTCGCCGTCGATCTCGACGATGTACGCCGCCAGATGGGGCTGCTCCTGGAGCCAGGTGTAGATCTCCTCGATCTCTTCACGCGGCTTCTCGACCATGCCCCAGAACCGGGCTCGATCGTCCTGCAGCCAGCCGCACAACAGGTCGATGTCGGCCGACGGCTCCAGGTCACGAACGGTCAGGGCTGGGTCTGTCAGGGGCATGTCTTCTCCTCGGTGAGCAGGGACCAGTCGGTGACGACGCGGACCGCGCCTCCCCTGGCCCAGGCGTCGTGCTGATCGGTGTGGTGGGGGCTGTCCGGGGACCCGCTGACACCGAGGGGTACGACCCAACGGCTGTCGTCGCGGTCGGCCAGATCCCAGGCGTAGCGCGCCACCGAGCCCCGGACGGTCACGGTGGTTCCAGGGATCCAGGCGTTGCAACGGACCGTGTCGGTGTCGCCGGGCAAGGGCGTGGCAGGAGCGGTCCGGACGTGCGGCAGCTCGAACTGCTCCAACGCGTGCAACGGCCAGAACCGGTGCCTCTCCGGCCAGTTCGTCAGATGCCCCCGCCGAGTCGGCTCGTCCTGACCGCTGTCCTTGCCGAGTCGGCTCGTCATGACGAGCTGGGTCGGCGTTTCCGCGTCGGTGTGTGCCGACTCGGCCAGGTAGACGGCCCGGGCAGCCTCTTCGACGAGGACGATCGGGTCCAGGCCGAAGGGCCGCTTCGCCGACAGGATGACATGCAAGCAGGCCGCGACCCGCGACGGCAGGCTGAACCAGGGCTCGTAGAGAGGCCCGTGCTCCGATGGCTCGAGCAGCGGCGCGAGCGCCGGTGCCGCGCAGATCCGGTCGACCACCTCGGCCCGCAGCGCGGCAAACCAGGCAGCACCCGGGGAGCCGTCCATCGCGCCGTCCCAGTCGACCAGCGCCGGCGGACGAAGATCGACCGGGAGCAACGCGAGCAAGGGCCCGCCCGCGGTCTGGGTGGTGTCGGCGAGCACCGCCATCGCCCGCTCCGCGTCGAGAGAGCCGGCCTCATCGAGCAGACGCCCGATCCGCTGAGCTCGGAACGGCGGCGCGAAGCCGGAGGCGAGCACGTCGAACTCTGGCATGCAGCGGTCGTTGGCGGTCACGACAGAACCATGCGTCGACGCCGTACGCCGCGGCAGCGGAGCGACCCAGCCGGTCCACTCCCCTGCCTCGTCGCGTCGCGGCACCCGGCCACCGACCGTGTGGACGACATCACCCGCCACGTCGGCGATCACCCAGTTGTTGACGGGCTCGACCCAGTGCGCCACCGCGGCTTCGACATCGGCGACCGAGCGGGAGCGCAGCAGCGGGAGCAGCGCCCCGAAGCCGAGGTCCCCGAGCTCATGCCCGGGCGAGCGCAGCACCTTCCCCCAGCCTTCGTCGGGACCGCCGAGGACCACCGGTCCGCGGTCGGTCTCGAGGATCTCGACCTCGACCGGCTCCTGGTCTCGGACGAGGACCGTCTCGACGCTCCGCCGCACCTCGCCGTTCGACGAGCGGACCGAGCCGGCGGAGCGGGCCAGGTCGACGCGTACGAGATCCTGATAGTCGGCCATCGCATTGGTGATGCCCCACGCGACCTGACCGGCGTGCGCGAAGTGCTGCACGCCGGGTACGCCGGGGAAGGTCATCCCGACGACATCGAAGGCGTCGTCGGGGTCGGTGCATGCCAGCCGCACCTGGAGATAGACATTGGGCGCCTCGAAGACCCGGTGCGGGTCACCCGCCACCAGCGGCAGACCGGAGACGGTGCGGCCGCCGCCGACGGCGTACGCGTTGGAACCACCGGAGAGGCCATCGGTGCGGAACAGCTCGGCCTCGGGCCCGAGCACCCGCGCCGCCCGGGCGCCGAAGAGCTTCGAGGGGAACGACCCGAACAGGATCTGCTGCACCCAGAAGACCGCCAGCGGCGTCCACGGCTGCCAGGTCCCCGGCGCGGGACCGAGCCCGTCAGGCCCGTCGAGCTCAGGGCAGGAGGTCTCCGCGAGACCGGCGCGGACCCCGTCGACGTACGCAGCCAGGAACCCCTGCGTCTCCTCGTCGAGCCGCTCGTAGGCCGCCCGCGCCACCGCGGCCAGCCGGGCGCGGCGGGCGAAGACGTCCCACTCCAGCCCGGCAGGGCCGAGCAGCTCAGCGGTGCGGCCCTCGCCCCGCAGCCGCTCGATCTCGAGCTGCCAGGCCCGGTCCCGAGCGGTGGCCCGGCCCTGCAGCCGGGCCACCTCGGTCAGCGAGGCACCCCGCACATGCGGGATGCCCCACTCGTCGCGAAGAAGGTTCATGCGACCGGATCGGCGGCCGGTTCCGCGACGGGGTTGGCCAGCGTGCCGGCGAAGATGAGCGACTCGGCCTGGTCGGTGATGTCGACCATCTGCAGGGTGTTGCGCAGCTGGAGCCGGTTCAGGCACGAGTGACGGAAGCGCGGGCGGAGGAAGTCGTAGCGCGCGACCGCATCGGCGAGCTCCGGGTGGTCGGCGGCGTGGTCGACGATGCAGGCCCGCGTCTCGGCCCAGAACTCGGTCTCCGGCAGCACCCCCTCATCATCCAGGATCGCGGCGACGTAGCGCAGCACCCCGTCGAAGATGTCGGTGTGGACCGCGAGCGCCTTGACGTCGTCAGGGAAGGAGCCGCGGATCCGGGAGACCTCCTCGGGCAGCGGCAGATCACCCATCACCGCCACCTCCTCGCCGATGTCCTTCATGAACATCCGCACCGGGACGTGGTCGCGCAGCACCATCACCAGGTTCTCGCCGTGCGGCATGAACACCAGGTCGTAGGCCAGCAGGCAGTGCACCAGCGGGCGCAGGTAGGCGTCGAGGTAGCTGCGCACCCACTCCCGAGCGGGCAGCCCGGAGGCGCGGACCAGCTCGGCCGCGTACGAGGCACCGGCGGCGTCGCGGTGGAGCAGCGCCGCCATCGTCGCGCACCGCTCCCCCTCGGCCAGGCGCGGCACCGGCGACTCCCGCCACAGCGCGGCGATCATCTTCCGGTAGGGCGACGGGCTCGGCAGGGAGTGGAAGACGTCTCCGGTCCAGCCGATCGAGGCGAGCTCGCGCAGCACCCCGAAACCACGCTCCTTGAGCTCCGCGTCGCCCTCCACCACGTCGGCGACCCAGTCGTTGATGGCCGGGGTGGCCGCCATGTAGGCCGGCGAGAGCCCCCGCATGAAGCCCATGTTCTGGATCGACAGCGCGGTCTTGACGTAGTGCCGCTCGGGCCGGCTCGTGTTGAAGTACGTCCGGATCGACTGCTGCGGGCGGTGGACGTCCTCGGCCTCGCCGACCAGCACGATCCGGCGCGCGGCGACGTCGGTGGCGAAGGTGACCGCCAGCTTGTGGCGCCACTGCCACGGGTGGACCGGCAGGTAGCGGAACCCGTCCGGGTCGAGCCCGAGGCCGCGCAGCTTCGCCGCGAACCGGGCCAGCGTCGCCTCGCCGAGCTCGGCGGCATAGAGACGGTCCTCGTCCTCGCCGCGGCCCAGGGCCAGATGGGACTGGTCCCGGGAGACCGCGACCCACACCAGGCTCAGGTCGTTGCTCGTCTCCGGCGCCCAGCGGGCGTGGTCGTCGATGTCGAAGCCGATCCGGCCGTTGTTGGCGACGAAGGCCGGGTGGCCCTCGCTCATCGCGCCCTCGACGCTCTGGTGGTCGGCGTCGACCAGGTCGGCTGCCGTCAGGGTCTGGTGCTCGAGCTTCCAGCAGGCCGAGGCGATCGTGGCCGCCAGCTCTTCCAGGTAGGTCGGCAGCAGCGTGTCCGGGATCCCGAGGTCGGGGGCGAACTCGGCGACGAAGGCCTGCGCGTCGACCTCCGCCTCCACACCTTCGCTCCGCCGCACGATCGAGTCCGCGTCCACCACCCAGTGGTCGAGCTGGAAGCGGCGTGCGGTGAAGGTGTAGGTCGAGGACGGCCCCTGCAGCTCCCAGCCCGCGTCGGTGGCCACGGGCGCGAGCATCCGCTCGTGGCTGAACTCCGCGATCGCCTTGGCGACCAGGTGCCGGTGCGCGATGGCCAGGTTCTCCGGTCGCAGGTGAGCGGCTGCGTACATCTCCCGGGTGCAGACCGAGAGCATCGCGGTCTTCTCCCCGATGCTGATCTCGCGCAGCTCGACGAAGCCCGCCTCGGTGTTCTTGCGACGGATCGCCTCGTTGCGTACGTCCGGCTCGACGACCACACGCTGCACGCCGGGGTCCGAGAAGCAGTGCCGCATGACCGCGCGGAAGACCCGGGTCGTGTAGCCGGAGACAGGATCGCCGACGGGATCACCGGTTGGCGGCGCGACCAGGACGTGCATGCCCAGGTCTCCGGCCGCCAGGTCGGGCACGTGCGTGATGCCGGCGAGCTCGCTGCGGGCGGGGTCGTAGGTCTCGACCAGGAACGCCGGCACCCCGTCGACCCGGCCGAGCCAGGCGTCGTGGTGCGGGTGAGCGGCGATGCGCGCGTACTCCGCGGCGACATCCTCCAGCGCGGCGTCCAGCATCATCCAGTACGCCGAGCGCGGGTGCGTCACCCAGGCGTGGACGGTGGCGAGGTGGGCCTCGATCTCGAGCGGTTCGATCGTGATCCTCATCGGTTCTCCTCCGTGGGCTGGATCTTGAAACGGTCAGGCACGCCGAACTCCTGGAAGGCGACCCGCTTCTCGACCGGGTACGGCTCCCGGCCGAGGATGGCGGCGAGGATGACCGAGCTGCGGTACGCACCCATGCCGAGGTCGGGGGCGACGAAGCCGTGGGTGTGCTCCTCGCCGTTCTGCACCCAGATCTCACGGTCGGCGGTGTCGACCGAGAAGGTCGAGCTGGCGGTGTAGCGCCCCTGCTCGTCCAGGCGGAGCCGGTCGCGGACGGGCTCCAGGAAGGCCGGGATGCCAGCGCGGTATCCGGTGGCGAGGACGAGCGCCTCGGTCGCCATCTCGTAGTCCTCCTCCTGCTCCACGTGGTGCAGCGCGAGGTGGTAGCCGTCCTCGGTGCGGGTCACGCCGCGCACCTCGGTGTTGCTGAGCAGCGTGGTCTCGGCGGGCGCGCCGATCGACCGGGTGTAGAGCGCCTCGTGGATCGCGTCGATGGTGTCGCCCGAGATGCCCTTGTAGAGGCTCTGCTGCGCCTTCAGCAGCCGGTCGCGCTTCTCGCTCGGCAGCGCCTGGAAGTAGGCGGAGTACTCCGGGGAGGTCAGCTCGAGGGTGAGCTTGGTGTACTCCATCGAGAAGAACCGCGGGCTGCGGGTCAGCCAGGCCAGCTGGTAGTCGTGGTCGGGCTGGGCGGTCAGCAGGTCGAGGTAGACCTCGGCGGCCGACTGGCCGCTGCCGACGACGGTGATGCTGCGCCGGGTGACGAGCTCGTCCTTGCGGGCCAGGTATTCGGCGCTGTGCAGCGCCGGCCCCTCCGCTTCGACGGCAGCGGCGGCGCACTCGGGCACGCGCGGACTCGTCCCGGTCCCGAGCACCAGCCGCCTGGTCCGATGTCTCTCGCCGGAGGCGGTGGTGACGACGTACGTCTTCCCGTCGTGCTCGACGGAGGTGACGTGCTGCCCGAAGCGCACCGAGTCGAGCCGTTCGGCGACCCACTGGCAGTACTGGTTGTACTCGCGCCGGTGGGGCAGGAAGTTCTCGCGGATGTAGAACGGGTAGATCCGGCCGGTCTGCTTGAGGAAGTTCAGGAAGCTGAACCGCGAGGTCGGGTCGGCCATCGTCACCAGGTCCGCGAGGAACGGCACCTGCAGGGTGGCCTCGTCGAGCATCATCCCGGGGTGCCAGTCGAACCGGTCGCGGCCCTCGAGGAAGAGGCAGTCGAGCTCGTCGATCGGGTCGGCGAGTGCGGCCAGCCCGAGGTTGAACGGGCCGAGCCCGATGCCGATCAGGTCGTGGACGTCGGTCGAGGAGCCGGTGGACGATGAGTCGGTGAACACAGTTGCGGGCGCGGTCATCGGGCGACCTCCGGAACGGCGCGGCCCAGCGCACGGACCTGCTCGATGATCTCGAGTACGTCCTGCACGGAGGCCTTGGGGTTGAGCAGGGTGAGCTTGAGGAACTGCCGGCCGTCGACCTTGGTCGCGGCGACGACGCCGCGGCCGCCGCTCCACATCTCGGCTCGGATGCGACGGTTGAGGTCGCCGAGAGCGTCTTCGTCCAGGTGCCCGTCGACGTAGCGGAAGACGACGGTGGAGAGCTGCGAGGGCGTGATGACCTCGATGTCGGGCTGCACGCTGAGGATGTCGTAGACCTCGCGCGCCAGATCGATCACCGTCTCGAGATAGGCGCCGATCTGGTCAGGCCCCATCGTGCGCAGCGTCAGCCACAGCTTGAGCGCGTCGAAGCGGCGGGTGGTCTGCAGGGACTTGTCGACCTGGTTGGGGTTCTCCGACTCCCGTGGGTTGAGGTAGTCGGCGTACCAGGAGGCGTGCTGCATGGTCGCCAGGTCGCGGACCAGCAGGGCGCTGGAGGAGACCGGCTGGAACCAGGTCTTGTGGTAGTCGATGGTGATCGAGTTCGACCGCTCGATGCCGTCGAGCAGGTGGCGGTACTTCGGCGAGGCGAGCAGCCCACCGCCGTAGGCCGCGTCGACGTGGAACCAGACGTTGAAGTCCGCGCAGGCGTCGGCGATGGCGTGGAGGGGGTCGATGACGCCGAAGTCGGTGGTGCCGGCGGTGGCCACGACCGCTGCCGGTACGAGCCCGTCGACGACGCACTCGTCGAGCGCCTCGCGTAGCGCGACGACGTCCATCCGGTGCTCGGCGTCGGTCGGGACCGCGATCGCGGCCGCGTCGCCCATGCCGAGCAGGCGGGCCGACTTGGCGATGGAGAAGTGGCTGTCGGCGGAGGTCAGGAAGCGCAGCCGGTCCAGCGGTACGCCACGACGCTCCGCCTCACCACGGGCCAGGAGCAGCGCCTGCAGGTTCGACTGGCTGCCGCCGCTGGTGAAGATGCCGTCGCGGGTCGCCTCCGGGTAGCCGGCGCGGGCAGCGGTCCAGTCGATGAGACGACGTTCCATGAACGTACCGCCGACGGACTGGTCGAAGGTGTCCATCGAGGTGTTGACGGCCGCGATCAGCAGCTCGCCCACGAGGGAGGGGATCACGACCGGGCAGTTCAGGTGGGCGGCGTAGGAAGGGTCGTGGAACCAGACCGCGTCCTTGAGCCACAGCCTGCTGACCTCGGCCAGCGCGGCGGCGCTGTCGACGAGGGGGCTGTCCAGATCGACCTCGGCGACAGGTTCGGCGGCCTTCTCTGGCGAGATCCCGGTGGTGGGACCCTCGAGCGTGGCGAGCTGGTCGACGAGCAGTCTGATTGCTTCGGTGATGCCGCTGGTGTACTCACGAGCATTGTCGGGATGGAACAGATGCTCCAAGTGCGGTGCGCTCACTGGTCTCCTTCGACACGGGGGGATTAGGTTAGGCGAACCTAAGTGAGGCTACCCTAAACGCCTCCCCGCCAGACAGGGCGGTCCAGAGAGAGGACGATCACACCCGTGCCGCACTCCCCCAGCCAGGCCACCCGCGTGCTCGTGGGCTTTGCCTTCGCCTCCCTCGGCAACGGCCTGACCCTCCCGTTCCTCTACGTCTACATGGCCCAGGTGCAGGACCTCGGGTCCTCGACCGCGGGCTGGATGTTCGCCTGGATGGGGCTCGTCGGACTGGCTGCCGCCCCCGGGGTCGGAGCGCTTCTCGACCGCTTCGGACCACGCCCGGTCCTGCTGGCCGCGCTCCTCGTGGAGTCCGCCTCGATCGGATCGCTCGGGTTCGTCGACGGGACCGTGCCGACGATGGCGGTGCTGGCCGGCGTGGTCGTGGGCGCCTCTCCCCTGTGGCCCGGCACGACGACCCTGCTGGCCGGGATGGTGCCGGCCGCGGACCGCGAGCGGGCCTACGGCTTCGCCTTCCTGGGGCTGAACGCGGGCATCGGCGTGGGTGGCCTGGTCAGCGCCTTCCTCATCGACGTGGCGCGGCCGGAGACCTTCCAGGTGCTCTACCTGTGCGACGCCGTCGCCTATCTGGCCTACGCCGCGGTGCTGGCGTTCCTGGTCCGCTCCCCGGCCCGCGCCACCGACGGCGACGCGGGCACGGACGACGCGAGCGCCGGTTCCTGGGGCGAGGTGCTGCGCGACCGGCGAGCGGTCGCTCTGGTCGGCTGCGGCGTGCTCGCGGTGACCTTCGGCTACGGACAGCTCGAGGCCGGCGCGACCGCCTACGCCGTCGACGTGGCCGGGGTGCCGGCGACCGCGCTCGGCTGGGCCTTCGCCGCCAACGCCGCGGTGATCGTCTGTGGGCAGGTGATCCTGCTGCGGCTCACCTCCGGGTGGCGGCGTACGACCGCGCTGGCCTGCGCCGTGCTGACCTGGTCGCTGGCCTGGACCGTGCTCGCGGCCGCCGACCTGATGCCCGTCGCCGGCGCGATCGCCGCCGTCGTGATCGGCCTCGCGATCTTCGGCCTCGGCGAGACGCTGTGGGCTCCGATCGTGACCGGTCTGGCGAACACCATCGCCCCCGACCACCTGCGGGGCCGCTACAACGCGTCTCTCGGTCTCACCCTGACCCTCGGCCAGATCCTCGGCCCCGCGCTGGCCGGCTCCCTCATCGGCAGCGGCCTCGGCCACCTGTGGGCGGTCGTCGTGATCGGCGGCACCCTCACCGCGGGCCTCGTGCTGACCCGGCTCCGCTACCTGCTCACCGCGGCAGAGGACGGCGCCCCGGAGGCGGAGGCCTCCGAGGCGCCGGTCGCCGAACGGATCTGATCAGCCGGATCTGACGGATCTGACGGATCAGCTGGAGAACGGGACCGCCTTCGCCGCGTCGGTGTGCCAGTTGGTGCCGATCGGCTGGTCGACCTCCGCGGTGCTCGGCAGCTTCAGGGACACCGGATCCATATCGCCCTCGTTCGCGGAGACGATGATCTCCTCGAACTGCACGCCGCCCTCCTGCGGCCCGCTGTGCGGGTTCACCCCGGCGTACGCCTTGGTCGAGCCGGTCATCGTGATCGGCTCGCTGACCGCCTGCTCGCTCGGCTTCACGTCGCCGGAGAGGTCCGAGCCGAAGCCGGCCTCGATCGTCGCGCCCTCGAGGGTGCAGGTCACGCCGGGCTTCGCGCTCGCGGTGACCAGGTAGTAGCCGCCCGCCTGGGACTCCTCGGAGACCGTGAAGGACAGGTCGCCGGTGGCGCAGACATCGCCGGACGCCTCGGTCGACTCCTCGCTGGGCTCGGTGGTCGGCTCCACCGACGGGCTCGGGCTGGTCTGCTCGCCCCCGTCGTCGGTGGTCTCGGAGGAGCAGGCCGACGCGGCGAGCGCGAGGGCAGCGGTGGCGAGGACGAGCGGCGCGACACGGCGCCGGGTGCTGATACGCATGGACTCTCTATACACGCCGAAGCCTTTACTTCTCGTACCCCAGCCGCCCCCGCGTGGCGACGATGACGATCGCCGCGCCGATCCCCGCGGCGAGCAGCACCGCGAGCTGGAACAGGTCGGCATCGACGCCCGGGAACAGCTCGGTGGAGGCCACCGAGGCGTAGTTGTTGACGCTGGTGTGCAGGAGCATCGCCAGCGGCAGGCTCTGCCCGGTGCGGTTGAAGACCCAGGTCATCACGATCCCGAAGGTGACGCAGAAGGCCGAGAAGACGAGCGGCGCGTACCAGCTCACGTCCGGCCAGCCGGCCCAGTCGGTCAGAAACAGCGGCATGTGCCACAGCGCCCAGATAGGGCCGAGCACGAAGGCGGAGCCGAGCGGGCCGACCTTCCGCTGCAGCCGGGGCAGGGCGAAGTCGCGCCAGCCCGGCTCCTCGGCGAGACCGGTGGTGATCATCTGCAGGACGAGCCCGGGGACGTACGCCACCAGCACGAACAGCCACGCCTGCGACGGCGCCGCCATCTGCCCACCGACGGCCTGGGTCGCGACGATGATCGCGGCTGGCACGCCGATCAGGATCCCGGCGTACCAGCGCCAGCTCGCCCGCCAGCGCCACATCCCGACGACCCAGGCCCGTAGGCCGGCCCGGCCGCCGACGATCCCGGTGACCAGGGCGGCGCTGCCGATCGGGCCGAGGTAGGCGCCGGGGAGCATCCCGAGGAGCTGGCCGCCGATCATGCCGCCGGGGAAGGTGAGGTCCCAGACGCCGAGGCCGCTGTTGGACAGGACGTACGGTGTCCAGGCCAGCCAGCTCGCTGCGAGGGCGAGGACGAAGAAGGTGGAGAGCTGGTGGCGGCGTACGAAGGCTCGTAGGCCCTGGTCCGGCTCGGTCGCCGGCCGGGCCGCTGGCTGGGTCGCTGGCTGGGTCGCTGGCTGGGTGGTCATGGTCGTTCCCTTTCCGAGGAGGTCGAGTTCGTGACCTGAACCTAGGAACGGGACCGGTCCGGTCGCGCCGGGCAAAAGAGCGAACCTTCGTACTTGCATCGAAAGATGCTGGTGACCGGGACCGGCCTCGGAAAGGATGATGGCGTGAACGATCTGAGGATGATGCCGCGGCTCATCACCCCCGTGGTGGTCTGGCTGATCACCACCTCCCTGCTGGTGGCCGCGCCGAGCCTCGACTCCGTCGACCCCTCGGTCGCCGGGAGCCCGGCGCTCGGCAGCGGTGGCTGGTGGGTCGCGCTGGTGGTGCTGACCGCGCAGGCGGTGGTGCTCCTCGAGCGGGGCTCGCGACCGTTGCCGGTGCTGCTCGTGGTGGCCGCCGCGCCGGTCGTCGTGGCACTCAGCGGGGCGGGCGACGCCACCAGCCTCTCCTCGGCGGCTGTGCTGGTCGCGGTGTGGTCGGCGGTGACCTCGACGCCGCTCCCCGACCGGGTCCGCGCCCTGGCCGGGGCGCTGGCAGGTGCCGGGCTGCTGGTCGCGGTCGGTACGTCCCTGAGCCAGACGAGCATCGGTCTGCCAGCCGGCACCGCGATCCTCGCCGGCCTCGTCCAGGGTGCGGGCGTGATCGTCCTGCCGGCGCTGCTCGCCGCCACCGTGCGAGCGCGCCGCGACGCGCAGGCAGCCCGGACCGACCTCGCACTCGCCGTCGAGCGCGAGCAGTCCGCCCAGATCGCCGCGGCGATCGCGGAGGAGCGTACGGCGATGGCGCGCGAGCTCCACGACATCGCCGCCCACCACCTGACCGGGATCGCGGTGATGACCGGCGCGGTCGAGCGGCAGATCGACACCGACCCGGCCGGAGCGAAGGAGTCCGTACGCCACGTCCGCACCCAGAGCACCGCGATGCTGCGCGAGCTGCGTGGCCTGGTCACGCTCCTGCGGAGCCCCGGGCAGGCCGAGGACGCGGGCGGGCAGGAGCGGCTGTCCCAGCTGGCCTCGCTCGTCGAGGAAGCACGGCGCGCGGGACTCGAGGTGGAGCTCTCGACGCTCGGGACCGGCGCCGCCATCGAGAGCGTCGGGCCGCTCGCCCAGCTCTCCGCCTATCGCACGGTGCAGGAGTGCCTCGCCAACGCCGCCCGGCACGCGCCGGGCGCCGGCTGCGTGGTGGTGCTGGACACCCAGGACCCGGCCGAGGTGGTGGTCACGGTCCGCAACGGGCCACCGGCCACACCCGTCCCCTCAGGCGGGAGACCAGCACGGCGTGGCCTGGGCCTGGTCGGCATGCAGGAGCGCGCGGACCTGACCGACTCGATCCTCGAGGCCGGACCGACCGCCGAGGGCGGCTGGCAGACCCGGCTGAGGATCACGGCATGATCCGGGTCGTGGTCGCCGACGACCAGCCGCTGGTCCGTGCCGGGCTGCGCACGCTGCTGGGCACCGAGCCAGACATCGAGGTCGTCGCGGTGGCCGAGGACGGTGCGGAGGCGGTCGAGCAGGCGCTCGCGCTGCGGCCGGACGTGGTCTGCATGGACATCCGCATGCCCGGCCGCGACGGCATCAGCGCCACCCGCGAGCTCTGCGGGCCCGACGTCGCAGACCCAATCCCGGTGCTCGTCCTGACCACCTTCGACATCGACGACTACGTCTTCGGTGCCCTCGAGGCCGGCGCCTCCGGCTTTCTCCTCAAGGACGCCGACCCCGATGCCATCGTCGCCGCGGTCCGCTCCGTCGCCGCCGGCCACGGCACCCTCGACACCTCGTTGACCCGCCGTGTCCTCCGCGAGGTCGTCACCCGCAGGCGTACGCAGCCCGTGACCGCGGCCCGCGCCAGCGAGGTCCTCACCACCCGCGAGCTCGACATCCTCCTCCACCTCGCCGAAGGCATGTCCAACGAGGAGATCGCCCAGGCGCTCGTCCTGGAGATCTCCACGGTCAAGTCCCACCTGGCCCGGATGATGCCCAAGCTCGGCGTCAAGTCCCGCCTCCAGGCCGCCGTGTGGGCCTACCAGTCGGGTCTCGTCGAGCGCTGAGTCAGATCAGGCCGGTCTCCTGTGCGACGTGGATGGCGCGGGAGCGGCTGTCGACGTCGAGCTTGGTGAAGATGTGCGCGAGGTGGCTCTTCACGGTGGCCTCGGTGACGAAGAGGGTGCGTGCGATCTCCTTGTTGGTCGCGCCCCTGGCGAGGTGCCGCAGCACCTCGACCTCGCGATCGGTGAGCCGCGGCAGCGGGCTGCGCATGCCCTTGAGCACCCGGGTGGCCAGGTCCGGGGCTAGGACCATATCGCCGGCGGCAGCCCGGTGGATCCCCTGGACGATGACCTCGGGGTCGACGTCCTTGAGGAGGTAGCCGGCGGCACCCGCCTCGATCGCACCGAGCACCTCGGCATCACGGTCGAAGGTGGTCAGGATCAGCACGGCCGGCGCCGGATCGAGGGCGCGGAGCGCGACCGTGGTCCGGATGCCGTCGATCCCGCTCCCGAGGCGCAGGTCGCACAGCACGACGTCGGGGTGGAGGTGACCGGCGAGGACGATCGCCTCCTCGCCGGTGGCGGCCTCCCCGACGACCGTCAGGGCTTCGCCGGCTTCGATCACGGCGCGCAGGCCGCTGCGTACGACCGGGTAGTCGTCGACCAGGAGCACCGTGGTCATCGCGACCCCTCGATGTGGATCGGGAGATGCGCGGAGACCGCGGTACCCTCACCGGGCGTGCTCTCCACGTCGAGACCGCCACCGAGCTCGCGGAGGCGAGCCCGCATGAAACGCAGGCCGTAGCTGGAGGAGCCGGCATCGGCGTCCTGCTCCCAGGCGACGACGTCGAACCCGGTGCCATCGTCGCTGATGTCCAAGCGCACCGAGTCACCGTCATCGATCAGAGTGACCACGACCCGGGAAGCCCCGGCGTGCAGACGTACGTTGGAGAGGGCCGACTGGGCGGTACGGAGCAGCGCGACCTCGACCTCGGTGCGCAGCAGCGGGAGCGTGTCGTCGACATGGAGCTCGACGTGCAGCCCGGCCTCGTCGGTCGTGCGGTCGAGCATGCGCCGAAGCGCCGCGGCGAGGGCGGCGTCCTCGAGCTCGGCCGGTGCCAGAGCCTCGACGATCCGGCGTACGTCCGCGAGGCTGTCACCCGCCAGGGCCTCGACCTGCGCGAAGGTGCGCGACGACTCCGGGTCCGTGGTGCGGTTGCCTCCGGCGTGGGTGAGGAGCCGGATCGAGGAGAGCGCCTGCGCGATGGTGTCGTGGATGTCTCGCGAGATCCGGGTGCGTTCGGCGACCGCTCCGGAGTGGCGCTGGGCGAGCAGGAGCTCGTCCTGCAGCTCGGCCATCTCCTGCTGGGCGCTCTTCAACGAGGTGACCAGACGTTCTCGCTCGGCGGCGTCGTGGAGGAGCTGCAGGTAACCACGGGAGATGCCGAACGCGAAGATGCCGCCGATGAGCGGTCCGAAGACGTCCGCGTAGCTGGTCGTGCCACGGTGCAGGATCGGGGCGACGACCACCACCACGAGGATCGCCGCCGAGAAGACCAGGCCCCAGCGCAGCGGCAGCAGGTGCCCGGCGAGCAGCCACAGCAGGAACGCGAGCCAGACGAACTCGTCCGAGACGGCGACCGCGGCGACCCAGATCACCGCGAAGCCGAGCAGCCACCACACCGGGAGGCTGTGCGAGCGCGTCCTGGACGGCAGGATCGTGCCGGCGGTGTGCCAGAGCAGGATCGCGAGCCCGGAGACGATCGCGGCGGGAGCCGCCACCCCGTCGCCGACCGCCCGGCTGACGCCGATCGCGGTCAGCACGACGGCGATGACGTGCTGACCGATCTCCATCGCCCGCACGGTCGGCCCGGCCGGGATCGATCCCGAGCCGGGCCGCCGCAACGGCGCGTGTACGACGCTCATGGCCTCGATTCTCTACCCTGCAACGTTCCCGGCCACCAGATCCGGTCGCCGACCAGGCTGAAGATCGCCGGCACGATCACCGTACGCACCACGAGCGTGTCCACGAGCACGCCCACACCGACGATCAGGCCGAGCTGCCCGAGAGTGACCAGCGGCAGCACACCGAGAGCGGCGAAGACCCCGGCGAGGACGATGCCCGCGCTGGTGATCACGCCACCGGTGTGGGCGACCGCCTCGACCACGCCGGCCCGGGTCCCGAGCCGCGCCGCGTCCGCACGCGCCCGGTGGACGAGGAAGATCGTGTAGTCGATCCCCAGGGCGACCAGGAACAGGAACGCCAGGATCGGCACCTGCTGGTCGAGCGCCTGCTGGTCGAACAGGACGCGGCTCAGCCAGGCTCCGGCACCGATCGCGGCGACCGCGCTGGCGAGGTTCACCAGGAGCAGCAGGCCGGGCGCGATCAGTGAGCGCAGCAGGACGAGGAGCACGAGGAAGCTCACCGCGAGCACCAGCGGCGCGACCAGCAGCAGGTCGTCCTCGCTGCCCGTGGCGGCGTCCAGGTCGGTCGCGACCGCGCCGCCGACGAGGGCATCCGCGCCCGCGATCGGGTGGACCGCCTCCCGCAGGTCGGTGATCTGGTCGAGGCTCCGGTCGGTGCCCGGCGAGTAGTCGCTGGTCACCATGATCTTCGTCAAGGACCCGTCGTCGGTGACTCCGGCCGGCTGAGCGCGTACGACGCCCTCCACGTCACCGGCGGCCGCGGTCACCTCGGCGGCGGCCGCACTGTCGGCGACGATGTAGGTCGGCTGGGCCTCACCCGGCGGGAAGTGCCCCGAGAGCGTCTCGAGACCGGCAGCCGACTCGGACTGCACCCGGAACTTCTCGACCTGGTCGAGCCCGACCGACGTACCGAAGAGGCCGGAGGCCGTCACCGCGATGAGCGCGAGCCCGCCCAGCAGGCTCGCCACCGGACGCTTCAGGACCCGCGACGCGACCGCGCGCCAGAGCCCTCCCTGGCCACGCGACTCACCCGGACGAGGGATGAACGGCCAGAACAGTCGCCGGCCGAACACCGCCAGGGCCGGCGGCAGCACGAACAGCACGGCGACGAGGGCGATGAGCAGGCCGATCGCCGCGGGGACTCCCAGCCCACGGGTCATCGGGATCGTGGCGAGGACCAGCGTCAGCAGGGCGAGCACCACCGTCAGGTTGGAGGCGAGGATCGCGAGCACCGTCTTCCGCCAGGCGGTGCTCAGCGCCAGACGGTCATCATCGGTCCGCTGCAGCTCCTCCCGGTAGCGCGAGATCAGCAGGAGCGCGTAGTTCGTCCCCGCGCCGAACACGAGCACGCTGACGATCCCGGCGTCGAACCCGAAGTCCCACAGGTCTCCCGCCGCCGCGGTGACCCGCCCGGCGAGCGCGTCGGCGAGGGCGACCACGACCAGCGGGATCAGCCACAGCACCGGCGAGCGGTAGGTGATGATCAGCAGCAGCGCCACGATCAGGATCGTCACCAGCAGCAGCGTGACGTCGGCACCGTCGAAGGCAGCGGCCGCATCGGCCCCGAACGCCGGCCCACCCGTCACCTGCAGCACCAGCCCGTCGGGGGCCTGCGCCGCGACATCGGCCCGCAGGGTCTTGATCACCTCCAAGTTCTCGGCGTTGTCGGCGCCGACCGTGACCGGCACGGAGAGAGCCGCGGCCTCGCCGTCCTCACTGAGCATCGGACCGGCGGAGCCCGGCGCGGCCTGAGCACCGACCTGCACGCCGAGCTGCTCGAGGCCGTCGAGATCACCCTGGGAGAGTGCAGCGTCGTCCTCGCGGGAGGCGACGACGAGCACGGACTGTCGATCCGCACCGGGGAACTCCTCCAGCAGCTCGCTCACCCGCGTCGACTCCGCCCCCGCCGGCGCCTGCCCGGTCTGCGCCGGGGCCTCCGCGCCGGCGAAGACCCCGAAGAGCACCCCCATCACGACCACCGCGAGCCCGAGCGCCACCCACGCTCCCCGCCGTGAGGTCAATCTGTCTGAGAGATGCGGACGAGCACCCGACCGCGTACGAACCAGAGAATCTGCCATGCCACCAACTCCACCAGCCACGACGCCGCGGAACATCGCGAGCAAGGCTGAACCAGGGATCAGCCAAATGGCTGATGTGGCTCGATCGCGAGTCGGCCTCCGAGCACGCCGGCCAGCTCCCGCAGGAGGGTGCGCGACAGGTCGGCGTCCTCGCGGGTGTCTCTGACGGTGTGGCCGGTGATCGCGTCGACGCCGGCGACACCGAGAACCGCTGCGTCCTCGGTCCGAAGCGCGCAGTCGCCGACGAGCAGGTGCACCGGGCGGCCGCCCGCGCGTCGTACGACCGCGCTGATCAGCTTGCCGTCGAGGCTCTGTCGGTCGAGCCGTCCTTCTCCGGTGATCACGATGTCGTGAGCCTCGACATGTCGGTCGAAATCGAGCAGATCGAGGAAGAAGTCGGCCCCGGAAATCCGGGTGGCACCGAGCCAGAGGCAGGCGAAGCCCAGTCCTCCGGCGGCACCGGCTCCTGGCTCCGAGGCCATGGTTGCGGCCGACATCACGCGCGCCAGCGACGAGAGTCCCTGGTCCAGTCTCCGCACGTCGTCCGGTGCGGCGCCCTTCTGCGGCCCGAACTCCGCGGCGGCGCCGCGTGGTCCGAGCAACGGATTGTCGACGTCGGTGGCGACGACGAGCTCGACGCCGTCCAGGTCGATCATCCGTTCGGTGTCCAGGCGAGCGATCCGGCCCAGCTCGGCTCCCCCTGCCTCGATCGCCCGGTCGCCGGAGCCGCACAAGCGCACACCGAGTGCAGCGAGCATCCCGGTGCCCCCGTCGGTGCTCGCCGATCCGCCGAGCGCAAGCACCACACGCCTCGCCCCACCTGAGACCGCGGCGCCGACCGCCTGCCCGAAGCCGTAGCTCGACGCTGTCATCGGGTGCAGCCGCCCAGGCGGAAGTGTGGCCAGGCCACAGGTGTTCGCGACCTCCACGACAGCGGTATGGCCGTTGTAGGCGTAGGCCGCATCGACGAGCTCGCCGGCGGCGCCCCTGACCCGGACGGGGACACGGTCGAACCCGGCGGCGAGGGCCGCGTCGACGCTGCCGTCACCGCCGTCCGCCAGCGGTAGCGCCGTCGCGGTGAGGCCCCCGTCCTCGAGGCCGCCGCAGATGGTGTCGGCGACCTCGAGAGCGGTCAGCGTTCCCTTGAACTTGTCCGGGGCGACCAGGACGCGCATCAACGGCTCGCGATGTTGCCGAGCACGAGCTCGGTGAACTCCTTGGTGCTGGCCGTCCCACCCAGGTCGGGAGTACGGGCGTCGGTGGTGGCCAAGACTGTCGCGAAGGCGTCCAGGACCTCGGCTCCGGCCTCGGGGTGACCGAGGTGGTCGAGCATCATCGATGCCGACCAGATGGCACCGATCGGGTTGGCGACTCCCTGACCTGCGATGTCGGGTGCGGATCCGTGAACGGGCTCGAACATCGACGGGAACTCTCGCTCGGGATTGAGGTTCGCGGCCGGCGCGATTCCGATGCTGCCTGCGACCGCGGCGGCCAGGTCGGAGAGGATGTCGCCGAACAGGTTCGAGCCGACGATGACGTCGAACCGACCGGGGTCGAGAATGACCTTCGCGGCCAGCGCATCGATGTGCTCCTGACGCCAGCTGACCTCGGGGTAACGGTCCCCGACCTCCTTGGCGATCTCGTCCCAGAACGGCATCGTGTGGACGATCCCGTTGGATTTGGTCGCGGAGACGAGGCGGCCCGTCCGGCCCTTGGCGGTCTCGAAGGCGTAGTGCAGGATGCGCTCGGTCCCGGCTCGGGTGAACACGGCTTCCTGGACGGCCATCTCCTCCGGGAAGCCACGATTGAGCCGGCCTCCGATCTCGGAGTACTCGCCCTCGACGTTCTCACGCACCACGACGAAGCTGACATCGCTGGTCGCCTTCGCGACCGGGCTGGGCACGCCCTCGAGAACCTTGATGGGGCGAAGGTTCACGTACTGCCGGAACTGACGCCGGATCGGGATGAGGAGCCCCCACAGCGAGACATGGTCCGGTACGCCGGGCCAGCCGACGGCGCCGAGGAGGATGGCGTCGTGGTTGCGGATCCGGTCGAGTCCGTCCGCGGGCATCATCGCGCCCTGGTCGAGGTAGCGCTGGCACGACCAGTCGAAGGAGTCGTAGGCGAACGTCAGGCCGTGGCGCTTGCCGACGGCGTCGAGGACGGCACACGCCGGGGGCAGGACCTCGGTGCCGATACCGTCACCGGGAATGAGAGCGATGCGATAGCTGGTCGTCATGCGACCTATCGAACAACGACGCCTTCAATGGCGTCCAAGACCAGTTTGCAGCCCGATCGATAGGATACGGCTATCGGTCTTCGGCGGACGCCACGAACGCTGCCGCGGCAGGGCTGAGCCGTTGGGGCTGCCAGACCAGCGCGACGTCGAGCTGGTCCTCGACCGCCAGCCTCCGCACTCGCAGGCCGACGGCATCGGCGAGCGGGCGCCAAGAGTCCGCGACCACAGCCACGCCGACGCCCTCGAGCACGAGCGGGAGCAACCCTTCCCGGTGCTCGATCTCGACCACGATGTGGCAGTCCGTGGCCGCAACGATGCCGTCCGCGACGCGGCGCATCCCGGTGCCGGGCTGACCGGCGACCAGCGAGAGACCGCTCAGCTCGCTGACCTTGATGTCTCCTTCCCCGGACGGAAGGTCGGCATCCGCACGGGCCACCAGCACGAACGACTGGCGTTCGAGCGGCAGCCTGTCGAGATCGGCGAGCATCTCGGTGGGTCCAGCCGTAGCGACGACACCGATCTCGGCCGTGCCACGACGCAGCGCCTCCCGGACATCGTCGGGACGGGCCGCGGCACCGACCGCGACCGAAACGCCAGGGTAGAGACCGACGAACGTCGCCAACAACCCGGTCAGCGGGCTGACGACCTGCGATGGCATCGAGGCGATGCGCAGCATGCCGCCCCGAAGGCCGTCCACGGCAGCGACCGTCTCGCGGGCCACGTCCAGGGACCGTACGACCTCCCGGGCGGGAGCGACGAGGGCAGTGCCGGACGGGCTGAGCGTGAGGCCGCGGCCACGCCGGATGAACAGCTCGGTGCCGAGCTCCGCCTCGAGCCTGCGGATCGTCTGCGTCACCGACGGCTGAGCGACGAACAACTCCTCGGCGGCGCGGTGCACGCTGCCCTCGTCGACGATGGCGAGGAAGTAGCGCAACTGGCGTACGTCCATGGCACTCACTTTCAATTCAACATGTCCGCTGACCTGCCGCAACGCGGAAACGATAGCGCCAGCCTATCGATCAGGCTGCAAATGAGTCTTGGACACGATGGGGGTGACGTTCGTCACGATGGTCTGGTCTCATACGCCGGGTGACCGCAGGGTCGCCGACCACCAGGAGCGCACATCGTGTCGCATGACGTACTCCTCATCACCAACACCGCGGTCGCCATCATCGGCATCGTCCTCGCCATCGTCTGGTTGAAGTTCCCACCGGTGTTCGCGCTGCTGTTCGGCACCCTCTATCTGGGCCTGACCACTCCGGTCGGCGCCGAAGGCACGATCGAGGCGATATCCGGAGGCTTCGCCGACGTGATGGCCGACATCGGCATCCTGGTCACGTTCGGAGTGATCATCGGCGCGCTGCTGACGGTCACCAACACCATGGAGCGCATCGTCGAGGCGATGCTCAGAGTGTTCGGCGAACGAAGCATGCCGTACGTGTTCGCGGTCGCCCTGAGCACCTTGTTCACCTCGATCTACTCCGACGTCCTGCTGGTCCTCTCCTCTCCGCTCGCTCGTCGGATCGGCCCCAAGCTCGGGCCACGTGGTCGCGCCCTCATGGGCGGTTCGCTCACCGCAGGTATCGAGGTCGGGCTCGTGTTCGTCGCGCCGGGAGTCGCCGCCCTCGCTATCGCGGGCATCCTCGACGTACCCCTCGGCCAGATGTTCGTCCTCGGTCTGATCGTCGGCCTTCCCACCGCGATTCTCACGATGCTGGTGTTCTCGGTCCTGCTCCGGTTCATGAAGTGGGACCCCGAGCTCGATGAACTACCCGATGATGTCGAGGGCACCGAGCCTGAGACCGACGACCCGATCTCGCCAGCCCCGGAGACCGGCGGTGCCGGGACCCGGGTGGCCACCCAGATCGAGGTCTCACCAGCACCGGTGCGCCAACTGTCCCTGCCAGCCTCCATCAGCCCCGTCCTGGTCGCCCTGCTGCTCATCGCAGGTGGCGCCGCGGCCCAGGCCGCGAACATCGACGCCCCTGCCGTCGTGCTCCTCACCGACCCCATCGTCGCGCTGTTCCTGGGCGCCACCCTGGCCTACGCACTGGCTTGCCGGGTCCGCGAGCGCGGCGAGATCAGCAGCGCCATCGGCACCGCCCTCACCCAGTGCGGTCCGATCCTGGTGCTGTCCGGGATCAGCGGGTCTCTCGGCTTCGTGATCGAAGGTTCCGGGATGGGCGAGGTTCTCGGAGAGGCGTTCTCGGCCGGTTTCCTGCCGCCCCTGCTGCTGGTCTGGCTCGTCGCAGCCATCCTCCACCTAGCGCTCGGATCCATCTCCGTCGCCGGCATCACGGCGGCCGGCATCCTGGCCCCGATCGCCGGGAGCCTCGACACACCGGTCGCGCTCATCGCTCTCGCGGCCGGCTCCGGCGCCCTGTTCGTCCCGCACGTGAGCAGCAACTTCTTCTGGATGTTCCAGTCGCTGCTCGGCTTCACGACCCGCGGCACCGTCAAGACCCACAGCGTCCCGATGACGCTCGCGTCGCTCATCTCCTTGCCCATCATCCTGCTGCTGGCCCTATTCGTGTAGACCGCCCGCGTGGTCCGCGTCCCTCCGCGGGTCCCTACCGACGCGGCGCGATCACGACCCGGCTGACGACCGGGAGGTGGTCGGAGGCGACGGGGTCGGCCGTGACGACCTCGGCGGTCACCGGGCGGACGCGATCGGTGACATACAGGTTGTCGATGCGGCCGTGCGGGCCCTCGGCGGGATAGGTGTAGCCGCTCCCATGGCCGGCGACCTCCCAGGCGTCGTCGAACGCCGCGGTCAGGGTCGCGATCTCGGGCGCGTCGGGGTAGGCGTTGACGTCACCGACCACGATCGCCGGATCCTTCTCACCGACCAGGTCGACGATCTCGGCGGTCTGGTGGAGCCGGATGTCCTGCGAGGTGTGCTCCAGGTGGGTCGTAAAGAAGTCCAGTCGCTGACCACGTACGTCGATGGTCGCCCGGAGCAGGCCGCGCTGCTCCTTGCCGGCGTTGTAGAGATGGGTGTTCTCCGAGGCCACGATCGGGTAGCGGGAGAGGACGGCGGTGCCGTACTGGCTGCGCTCGGTCTGACCAGCGGGCGGCGGGGAGTCGAGGTTCGCACCGTACGCCGCGTGCCAGCCCAACAGAGCCGCGAGCACGGCCGGCTGGTCGACCCAGCCGCTGCGTGCCGAGTAGTGGCGGTCGACCTCCTGGAGCCCGACGACGTCCGCGCCGCTGGCCTCGATGACGTCGGCGACCCGTTGCAGGTCGAGCACACCGTCGGTGCCCTGGGCATGGTGGATGTTGAACGTCATCACGTCGACGACCCGCGCGCCGCCATGCCCTCCGTGGGCGGTGGCGGCCGTGGGCATCACGAAGAACGTGGAGATCAGGACGAGAAGCGCTGGCAACAGGCGGTACGACATGGGGGATGACTCGCTCTCCGGTAGACGGGAGCCCCTCAACCTAGAGCCGCCACCGGTCCTCCCCGCGGCAGCGAGACGAACGGCGCCGGAACATCGAGCACCTCCGAGTGCTCAGGCCTGGTCGCCCTCCCAGACGAGCGGCTCGCGGACCAGGATCGGGGCGGTGAAGCCGACGCGGCGGACCGGGTTGAACTCGGTCTCGTCCTGGTTGTCGTCAGTGTGGACACGGTCCGGCCCGCCGGAGAAGCTGACCGAGGCCTCAGGAAGCTCCCTGTCGTGATGGAGCACCTCGATGGTTCCATCGAAGTACGCACGCGGCGCCGAAGCCCTCCGAGTCTCCCTGCGTGAACCGTCCATGCCGCCATGATGGCACTCCGGGTTCGGGCCCCGCACCGGTTTCTTCGACGCGTACGCTCACCCGGCCAAGGGACGCAGACCGATCTCGGTGAGCCGTCGACCACGTCGCCGGAGAAGGTCCTGGAAGGCGGCCGCGAGAGTCGACGGACGGCGGTCGAGCCAGCAGGCGCCGATGTGCCGCACCGCCTCAGGGTTCGTCAACGGCACCTCGACGCAGCCGGTGGCGCCGTGCGGGTCGCGGGGAGCCAGGCTGACGCCGAGACCGGCCGAGACCAGCCCCCGCAGCGTGGCGAGGTCGTCGCCCTCGAACCCGACGGTCGGCGTGACGCCGCTGGCCAGGGCGAGCTCGTCGAGCAGCGTACGCATCCCATAACCGCGCTTCATGCAGATGAACGTCTCCTCGGCGGCCTCCTCGAAGCTCACCCGGGCACGGGTGGCCAGCCGGTGGCCGGTCGGTACGACCAGGACCAGCGGCTCGGTGTGCAGCCGCCACTGGCGCAGGCCGGAGCCGGCCTCGAGCGGCGAGATCAGCGCGACCTCGGCGGTGCCGTCGGCGAGGGCGGCCAGGCATCGCGGACGCGAGGTCTGGAGCAGGTCGACGGACGCACCCGGATGCTGCTGGAGGAACGCCTTGACCAGCGCCGGCACGACCCGCTCGCCGAGCGTGCTCTGGAACGCGAGAGCGATCCGCCCGCGGGTGCCGGACTCCTGGGCCTGGACGGCTTCGATGCCCGCCGTGGCCGCCGCGACCGCGGCGGCTGCGTGCGGAGCCAGCGCCTCCCCCGCCCTGGTGAGCCGCAGACCTCGCCCGTGTCGTTCGACCACGTCCACGCCGAGCTCCCGCCCGAGCCGGGCGAGCATGCGACTCACCGTGGGCTGCGGCATCTGCAGCAGGTCGGCGGCGGCGAGCGTCTGTCCCGTCTCGGCCAGGGCGGCGAGGGCCGGGAGCATCGGCAGGACATTCCTTGCGGTGGCATCCACAGCCGACATCGTATGCGAATCAGCATTCTTCACGCGACTCCCATGCATTGGACGCATGATCACCGGCTCCTTAGCGTGAATCGGGTGAGCGAACAGGAACCCACCGACCCCGGCCATCGACGCGTGCTGATCGCGCTCGTCGCGATCGGGATGACGACGTTCGTGCAGCTCTACTACCCGCAGGCACTGATCCCGGCACTCAGCCGCGACTTCGCGGTCGACGCCTCCCAGGCCGCCCTGACCGTCTCCGGCGCGACGATCGGGCTCGCCGTCGCCGCACTCGGCTGGTCGTGGGTCGCCGACCGGATCGGCCGGGCCCGGTCGATGACGATCGCCATCGTCACCGCGGCCGCGATCGGACTGGCGCTCCCGTTCGTGACCTCGTTCCCCGTGCTCATCCTCCTTCGCGTCGCCCAGGGCATCGCCCTGGGCGGTACCCCGGCGCTCGCACTCGCCTACCTCAGCGAGCAGGTCGGCCGACGCGACGCGATGGCCGCGGGCGCGACGTACATCTCCGGCACGGTCCTCGGTGGCCTCGTCGGACGCCTGATCGCCGCGCCGGTCGCCGACGTGAGCGACTGGCGCGTGGCGGCTCTCGTGGCCGGGGGCCTCAGCGCGCTCGGCGCCGCCGTCGCGGTCACCGCGCTCCCGCCCGAGCGCCCCAGCCCCGCGACGGCTCCACCCCCGGCCGGCGTGCGGGCCGGGATGGTCGCCAACCTCACCAACCCCGGCCAGCTGGCGCTCTACGCGCAGGCGTTCTTCCTGATGGGCGCGCAGGTGGCGGTCTTCAACTACCTCGGCTACCGGCTCGAGCTCGAGCCGTTCGACCTGCCGCCGGCCCTGACCGCGGTGATCTTCCTGGCCGGACTCTCCGGCGCGGTGTCGGCCCGGCTGGCGGCGACGTTCGCGGCCCGCTTCGGCCGCCGACGCGTACTCCTGGTCTCGTCCCTGACCATGGCCGCCGGAGCCGCACTGACGATCCCCGACCGGCTGCCGACGGTCCTGATCGGGCTGCTGCTGTTCGCGACGGCCTACTTCGCCGCCCACTCGATCGCGTCGGGCTGGGTGGGCCCGATGGCGACCAGCGGGATCGCGCAGGCCACCTCGCTCTACACGCTCTTCTACTACGCAGGCTCCAGCCTCTTCGGCTGGCTCGGCGGCCTCGCCTTCGCTGCCGGCTGGACCGGCACCGCGAGCATGGTCATCGCGATCGTCCTGATCGCGTACGCCGCCGCCCGCACGCTCCTGCCGCAGTCCCCGACCGTTGAGGCGAAGAGGTGGTCGCCCGCGACCTCGAAGGACGCCTCGATCTCGCCTCAGAGACTCATCTGACCAGCGACTTCAGAGCGACCTCGACATCGGTCGCGGCCTCCGGGTCAATGGTCGCTCCCTTCGCCAATGCGTTGCGAACCGCGTTGAAGTCGCGGGGGTTGTTGACGACATCGGCGGCGATGAGACGGTCCCCGCGGTAGTAGAGGACGCTCAGGCGACCGTCCGAACCGTCCCCACGAACGACGTGGTGGTCATGACCGTCGGAGATGCCGGCCATCTGCAGCTTGAGCTCACCCTGGTTGGACCAGAACCACGGCACTCCGCGAGGAGCCGGCTCATGACCCAGGATGGCCGAAGCCGCGGCAGTGGCCTGCTCGACGGCGTTGTTGACCGACTCGATGCCGATGAGCCGGCCAGGCACGGTCGGATGGGGCTGCACGGTGCAGTCGCCGACGGCGAAGACCCGCGGATGCGACGTACGGCCGGACTCGTCGGTGACGATGCCCCGCTCGACGGGCAGATCGAGGGACTGCGCCAGCGCCACGGAAGGTGCGGCGCCGACGCCGGTGACAACCACGTCGGCATCGATCGAAGTGCCGTCGGCGAGGACGACTCCGGTGACCCGGTCGGTGCCGGTCAGCTCGGTGACTCCGGCGTTGATCAGCACCGTCGTTCCCTGGGCACGGTGCCAGTCGGAGACGTGCGCTGAGACAGGCTCCGCGACGACGCGCGCCAGGATCCGGGCGGCGGCCTCGATCACGGTCACCGTCTTACCCTGGGCGCGAGCGGTGGCGGCGATCTCGAGGCCGATGAACCCACCACCGATGACCACGACGTCGCGGGCCGCCTCCAGCTCCGCGCACAGGCGCTCGGCGTCGGCGACGTCTCGCAGCGTCAGTACGCCGTCCAGATCTGCCCCGGGGATCGGCAGACGCCGTGCGGTGGACCCGGTGGCCAGCGCCAGGGTGTCGAAAGCCAGGGTCGCACCGTCGTCGAGGGTCAGCTCGCCCCTCTCGTCGCCGACCTTGACCGCATCGACCCGCTTCCCAGCGATCAGCTCGATCCGTTCCTCCTCGAAGATCGACGGATCACGCAGCTCGAGATCCTCGAGCGTCTCCTGACCGGCGAGGAAGCCCTTGGACAGCGGCGGGCGCTGGTAGGGAAGGCCGGGCTCGTCGCCGAGGAGGACCACGCGGCCCCCGTAGCCGAGGGTTCGCAGGGAGAGCGCGAGCTGCAGGCCCGCCTGGCCCGCACCGATGATGGCGATGCAGCCGCTCACTGCTGCTCCTTGGCGATGGTGACGCGTAGTCCGTCAAGGGCGTCGGTCATCCGGATCTGGCAGGAGAGGCGGCTGAGCTCGGTTGCCGGAGTGACGGCGTCCTCGAGCATCTCCTCCTCGAAGTCGTCGGCACGGCCGGTGAGGTCGATCTGGTCCTCGTCGATGAAGACGTGGCAGGTTGCACAGGACAGACCCCCGCCACACTCGCCTACGATTCCGGGCACGCCTAGCTTGACGGCGGTCTCCATCACCGACGCGCCGTCGCGCGCCTCGACCGTGCGGCGGCTTCCGTCCGGGCTGGTGAACTCGATGGTGGGCATGGCGGGGCTCCTTACGTGCGTCAGCTCAGAACAGGTCGAAGTACTCGCGGTGCTCCCAGTCGGTCACACCGTTCACGTACGTCGACTCGTCGGGGTTGGCCTCGACCCACGCCTGGTGGCGGTCGACCTCGCTGCGCTTCATGGTGACCATGTAGTCGACGAAGCCTTCGCCGAACACCTTGCGGTAGAAGGTGTCGGACTCGAGCGCGTCGACGGCCTCGGCGAGCGAGGTGGGCAACTGCAGTACGTCGGCCGCGTAGGGGTCGGTGCTGATCGGACCGGGCTCGACGCGGTTGACGATGCCGTCGAGACCCGCGGCGGCCTGCGCGGCGAGGTAGAGGTAGGGGTTGGCTGCCGAGTCGCCGACGCGGTTCTCCACGTGGGAGGCGGCGTCGCCGGGCGCGCTGATGACTCGCATCATCGCCGCCCGGTTGTCCTGGCCCCAGGTGAGGCGGTCCGGTGCGAGCGAGTAGGGCCGACGACGGCGGTAGCCGTTGACGGTCGGGGTGGTGAAGACCGAGGCGGCCACACCGTGAGCCAGGGTGCCGCCGACGTAGTGGCGACCGAGCTCCGAGAGCGACTCCCCCTCGCCCGGGACCATGAGGTTGGTGCCGTCGTTGTCGACGATCGAGGTGTGCAGGTGCCAACCGTTGGCGTAGAACCCGGCGATGGCCGGGGTGCACATGAAGGAGGCATGGTGGCCGTTGCGGCGCGCGACCTGCTTGGTCGTCGTACGGAACAGGGCGGCGGAGTCGGCGGCGGCAAGACCTTCGAGCACGTCGAACGTGGTCTCCACCTGGCTCGGGGCCCATTCGTCGTCGAACGAGCGGAGCGGAAGTCCCATGGACAGCAGCGCGTCGCGGATCGGGGCGAGGACGGGATCGATCTCGTCGAGGTGCTCGACCAGCAGATAGTTGTAGCCGCGGGCGACCGGGGCCACCACCGGCGGGTCGGCCGGAGAACCAGGAGCGCCGAGAGAGACGCCGTCGAGGTTCTGCTCGAGCATCTTGGTGAGATACCACTCCATCTCCACCCCGGCGATGAGCTTCATGCCGGCGTCGGCCAGCTCCGAGAGCATCTTCTTGAGGATCGAGCGAGGCGCGAGCGGGAACGGACGGCCGTCGCTCATGTAGAGGTCGCAGAAGACGAGAGCCGTCTTCTCGAGCCACGGGAGCACCGTGAAGGTGCCGGGGTCGGGGACCATCTTCACGTTCGGGCTGCCGCCGAGGCCGTCGATGGTGAAGCCACCGTCGGGGGTGAACGGGTTGAAGACGATGGCGTTGGCCGGATCGAAGAAGAAGGGCGCCATGGTGATGTCGCTGCCGGAGGCGAGCGCTGCGCGGTAGGAGTCCTTGGTCAGCGCCTTGCCACGCAGGAGACCGTGCTGGTCGGGCCAGACGAGGCGCACGATCTCGATGCCGTTGCGTTCGATGGCGTCGAGCGAGGCAGCTGCGGCCGCGGACTGGTCGGCCGTGTACAGGCCGTACTGGTCGATGAACTTCGTGGACATGTGTCCTCCTGTTGATTGCTCCTCGGGTGGGCGTCCACCGAGGAGAGGTACGTGCGGGTGTGGGTTTTCAGGGCGTCGGCAGGCCGCGCAGCCAGGTGCCGACCAGGCATTCGCCGGCGGTCGGCGTCGGCATCGGCCGTGATACGTCCGCGCGCAGCGAGGCCACGTCGATTCCGAAGCGCTCGAGCTTCGCCTCCTCGGCATCGAGGACGGCCTCGAAGCCGGCCACATCGAGCTCGGGGTGGAACTGCACGGCGAGCGCACTTCCGTAGCTCCATGCCTGCAGATAGCGATCGGTCCTGGCCAGGATGGTCGCCTCGGTCGGCGGCTCCATCGTGTCGGAGTGGAAGGAGAAGTACGTGCCGGACGGCACCCTGGCATCGTCGACGGCGTGAGCCTCGACCTCGATCAGGCCGGCCTCCAGCCCGCTCTCACCAGGGCAGGCTCGACCTCCTAGGGCGACCGAGAGCAGTTGGGATCCGAGACAGATCGCCAGCACGGGTACGTCGCTCTCGACCGCGCCCCGCAAGGCCTTGATCTCGTCGTGGAAGTCGGCCTGGTCCGCGTAGGCGCTCTTGGCGCCACCGAGCACGACCCAGGCTTCGTGGGCGTCGCGCTCCGGCAGCTGTCCGAGGTTGCCGGCGTAGTGGGTGAGCTCACGCCCGGCCGCCTCGGCACCGGCCCGGAGCACCGCGATCTGTGGCTCCGGGTGATGGCTGATGACCGCGATGCTCATGGTTGCGGCCTCGGTTCGATCGGAGTCCGCCACGGAACCCAGTGGTCGATGGCGGCGAGGGCCGCAAGGAGCTCCTCCATCTTGGTGCGATCGACGGCGACGTAGTCCCCGTCGGGGCGGACTCCGTAGGGCGTGAAGTCCCAAGGGGTGAGGTCGCGGGCGCGCTGGATCAGCGGCTGGACGGAGGCCAGGTCGCGTTCGAACTGGGCCACCCGGGCACGCAGCACGACGAGCTCGCGCGCCATCCGCTCGGTGTCGTCGGTGGACATCTCAGAACACCAGCGTCAGGTTCTCGTGGTACTGCTCGGAGTCGAGCAGGTTCACCATCTTGAGGCGGATACGCCACTCGGACCCGTGCGGCACCAGGACGTGGCCGTACCACCCCGCGTACGTCTTGGCGACGCCTGCCCGGAACTCGTGCACCACGAAGTTCGAGCGCACCAGGCGCCGGCCCTCGTCGTCGAGGATCGTCTCCACGTTGGTGATGAGTCGACGGGTACGCGAGGCGGGAAGCTGGCTGTAGGCCAGCCCGGTCCGCAGCCAGTAGACGCGGTCGGTGAGCCGCCGGTGGTCGTCGAAGGCGTGGCTCACCTCGGTGCGGGGGTTTCCGCCACCGGCGGTGACCGGAACCCAGTAGAGACCGTCGCCCGCGAAGACGTCGAGCCAGTCGTTGAACCGGCCCTCGTCAATCATCCGGGCCTCGCGGGCCAGGAAGGACTGAGCAGTGTGCCAGTCCTCGAGCGGCGGGGTGGGCCAGTCGATGCCGAACAGGTCGCGGAACGAGTCGAGCTCGGCGTACCACTCCTCGTCGACGTGGAAGGAGAACGAGGAGGTGTCCGAGAACTGGCTCGGCACGGAGGAGAGCTTCATCGGATCTCCTCCCGCATCCGGCGCAGCCATTCCTCGTAGTAGCTGCGCATGTGGAGCTCGTCGGTGACTGCTGTCACGATCACGCCGTCCTCACCGATCGACTGCCAGCCGGAGACGTCCAGGCCCCGGTTCATGAAGATCCACTCGGCCTCGGAGGCCGCGAGACCACGCTGGGCCTCCTCGAAGTTCGCCTGGTCGTCGGGCTCGCCGAAGGCCGGGAAGTCCTCCTGCGTACGCATGCGCAGGGTGTTGACCTCTTCGGGTACGCCACCGATGCGGGTCGCGTGCCAGGTCAGCTGGGTGCGGTCCACCGCAAGGGGCTCGATGACCTGGATCTGGTTGCCGATGATCAGCAGGTTCGGGAAGATGCTGAGGTTGATCTGGGCACCGATCGCCAGGTCCAGGAGCCGCTCGGCGTCCTCGCCGTGCTGCTCACGGATCCGCTGCTCGAAGGACTCCCGACCCGGCTGAGGGCGCTGGTTCTCCCAGAAGTTGCCGGCCTCCTCGCCGTGCGCGGGGCGCTGGTCGATGACACTGTGACCGTTGCCGAGCGAGTAGGACAGCATCGGACCGTCGTCCGGGGTCCTCCCGAAGTAGGACATGTCCTTCGACTCACCCATCCGCGACGCCATCTCGAGCAGCGAGCGATGGGAGAAGGATGGGTGGTAGCCGTCGCCGGCGTTGTCGTAGGCGAGCTTCCAGTTGCCCCGGAACCCCATTCGGTAGGCGGCCGACCCGCACATGACCTCACCGCCGGGGGCCCGGTCGATCCAGTAGTCGAGCCACGGACGAGCGTGGCCGAGCCACTCCTCGACCGAAGGCGCGGACGAGTTCATGGTGCCGAAGACGAACCCGCGGTAGCTCTCGACGCGGGTGACCCGGGTGAGGCCGAGCTCGGACTTGTCCATCTCGCCGTAGCCCTGCGGCCACGGAACACCGACGAGCTCGCCCGTGTTGCGGAAGGTCCACCCGTGGTAGGGGCACTGGAAGGCCTTCGCGGTGCCGGACTCCTCACGGCACACGGTGGCTGCCCGGTGGGCGCAGCGGTTGAAGACTCCGTGCAGGACGCCACGTCGGTCCCGGGTCACCAGCACGGGACGCAGTCCCATCCGGACCGAGACGAACGAGTTCGGCTCAGGCAGCTGGGACTCGTGGGCCAGGAAGACCCACGACTCGCCCCCGAAGACCTTCACCATCTCCTCGGCGAAGACGTCTGCCTCGGTGTAGAGGATGCGGTGCACTCGATCTTCATGGACCAAGTCGGTCCAACGATCTGTCGGATCGCTTGTCGGTGGTGCAGGTCGTTGTTCTTGGATGGTCATGTTCGCGCCCCTCGGATCGTCGGGTCGATAGGCTCCGGCGGAGGCTTGCGGCTGTGTCGCCGGTCACGCTGGAGGTGTGGGCACGCTATTGACGGCGGGCATCGACGATCCACGCTCTTCGTGGGGAATTCCTCTCAGGGAAATTCCACACACATCATCGAGCGGGGTTGCCCAGAGCTTCCTCGGTCTGCTCGACCGCGTCGTGCAGGGCGGCGACATAGTCGGGCACCTTGCCGCGCTCGAACCGGCTGCTGGGGATCGCGAGCGAGATGGCGAAGATCGGCCGACCGAGGGCATCCTTCGAGCAGACGGCCACGCCGTCGACGCCCTGGGCGGACTCCTCGATGCTGAGGGCGTAGCCGCGGTTCCGGACGGCGTTGAGGTGCCGCTTCAGGGAGTTGAGGCTCGTGATCCGGGAGGCGCGAGCCGGCGGCAGACCGTCGGCGAACACCTCCTCGAGCTGTTTGCCGTTGAGCTCGGAGAGCAGAGCCTTCCCCGCCGCCGACGCGTACGCCGGGATGCGGTCCCAACGGTCGGTCTCGACGTGCGAGGGGGTCGGACCTGCGACGCCGTCCACCCAGCGCAGCAGCGGCCCCTGGCGCACCCAGACATGCACGGTCTCGCCGACCGTACGACTCAGCCGATCGATCACGGGATGGATCAGCGTGCGGAACTCGCCGACGTCGCGACCCCGCACCTGCTCCGGCCTCATCTCGGGCCCGAGACGGTACTGGCGGTCGCGGTCCTGCATGGCGAAGCCGTCGTAGCAGAGCGCGGTCAGAAGACGGTGTGCGGTCGACGGAGCGACGCCGAGCAGCTCCGCGGCTTCCTTGACCCCGAGGATCCGGCCGTCACGGAGCTCCTTGAGCAACACCAGTCCGCGATGAAGCGACTCGATCGGAGGTGTGGAATTCGCCACAACGGAAAGGATAACGCCGGACGTTCTCGGCCCTCTTCCGGCGTGACTATGGTCACGGCACCTCGACAAAGACCCGCTTCAGGAGGTCCCCATGTCCCAGTCCACCGACGAGAGAGATCGGCGTTGGGCCGCGCTCGGCCAGGTGATGGCCGACCACGATCTCGATGCTCTCGTCTTCGCGGCCAATGACTACCGCGGCCACAAGGGCGCCCTGCGCTACGTGTCCGACTACAACCTGTGTCACAAGTACGGCAACGCCGTCATGATCCGCGACCGCGAACCCGTGCTCGTGCTGTCGGGCAGCCTGGTCAGCGCCCGGAAGCCGCCTTCGGGCTGGGTCAGCGACTACCGGTTCCCCCAGACGACCGCCGGCGGCCTCGTCGATGTCCTCAAGGAGGCCGACCGCCTCACGAAGGTCGGTGTCGTCGGGCTCGGCCAGGTGCTCAAGGTCAACGAGTATCTGGCTCTCACCGAGGCCTTCCCGCAGTGCGAGTTCGTCGACTTCACCAAGGAGTTCGAGTCCGTACGCGCGGTCAAGAGCCGCTACGAGCTCGAAGGTGCAGAGGAGTCGGCCTTCATCCTCGACCAGTGCTTCGACCGCCTGCTCGAGGTCGTACGACCGGGAATCACCGAGCGCGAGATCGCGGCCGAGATGCACCGCGTCGGCCACCTGCTCGGTGGGGAGGATCCGATCTTCTTGTCGATGCACACGGACGAGACCAACGAGCACTCCCAGTCGACCTTCGACAGCCCGCGGGACCGAGTTCTGGCTCCACACGACGTCCACACGTTCTCGTTCGAGATGATCGGCCCCCGCGGCTACTGGACCGAGTTCTCCCGCATGGTCACCTTCGCCTCCCCCGACGAGGTCAGCTCGCGGATGGCTGCCGCGGTGAGAGCCGGCATCGATGGCGGCGCCGCCGCCATGTCAGCGGGGTCCTTGCCCGGTGACATCCAGCGCAAGGTTCTCGACGGTGTCGAGAGTCATGGCGCCTCGACCTCCTACTGGTCGGGGCACTCCCTCGGGCTCGACGTCATCGAGGACCCGATGATCGGGCTCGATGTCGTCGAGGACCCGAACCAGTCGGCCGCCAGCACCATCGAGGAGAGCATGGTCATCACGCTCCATCCGATGGTGCAGGACCAGGAGGGCCGCGGAAGCGGTTACATGTCCGACACTTTCATCGTGGAGGCAGGTGGTAGCCGGAAGCTGTCCGCGCACCCCACCGGCCTTCACCTCGTCTCCCGAGGAGGAGTCAGCATCCATGAGCAGTGAGCAGCCGGGCACCACGCCCACCCAGTCGGTCGAGATCGACCCGATCACCGCGTCGGTCCTTCAGCGCAGGGTCGACTCGATCACGAAGGAGATGGCGACCATGCTGATGCGGTCGTCACGTTCGCCGATCTTCAACGAGATCGGTGACCTGGTGACGGTCATCTTCGACCGCAACGGCAACACCCTCGCCCAGGCGGAGTTCGCTGCGATCATCGCCTTCGGCGCGCACCCGTCGCTGGAGTACATCATCGAGTACTTCGGCGACGACATCCACGAGGGCGACGTCATCATCCACAACGACGTCTACCACGGTGGCAACCAGAACGCCGACACCGGCATCTTCATGCCGATCTTCGCCGAGGGTCGGCTCATCGGGTGGACCGCTGCGAAGGGGCACCTCGCCGACATCGGCGGCATGACCGCCGGCGGCTACAACCCGAATGCGCGCGACATCTGGCAGGAAGCCTTGCGGATCCCTCCGGTCAAGCTCGTCGACCGGGGTGTCCCCCGCAAGGACGTCTGGGACCTCCTCTCGGCCAACATCCGCTTCGCCTTCGTTATGGAGGACGTACGCGCCATGGTCGGCTGCTGCACCGTCGGGGCCCGTCGCGTGGTCGAGGTCGTCGACCGCTACGGGCTCGACAGCTACGAGGCCCACTGGAGCTACATCCTGGACAGCTCGCGGCGTCAGGTGGAGGCCGAGGTCGGCCGCTGGCCCGACGGGAAGTACCACGGCGAGAGCTTCATGACCTCCGACGGCGTCGACCCGAGGAAGAAGTACAGGATCGCCGTCGACATCGAGATCGCGGGCAGCGACATCACCTTCGACTTCTCCGGCTCCGACGACCAGTCCCCCGGCATCTGCAACATGCCTCCCGCCGCGGCCAAGGGCGCGGTCCGCATCGCGTTCCTGATGCTGATGGCCAGCGGCGGCATCCGGATCCCCACCAACCAGGGCCTGTTCGCGCCGACCGCCACCAAGTTCCGCAAGGGATCCATCGTCGACCCCGAGTTCCCCGCCGCCACGATCTACGGCAACCAGTTGTGCGACGAGGTCGTCGAGGCGATCATGCTCGCGCTGGCCGACGCTCTTCCGGACCGGGTCTGCGCCGGCTGGAACAAGTACATGTGCACCGCGACCAACGGCATCGACCCTCGCACCGGCGAGCCGTTCGCCGCGTTCACCGTCTTCCAGCGTACGGGTCCGGGCGGCGTCCAGGGCCAGGACGGCTGGGACGCCCTCGGCTTCACCGGCACCGCAGGTCAGATGCGTTATCCGGACCCCGAGATGCTCGAGATCACCACGCCCCACTTCCTGGAGTACGTCGAGTACCTCCCGGATTCCGCCGGCTCCGGCGAGTTCCGCGGCGGCTACGGAACCCGGGCGGCCTGGCGCACCTATGGAGAAGGCCAGATCGGCGTCACCCTGGCCGACAACATGGCCCACGAGGGTGCCTTCCCCGCCCGCGGCCTGTTCGGCGGACACGACTCGGCCCTCAACGAGCTCCGGGTCGAGTTCCCCGACGGACGTGCCCAGGACTGGGGCTCCAAGGAGATCATCGAGCAGCCGGTCGGCACGCGCATCATCTCCAACGCCGGCGGCGGCGCCGGCTACGGCGACCCGCACAACCGCCCCGCTGCGAAGGTGCTCGCGGAGGTCCGTGACGGCCTGCTCTCCGCCGAGAAGGCTCGTGCCGACTACGGCGTCGTACTCACCGCTGACGGCCAGACCGTCGACGAAGCCCAGACCGCGGCGCTCCGCGCCTGACGAACCCGAAGGACCCACTCATGAGCATCCGTATCGGAATCGATGTCGGCGGGACGTTCACCGACTTCCTCGTGATCTACCCCAATGGCAGCCGACGTATCCACAAGACCAGCTCGGTCCCCTCCGACCCGCCGCAGGCGGTCCTCAACGGCCTGCGCGAGCTCGCCGACATCGAGGGCACCACGGTCGAGGAGTTCGTCGATCGGGTCGGCATGATCGTGCACGGCACGACCGTCACCACGAACGCCTTGCTGACCCGCCGCGGCCCGAAGACCGCGATGCTGGTCACCGACGGCTTCCGCGACGTGCTCCCGATGCGTCACGGCACCCGCGAGGACGGCTACGACAACCTGCTGGCGATGCCCGAGCCGTTGGCGCCCCGTCACCTGCGCCTCCCCATCGAGGGCCGTATCGACTATCAGGGTGCCGAGGTCACCCCGCTCGACGAGGACGGTGTCCGGGCTGCGGCCGAGGTGCTGCGCGAGCAGGACGTGCAGGCGGTGGCGATCTCGTTCATGCACTCGCATGCCAACGCCGAGCACGAGAACCGCGCGGCCGAGCTCCTCGGCGAGCTGCTTCCCGACGTCTACCTCACCGAGTCCGCCGAGCTGCTGGGACAGGCTCGCTACTACGAGCGCTCGAGCGCGGCCGTACTCAACTCGTACGCCGGTCCGATCATCTCGTCCTACCTCTCGACCCTCACCGGTCTGCTCGAGAAGATCCGTTTCGGCGGACTGCTGCTGATGATGCAGTCCAACGGCGGCGTCGCGACACCCGCCGAGCTGGCTCGACGGGCGGCCCTGTCGCTGCTCTCCGGCCCCGCCTCGGGACCGACCGCCGGTCTCCTGGTCACCGCGGAGCACGGCTGGGACTCGTGTCTGACCGTCGACATGGGTGGCACCAGCTTCGACGCCGCGGCGGTCAAGGACGGCAAGCCGCTGGTCATGACCGACGGCAGTATCGACCGCTGGTCGTTGGCCCTGCCGTCGGTCGACATCCACACGATCGGCGCCGGTGGCGGATCGATCGCCTCGGTCGACGAGGGTGGCCTGCTCAGCGTCGGCCCGCAGAGCGCCGGCGCCGTGCCGGGCCCGGCCTGCTACGGCCGCGGTGGCGACCGGGCGACGACGACGGACGCTGATGTCGTGCTCGGCTATCTCGATCCCGACAGCTTCCTCAACGGCCAGATGTCGTTGGACAAGGCAGCGGCCGAAGAGGCGATCCGCCGAGACGTCGCCGAGCCGCTGGGCCTCACGGTGCTCGAGGCGGCCGCCGGCATCTACGAGATGGTCAACGTCTCGATGGCCTCGGGCGTACGCGACATCACGGTGCGCCGCGGGCTCGACCCGCGCGACTTCCCGATCGTGGTCGCCGGTGGCGCCGGACCTGTCCACGCCGCGGCCATCGCGGGCGAGCTGGACATCCCGGTGCTCATCACGCCACGCGACTCCTCGATCTTCTGCGCGGCCGGCATGCTCGTGTGCGACTTCAAGCACGACTATGTGCAGAGCGCCAACGACCGACTCGACGCCCTCGACCTCGCCGGCCTGGTCCAGACCTGGAAGTCGATGGCCGAGGAGGGCCGCAGCACTCTGCACGGGGAGGGCGTCGGCGACACCTCCATCACCTTCGAGCCGTCGCTCGACCTTCGCTACAAGGGGCAGTGGTACGAGCTCAACATCCCGCTCGACGCGGCGATGCTGGACAACCCCGACGTCACCACGATCTCGGGGGCCTTCCATGCCGAGCACGAGCTCCTCTTCGGTTACCACAGCGAGGAGATGCCGATCGACGTACTCAACATCCGCCTCTCCGCGGTCGGCCGGACGTCGGACGAGCGGATCGATCTGAGCTCCGAGGTCGCGGTCGACAAGCCGGAGCGACCCGCTCGGCGCGAGATCTGGTCACCGGCGCAGAAGGCGATGGTCGAGGTCGATGTCCACCAGGGTTCGGCGATGGGCCCGGACACACGCCTCAGCGGGCCTGCCGTGATCGAGCTCGGCACGACCACGATCGTCGTGCTCGACCAGTACGACTGCGTCGTCGACCGCAGTGGCTCGTTCGTGATGTACCTGCGCGATCGCGCCGCTGAGATCGAGGCTCAGCTCAACCTCTGAGGCAAACACCCTCGGAGGCAGACAACTTCTCGGGCCATCAGCACCCGGTCCGGCGCCCGTCGCGCCGGACCGGGATCCACCCAACCCGTCAGGAGTTCCGTCATGCCGGAAAACAGTTCAGGACGGTCCGGTCTCCGGGCCGTCATCGAGGACAACGCTCTTCAGTCCGTCCCTGCCGATCAACGCAAGAGCGGCTGGGCGCTCTTCGCCAACACCGCCGGCGTGGGGTCGACCCTCGTCGTGCTCGGCGTCGGTGCCGCCGTGACGTTCACCGCCGGCACCAAGTGGGGAATGGTCGTAGCTCTGGTCGCGGCCGTCTTCGGTTCGGCGCTCGGCTGGGCGGTCGGCCGGATCTGCCAGGTCGCAGGCACCTCGTCGACCGTGACCTCACGGTTCTACGGCCTCGGCTCCCGTGGTTCCGCCGTCGCCTCGCTCGTGTTCGCCTTCATGATCCTGGGCTTTCTCGCCCTGGAGAACGCGCTGCTGTACTACGGCACGATCTTCATGTTCGGCTGGGAGCCGTCGGCCGCCAACAAGATCGGCATCTACGCCGTGCTGACCCTTGCGTGGATCGTCCTGACGACCTTCGGGCTCGGCCTGGTGCAGAAAGTGTCGCTGCTGCTCACCGTGGTCTGCGGAGTCCTCTTCGTCGTAGTGACCGTCGTCGCGCTGCACAGGTCGGGGATCACTCTCGCCGATGTCTGGGCCTACAGCCCGCCACATGTCGAATGGGAGCAGATCACAGCGGCTCTCTCCATCATCGCCGGTATCACCGGCGCGCTCGCTCTCGTCGGCGCGGACTTCAGCCGCTACGCACGCACGTCGCGAGACGTCCGGATCCTCGCGATCGGCGGCGCGATCGTGGTCAATGTGGTGGTCGTGGCCATCGGGACGGTCGTGTTCCAGGCCGGCAACCTGGTCGTCGCCGACTACCTCGCCGACCCGGCCAACGCTGCCCAGGCGGCCAGTCAGGCAGGTGCCACGGTGGCGGACAAGATCGCCTTCATGTCCGCGGCCAATCCGGGCGCCTACTTCATCGTGCTCTCCGGCTTCCTCGGCTTCCTGGTCATGTACGCAGCCCAGGCCAAGGCACAGGTCCTGAACACCTACTCCGGCTCGCTCGCGCTCAGCAACCTCTCCGACGCGGCCTTCGGGCGCAGCCCCGGCCGCCTCTTCTGGGTGGTGCTGGGCAACGTGGTCGCGCTGCTCGCGATCTGGGGTGACATCCTCGACCGGATCAACTCCTTCCTCGGCCTCCTCGGGATCCTCACCACGGCTCTGTGCGCCTTGATGATCGCCGACTTCTTCGTCGTACGCCGCGGTCGGTCGGTGCGGTTCGACACCGTCGAGCAGTTCAACTGGGCCGGCATCATCGCCATGCTCGGTTCTTCCGCGCTGGCCTACTGGCTCCAGGACTCCGGGCGGACGAACCTCGGCTTCCTCGTGGCTCTCGTGCTGTGTCCGGTGGCGTACATGGCGCTGCGCGCCAGCGTGCTCCCGGAGGGACGGGGTACGACGATGGTGGCGGCCGCGGGAGCGCTGGAGCTCGTCGAGTAGGCCCCTGAGCTCGCACCTGGCGCGCTGATCTCCCGCCGGGAGGTCAGCGCGCCAACGTCTGTGACGGCAGTTCCCCGAACCGCGAACGATACTCGCCGGCGAATCGACCGAGATGGAAGAAGCCCCAGCGGGCTGCGACCACGCTGACAGTGATGGAGAGCGGATCCGCGACCACAAGATCCCGACGGGCTCGCTCGAGCCGCGTACGGCGTATCTCGGCGAGAGGAGTCGTGCCGAGCTCGCGCCGGAAGGCCTCGTGCAGGGTGCGTGCCGGGACCCCGACCATGGCGGCGAGATCGGCGACCCGCCAGTCGCGTTCCGGCGCGTCCTCGATCAGCGCCTGGGCCGCACGCACGGTCCGAGGCACGTTGGTGGTGCCCCCGGCCGGTTCGGTCGCATTGTTGGGCTGGACCGCCAGGAGCGCCGCGATCAGCGTCTGCTCGTAGCTCGATGCGACCAGCGGTGAGCGCAGCAGATCGCTGGATCGCTCGACCTGCTCGAGACCGACCTGGAGCAGTCGCATCCAGTCGCGCGCGGCTGCCCCACCCAGCGGCATCCTCGGGTCGAAGGTGAGGCAAGCACCGTTTGACGGATCGCCGAGCGCCTCGACCGCGGCCCGGCGGATGTAGACGACGACCTTCTCGCAGTCCGCGCTCCACGTCATGTCGACCGGGTCCTCCGGTGAACCGACGAACGCGGTCTCTCGGTCGACAAGGACCTCGCCGCCGCCGGTGCGTACCCGGGCGCGCCCCCGCAGCGGAACCTGGACGAGGTAGAAGTCGTGGAAGCGGCCCGGCGTGATGCGGACATCCGCGCCGTACCGCATGTAGTTCAGAACGACGTCCTGGCCGACAGGGGCGGCATTGTGGACCAGATCGAGACGCCCATCGCGGCGACACAGCGCGAGCTCGTGCGGGCAGTAGCGCGCGGCCACCTGCTCACGAGCGTCATCGAGCTCGCGGGTGGCGATCACCGGATGGTTGCTGAGCAGATCGGAGCTCATGCGGATGCTCCTCGGATGGGAAGGGTCCCGCCGACACTAGATCGGCGGGACCCATTCTCACCCTGCTGTGGCGCGAATTTCCGTCACGCGGAATCTGTGCGACGCGTTGCCCGGGCGCCGACGCGCTTGACCAGCCTCGGGGTCACCTTCCGATACGCCCGTGGGCTGACCGGAGCCAGCCAGTGCAACGCCTTGGCCGCAGGGCTGGCATCGATCCCGACGTCGCTCAGCACCTCGTCGATGTTGTGCATGGAGAATGGGACCACATTGGTCCCTCGCGCCGAGTGGCCGTCGGTACGTGCCTCCATCCATTCGACTCGGTCCCGGACCACGGAGCGCATCGTCTCGACGTCGGGGAGCGTGTGCTGACCCGCCAGATACGACCCGATCCACACCGCCGCCATCTCCGCGGACAGCGGCGAGAAGAACGAGGAGTTGTATCCGGCGAACGTCAGATTGGGTACGTCGAGCGGGAGGATCTGGCGATAGAGCTCGAAGTTGCCGCGCTCGTCCTGCAGGCGCGCCTGGACCTCGGCCGGCAGGAACGGCACGTCCTGGCGGAAGCCGGTGCCGCAGATGACCAGGTCGGCGCGAACCACCTGGCCGTCGGAAAGCTCGGCGTGCGGCTGTCCGTCCTTCTCGAGGAAGCGGGAGACCACCGTGTCGCGACGGACGCCGATGGTGCCTTCGGCGACGGCCTCGTAGAAGCCCTCGCTGGCCAGCGAGACCGAGGCCTTGGCGATGCTGGAGAACGGAGCGCTGGGAACCAGGCCGAGGTCCTCGAGGGCGAGCTGTGAGGTCACGACCTTCTCGACGCTGCCGAGCATGCCTGAGGCGATCGCCGAATCGTTGGCGTGAAGGACCTTCTCGAAGCCCTTCAGGGTCTGGTACGGGAAGAGCGCCTCGCCGAGCCTGGTGAGCAGCAGGTACTTGTAGTTCAGCACGCCCTTGAGCTTGCGCGGCACCTTCCACAGAAGGCCACGCGCGACGACCGTGGTGCTCGCCGCGACCTTGCTGACCTCGACCGCGACGTCGCAGGAGGACTTGCCGTAACCGACCATGACCACGTTCTTTCCGCGGACCTCCTCGAGGCTGGCCAGGTCGCTGGTCGCGAGGATCCGGCCACCGGCCGCGTCGAGCTCATCGACTCCGGCGAACTCCGGGAAGGCAGGCTCGCAGAAGATGCCGTTGGCGACCACCAGGTGGTCGTACTGCTCAGCGCCCGTCGGCGTGCGGACCAGCCAGCCCTGGCCGCCGACGAGCGGGGCGGCCTCGGTGACCTCGGTGTTGAGGCGCAGGCAGGAGGCCAGGTCGAAACGTTCGACGTACGACTCGAGGTACTCCTGGACCTGCGCGCCTTCCAGCCACTGCGGGAAGCGGCGCGGCATCGGGTGGTCGGAGAAGCAGTACGTCTGCTTGTTGTTCTGCGTTCGCAGGCCCGGGTAGCGTCGCGTACTGCTCCAGACCCCACCGACATCAGGCGTCTTGTCAAACACGGTCACGTCGTGGCCGAGCTGGCGCAACACCTTGGCTGAGGCGAGTCCTGCGAACCCTGCGCCGACAATGGCGATCTTCATCGGTTGCTCCTCAGTCCATCAGCTGGGGGATCGCGGGCACGGCCTGCTCGGGGCCCATCGCCGAGTAACCGCCGTCCACGGCCCAGTCCGCGCCGGTGACCGCAGAGGCCGCATCCGAGGCCAGGAATGCGACGACCTCGCCGACCTCGGCGGGATCAGCAGCACGGCCGGTCAGGTGGAACGGAGCGGCCACGGCATCAGTCTTGGCTCGATCTCCGCCCGAGAGATCGTCCATGATCTTGGACCAGGTCCAGCCAGGGCTGACGGAGTTGACCCGGACCCGGTCCGGGGCAAGGTCCATCGCCATGCTCCGGGTGAGCTGCATGACCGCCGCCTTGCTCGCCGGATAGGTCCACCGTCCCGGCTGCGCGACCTTGGCCGACACCGAACCGAAGTTGATGATCGAGGCATGGCCGCTCGCCTTGAGCCACGGCAGCGCCGCCTGCACGACCGCCACCATGGAGACGACATTGACGTTCAGAGCGGTCATCCAGTCAGCACGGGAGGTCGCCGGCCCGTCGTCGAGGTAGACGCTGGCGAGGTTGACCACGATGTCGATGCCACCACGCTGATCCGCTGTCGCGTGCATCAGGTCTGCCAGCTGCGCATCATCGGTGACGTCAGTACGTCGGTACGTCACATTCGGGCCGGTGAGCACGGACGCACCGGAGTCGTCGATGTCGGCGACGACCACATGGGCTCCTGCCTCCGTCAGAGCAGCCACGACACCGTGCCCGATGAGCGTCGAGCCACCAGTGACGACGGCTGTGCGTCCGTCGAGTACTCCCATAGTTCCTACCTCCAAGTCGCGTCTGAGGAAACGACGTTAGAGATGCACGTCACACGGCGGCTAGCCAATGCCCGCAGGGTCTGTCCGGATCCCGCAGATCCGGTGAGCTGAGTGGCTCAGGCATCGCCGATAGCCCGGCGAGTCGATCCGGATCGACTCTCGATCCCGTGGTTCAGGAGATCCAACAGTGGTGGACGCAGAGGGACTCGAACCCCCGACATCCTCCTTGTAAGGGAGGCGCTCTACCAACTGAGCTATGCGTCCAAAGCGCCCCAAGAGTACGCGATCAGGGGCGGGCCCGACGAACCGGGCCGACGTACTAGCCCTGAAATGGAAGTTGAGCCGCTGACGTCTCGGGTCATCAGCGGCTCAACACCTCAAGAGTAGATCCCACCCCGGGCATCAGAAAAGCGATGTAACCAGCCTGTTAACGGAACTTTGATGACCGGTAAACTACTTTGCTCACACCGCCGCGTGGAGCTGGCGGAGGTGCTCGTCGAGGTCGCGGCCGTCGGCGTTGTCGTTGTGCACGGCCCACCGCACCACGCCCGACTTGTCGATGATGTAGGAGGACCGTCGCGGGGCGCCGGTGCGGTCGTTGAAGACGTCGTAGGCCTGAGCGACCTCGCCGTGCGGCCAGAAGTCGGAGAGCACCGAGAAGTTGAGCCGGTCGGTGTCGGCGAACTGCCGCATGGCGTACACCGGGTCGCACGAGATCGCCAGGACCTCGGTGTCGAAGGTGACGAACTCGTCGAGCCGGTCGCGCAGACCGCTCATCTCACCGGTGCACACGCCGGAGAAGGCGAACGGGAAGAAGAAGATCGCCACCGCCTTCTTGCCGTGGAAGTCCGAGAGGGTGACGTCGGCACCGAACTGGTCGCGCAGCGTGAAGTCCGGAGCCGGACCACCGATCTCAAGTCCACTCACTGCTCTGCCACCCTCTCGCCGTTCGATCCTGCCGCCTCGATGTCCCAGGTGGCCAGCTCGCGCCGGAGCACCTTGCCGGTCGCGTTGCGCGGCAGAGCATCGGTCACGACGATCTCGCGCGGCACCTTGAACCGAGCCAGATTCTCCTTGACCCAGTCCTTCAACGCCGCATCGACGTCGGCCTCGGCGCCAGGAACCAGCACCACGAACCCGCGCAGCCGCTTGCCGAAGTCGGCGTCGTCGACCCCGACGCAGGCAGCGTCGGCGACGAGCGGGTGGCGGATGAGGCAGTCCTCGACCTCCTGCGGGAAGACGTTCTCGCCACCGGAGACGATCATGTCGTCGTCGCGACCCTCGACGTAGAGCCGCCCGTCGGGCCCGAACCGCCCGACATCACCGGTCGCCATCAGACCGTCGACGACCTCCTTGCCGCCGCCGCTGGTGTAGCCCTCGAAAAGGAGCCCGTTGCCGACGAAGATCCGGCCGGCCTCACCATCAGGCAGCGGTACGCCGTCGCCGTCGAGGATCCGCATCCGGGTCCCCCACGGCACCTTGCCCGCGGAGGTGGGTGCCTCCCGCAGGTCGACGGGGTCGGCGATCGAGGCGTAGGAGACCTCGGTCGAGCCGTAGACGTTGTAGAGGCTGTCGCCGAACCGGTTCATCCACTCCAGCGCGAGATCGCCGGGAAGCGCCGAGCCGGAGGACGCGACGGCCTTGAGCCGGGAGGCGATCCCCTCCAGGTCGTACGCAGCCAGCGTCTCCTCCGGCAGTGACAGGATCCGCTGCATCATGACCGGGATGACCACGAACGAGTCGGCCTCGGTCTCCGCGAGGGTCGCCACGGCGTCCTCAGGGTCGAACCGGCGACGCAGGATCATGGTGGTGCCGAGCAGCTCGGCGAAGAGCAGGTGGGCGAGCCCCCAGGTGTGGAAGAGCGGGGCGGCGACGAAGCAGCGCCAGCCGTCCTTCATCGGCATCCGCGACATCAGCGCGACCGCGGCGTCGAACCCGGCCTCGGGGCGCGGCGCCGACTTCGGCGCCCCCGTCGTGCCCGAGGTCAGGATCACGATCCGACCGTGCCGCTTCGGCGGCACCACCGGCCGGGCGTCACCGGAGACCAGCGACTCCAGGGTCTCCCCCGAGTCCGCCGAGTCCACCCAGGCAACCAGCCGTGGCGCAGAGGTCGCCCCGGACAGCAGCCCGGTGAACTCCTCGTCATGGATGATCAGGGCAGGCTGGTCCCGCTCCAGCACCCCGACGAGCTGCGGACCGGCGAAGGCGGTGTTGAGGTAGAGCGCATCGGCGCCCAGCTTCGCGACCGCCAGGGTCGCGTCGACGAACCCGCGGTGGTTGCGGCACATGATCGCGACCCCGTCACCCTCACCGACCCCCCGAGCCGCCAGGGCCCGGGCGATCGCGTTGGAGCGGCGGTCGAGCTCGGCGTACGTCAACGACCCGAGCTCGTCGATGACCGCGGTGCGCCGCGGGTAGCGGTGGGCGAGGCCGATGAACCCTCCGGCCGGCCCGGTGCCCCAGCGCGCCAGGGTCACTCCGGTCCGCGCGAGCCCGAGCGGATTGACCGGCCGGATGATGCCGGAACCGGCCAGGATCATCGCCGCGGATCCAGCGGTGCGCGCCTTGGCAGCCGTAGTCGAGAACACCGTTGGGAGTCTAGCCAGCCTCACGCGAGGACTCCTGCGGGTGTCCAGGGACCCCGAGAATCGCTGACATCAGACAGGCGTCTTCGGCGCCAGCAGACGCGTCGCGGCCCAGTCCTTGCTCACAGATGCGGTGGTGGTCTGGGACAGTCCGGCGATCGGCGCGGCCTCGGCGATGTCGGCCGGGTCGACCGCACCAGGGCGGCCCACCTTCGGCGTCAGCAGCCAGATGACGCCGCCGCCGACGAGGTCGGTCAGCGCGTCGACGAGGCTGTCGACGAGGTCGCCGTCGTCGTCGTCGCGCCACCACAGCAGCACGGCGTCGACGACGTTGCCGTAGTCACCGTCGACCAGGTCCGCGTCGAGGGAGTCTTCGATGGCGACCCGAAGCTCGTCATCAGTGTCGTTGTCCCAGCCCAGTTCCTGGATGACCATGCCGGACTTGAGGCCCAGCCGGTCCGCAGGCCCTGTGGCTGCGGTCGAGCTCACGTGTCTTTCCTCCAAGGTGCTTGGTATCCACGCCGCTTGCGTGGACTTCGATTGGTGGTAGTCCAGCGGAGAACGCTGGTCCACGCAACCCCAACCGCCTGTCATTCGCTAGATACCGGCGTGTCGGAGGCCTTTCAGGAGGCTTTTCAGGCCCTCGGATCGAGCAGATGGAGCAGTACGTTGCGATCCTGCGCCGTTCCTGCCGCCGGGTGTTCGGCGAGGCGCACCTGCGGTCCCTGCCAGTCGTTGGCGGACAGCTCACGGGAGAGCGAGGCGAGGTGGCCCACCTCCTCGATCGAGCCGCTCCAGCGGGCGGGACCGGCGTGGTCGAGCATCGTGGTGGCGATGGTGAGCACGTCCCCGTCGGAGATGAGCTCGACGATCCGGCCCTGCTGCGGCCAGTCGACCAGGGACGGAGCGGTGACCTCCCACCACGAGCCGCGAGGCTTCACCGACGTACGATGCGTGTGTCCGTTGAGCCAGAGCACGGCGCTCTCATGGCGTGAGACGGTCTGCTCGACCTCGTCGCTGAGCACCCGCCGCGTGCCGCCGACGCCGCTCATGTCGTTGACCAGCGAGGCGACGTCGTGGTGGCTGGCGATCACCGCGAGCCGTTCGTCGTAGTCGGTGGAGGCGAGCACGGCGTCGAGCCATTCGAGCTGCTCGGCGTCGATCGAGCCCTGGAAGCCGCCGGCCGGGTTGACCGTGTCGAGGACGACGAAGGTGACCTCGTCGTTGACGTCGTAACGGTAGTAGGGCTTCCCGCCCGCCTTGAAGCCGTGGCCCGGCGGCTGCGCCTCGTCGTGCACGTGGGAGTCGACGAACTCCTGCAGCGTGGTCTGCCGGCGACGCCGGTCGGGCGTCACCTCGTACGGCTCCAGCTCGGCCAGCATCCCGAGCGCCACCGGGTCACCCGAGATCAGCCCGGCGATGAGCTTCGCCTTGGCCTCGTCGGTCCAGTGCTCGGGCATGGCGATCGCCTTCAGATCGCCGACCGCGATCTCGCCGATGGCCGAGGTGCCCGGCACGGTGCCCTGCAGCAGCCCGTCGTGGTTGCCGTTGACGGCCAGCCAGGGCACCTCCAGCCCGGGTGAGTCGATCGCGCGGCGCACGGCCTTCAGCAGCCCCGGGACGAGCGGGAAGCCGTGGTCGCCCCGGCGCATGTCGTGCGTCTCGCCCTGGGGGTGCCAGAAGCGCTTGTCCGGCAGCGTGGCGACGCCTTCGTAGTGCAGCATGTCGCCGGAGTCGGGGGTCAGGCGACCGCCGTCGAGCAGCGTCAGATACCAGTCGAGCTCGTTGTACTGCCCGTTGTCGGTGTTGTCGCCGGTCGCGATCGCCAGGTCGAGCGGACCACCGCCGATCGGACCCTCGGTGATCTCGTTGACCGCCTCGACCATCGCCGCGCCGACCTGCGCGGTCAGCAGCTCCTGGGCCCGGTACGTCCCGATCTCGTCGATCAGCTCACGGGTCGTGCTGTCGGGGTCCATGAGCCGGTCCAGGACCTCGACCCGCGCCGGCGACTGGTGGTCGCAGATGTGCATGTCGGACAGGTGCGCGACGGTCAGCACCGGCTCGCCCAGCTCCTCGGGCTTGCGAGCCAGCTCGGTGCGCGAGATGTGGCGCTCCTGCGGGCCCTCGGCCAGACGTACGTAGGTGCCCTTCCGGCCACCTGCGACGATCCGCCCGCTCTCGCTCGTGACACCCATCTACGCCGCCTCTTCTCCTCAGGACCGGCCGCCGCGGTCCGTGCGCGAACGATACTCCCCAGCAGCACATCGCGGTGGCCCTGGTGCTGATCGATCCCGATCAGAAGCGCGTCGTACGTCAGCTGCGATGGAACCGCAGCGTACGAACCTCGAACGCGCCGAGACCGAGCGCGACCGCCCCTCCCTCGGCGCTCACCTCGGCAAGAGGATCCTCGAGCAGCGAGACCTCACTGACCCGTCCGTACCGTCCTTCGACGCGCAGCTCCCCCTGCCTACGCGCGCCGGTGGACTCATAGACCCGCACGACCAGGTCGCCGGAGCGGTCGGCGGCGAGCTTCACGCTGGAGACCACGAGCCCCTCCCCGGAGACGGTCACCAGCGGCTCGACAGCCTGGGCGCCCACGACCTCACGAGGAGGCGTGTTGAGCGCGGCCCCCGCTTCGGTCGCGGACGTGACCGAAGCGCCGAAGACCAGGCCGTAGCGGTGGGTCTGCACGCCCTGGTCGGTCTCCGGATCGGGGAACCGCGGCGCGCGCAGGAGCGAGAGCCGCACCTCGGTCGTGAGGGCCGTCGGCCGGGTGACGTCGAAGCCGTACGTCGAGTCGTTGACCAGCGCGACCCCGAACCCGGGCTCCTCGGCCAGCACCCAGCGGTGCATCGAGGTCTCGAACTTCGCCGCCTCCCAGGAGGTGTTGGTGTGGGTCGGTCGGCGGTGGTAGCCGAACTGGGTCTCGGCGAGCGTCTGTTCGGCGCGTACGTCGAGCGGGAAGGTGACCTTGAGGAACTTCTCGGTCTCGTTCCACTCGGTGCGCTGGGCGATCTCCAGCACCCTCGACCCCGGAGCCAGCGACAGGGTCTGCACGGTCGAGGAGTCGGCGGAGATCGGTCGCTCGATGACCAGCCCGTCGGGCGTCACCGAGATCGAGGAGACCTCACGCAGGTCGGTGGCGCGGTTGCGGTAGAACCGGTCGACGTCCCAGGCGTCCCACATGTTCGGGAAGTCCTGGTGGAGCTGCAGCAGGTTGGCCTCCGCCCCGGCCGGGATCGCGTCGCGACCGGTCGCCAGGTCGAGCGCCGAGGTGATCAGTCCCTCGGCCGAGACCGTGACCCGGACGAGCTCGTTGCCCAAGACGTACGTCCCACCCTCCTCGACCACGGAGACGCCCCCGATGGGCGGTGCCGCCACCACCGCACCCGAGCGCCCGTCGGCGCTCAGCGCGAGCGTGCCTTCGCCGGCGAGAGCCGTGAGCGCTCGCTCGATGAGGTCCTCGGCTGCCGCGGCGACCCGCGCATAGTGGGCGACCGCCTCGCGGTGGACCCACGCGATCGACGTACCGGGCAGGATGTCGTGGAACTGCTGCAGCAGCACCTGCTGCCACAAGGCGTCCAGCTCGTCGTAGGGGTAGTCGAGAAGTCCACGGACCGCGGCGGTCGCGGACCACAGCTCGGCCTCGACCAGCAGGTGCTCGCAGCGCCGGTTGCCCTGCTTGGTGAGGTGCTGCGAGGTGAGGGTGGCGCGATGGAGCTCGAGGTAGAGCTCACCGACCCAGACCGGCGGGTTGCGAAGCTCGGCGCGGGCCTCGGCGAAGAAGTCGTCCGGGTGGCGCCAGGAGACCTGGGCCGAGCCTTCGAGAGAAGCCAGACGGCGGGCCTTGCCCGCCATCTCGCGGGTGGTGCCGCCGCCACCGTCGCCCCAGCCGACGGGCGCGATCGAGCTGGTGGCGACCCGGTTCTCCTGGAACTGCCGCGAGGCCTTGGCGACCTCCGCGCCGGAGAGCTGGGAGCTGTAGGTGTCCATCGGTGGGAAGTGGCTCAGGATGCGGGATCCGTCGATCCCTTCCCACTCGAAAGTGTGGTGCGGGAACTTGTTGACCTGGTTCCAGGAGATCTTCTGGGTGAAGAACCATTCGAAACCCGCCCGCTTCATCAGCTGCGGCAGCGCCGGCGAGTAGCCGAACGAGTCCGGCAGCCACACCCCGCGGCAACGCATCCCGAACTCGGCCTCGAAGAACCGCTGTCCGTAGAGGAACTGCCGCACCAGCGACTCCCCTGACGGCATCGTGGTGTCGGACTCGACCCACATGCCGCCCAGCGGGATGAAGCGACCCTCGGCGACGGCGGCCTGCACGCGCGCGTAGACCTCGGGCCGGTGCTCCTTGAGCCAGGCGTACTGCTGGGCCGAGGACATCCCGTAGCGGAAGTCGGAGTCCTCCTCGATCAGCTCGGTCATCGAGGAGGCGGTGCGGGCGACCTTGCGGATCGTCTCGCGCACCGGCCACAGCCAGGCGGAGTCGATGTGGGCATGGCCGATCGCGGCGATCTGATGCGCGGACTCGTGGGCGACCGGCTCCAGCACCCCGCTCAACACCGAGCGGGCGGCAGCCGCCGTCTCCGCGACCCGCTGCAGGTCGACCCGGTCCAGAGCGTCGTCCATCGCCTGCAGGATCCGCGACTTCCGCGGCCCTGCCGGCAGCTCGACCTGCAGCTCGTGGAGCGTCTCCAGATCGAGGCAGAGCTCGAAGACCTCCTGCTCGAAGACGGCGAGCTCGATGCGACGTGTCGTGTAGAGCTTCCGCTTCGACGAGGTCTGGATGTCACCCTCCTGCGTCGGCAGGAACGGGTGGTGCTCGAGGAGAAGCGGGTTGGCCGCGGCCTCCAGGAAGAGCTCGATCTCCTCACCCCCGACGGCCTCCGGCGCCACCAGCACCCACTGGTTGCGCGGGTTGAGGCTCTTGATCGGCTCTCCGGCGGCCGTGTAGGCCAGCGCCTCGCACTGGAACCCGGTCCGGCTGACGTCGAAGCCGAGGTCGCAGACCAGCTCGACCCGCTTTCCCGACCATGCCGCGGGCACGGTCCCGGTGATCCGGAACCAGGTCGTCCCCCAGGCCGGACCCCACTCGGTGCCGACCTCGACGGGCTCGTACGTCAGTGCCAGCCCGTCCGCGACGGCGACCGGCTCCCCTGGCAGCTCGTGCCACTCGAGGTTCACGGGCGCCGCGGTGGTGTGGACCGCCGGCCACAGGCGCTCCTTGAGGACCCGGCTCACCCGGCCTTCGGTGAGGTGAATGTCGTCGTGCATCAGTGCTGTCCTCGCTTCTGGCTCGTCCGCTTCGGGCGTCACTTATATTGCCCGGGTGCCGAAAACCCCGACGTCGACCGCCCCGTTGCGCTTCGGCGCCAACCACGTGCCCTCATCCGGCTGGTTCTACTCCTGGCTCGACTTCGACGGCGACCAGATCGCTCGCGACTTCGACGACCTCGCCGGCCTCGGTCTCGACCACGTACGCATCTTCCCGGTCTGGCCGTGGATCCAGCCCAACCGCTCGCTGATCCGGTCCTCGGCGGTCGACGACGTGCTGACCACCATCGACCTGGCGGCCGCCCGCGGTCTCGACGTCTGCGTCGACCTGGTCCAAGGTCATCTGTCGAGCTTCGACTTCCTGCCCTCGTGGGTCCTCACCCACCACCAGCGCTCGCTGTTCAGTCACCCGGAGGTGCGCGCGGGTCTGCGGACGTACGTCGACACCCTCGCCGGCGCCGTCGCCTCCCGGGACAACGTCTTCGCGCTGACCCTCGGCAACGAGGTCAACAACCTGTGGCCGTCCAACCCGACCACCATCGCCGAGTCCCGCTCCTGGGCCCAGGAGCTGCTCGAGGCCGCCCGCAGGGCCGCTCCCGGACTGCTCTGCCTCCACTCGCTCTTCGACGACGCCTTCTACGCGCCCGACCACCCCTTCGGCCCCGCCGACGTCACCACGCTCGGCGACCTGTCCACCGTCCACTCCTGGGTCTTCAACGGCGTCGGCGCCATCGACGCGCCCCTGGGCCCGGCCACGCTCACGCACGCCGACTACCTGGTCGAGCTGGCCGCTGCGTACGCCACGGAGCCGGGGCGTCCGGTCTGGCTCCAGGAGATCGGCGCTCCCCTGCCGGAGATCGGGCCCGACGGCGTGCGCGAGTTCGTCACCGGCACGATCGACCACGTCGCCCAGAACCCGGCACTGTTCGGCATCACCTGGTGGTGCTCGCACGACCTGGACCGGTCGCTGGTCGACTTCCCCGAGCGGGAGTACGACCTCGGGCTGTTCACCGTCGACCACCGGCGCAAGCCGGTCGCGGCAGCGCTGGCCGAGGCCATCGAGGCGCACACCGGTCCCCGCGCCGAGCCCGTCGCCCGTCAGCGGATCGAGTGCCCCGTCGACCTGCTCCACGAGCCCGAGCGCCGCGCCGAGATCGCCCCCGGCAGCGACTTCCACCGTGCCTGGGTCAGCGCCCGCGTCGACGGGCCGACCGAGATCGTCCCGCGACGGGCCTGAGCCTCAGTGGGTCGCGTAGGCAGCTCGGCGGTCGGCAGCCTGTCCGCGCTTCCACGTACGGAAGCTGTCCTCGTTGTTCCCGCGGCGCCAGTAGCCGGAGATCGACAGGTCGCCGCGCGGCACCCCACGATCACGTAGCAGGTAGGGACGGATCCGCTGCATCGTGACCTCGGCCTCGCCGTGCACGAAGGCGTGCACCCGGCCGAGCAGCCAGGGCAGCTCGCGTACGACGGACTCCAACGGCGGGTCGACGGTGGCCTCCAGCCAGCGCACCTCGACCCCGGCCGGCGCCTCGACCTGCTGGAGATGCTCCGCGGAGGGCACCTCGATCACCGCGTAGCCCACCGCGTCGGCCGGCAGCGCAGCGAGCGCCGCCCTGATCGCGGGCAGGCCGGACTCGTCGCCGACGAGCAGGTGCCAGTCGGCGGCCGGGTCCGGAGCGTACGTCCCGCCCGGCCCGCGCAGGGTGAGCACGTCACCCGGGCCAGCCGTGGCAGCCCACCGGCCGGCGACGCCCTCGTCGCCGTGGTGCACGAAGTCGACGGCGAGAGTCCCCTCGGCGACCGAGGGGTCCAGCGCCGTGTAGGTGCGACACACGGTTGTGCCGTCGCCGACCGGGATCTCCAGGCGTACGAACCGGTCGGTGCACACGCTGCCCTCGAACGCGGAGAGGTCCTCGGCGCGGAGATGGACGCGGGTCATCCCGGCGCTGAGACGCCGGGTCGAGGTGACCACGACCCGCGTCTCCGGCTTTGACTCCGGCTTCACCGCGCGAAACATGAGGGGAGCCTAACCTAATTTCCGAGAAATGCGGATGACGGCCCGCGGGCTGCCCTAGAGTTGCGCCGTGCTCTACTCCGCCGGGTTCGAGTTCGAGTATGCCCTGGTGACGGAGTCACCCGACGTAGGCGCGGGCACGTTTCGCGACACGGGCATCTTCCATGACTTCGGGGACCTCGACTTCGACACCCTCCAACGCGCCCTTGCCGACGGCTCCGGCACCACCGACGAGGAACTCGTCCGCGGTGACCTGGGGATCAAGAGCGGCTACTGGTACCTCGAGGGAGACGAGCGGTTCAGCACCGACGGCACCTTCACCACGATGCTGGTCAAGGGCGTGGAGATCCGCACCCCGATCTGCTCGAGCACCACCGAGGCCGCCGACCGGCTGACCGATCTGCAGGACGACCTCTCCAAGCGCCTTGCCCCCCTCGGCCTGAGCCTGGGCATCGTCGGCTTCAACCCGGTCCGTGAGGCGTACGTCCTCGAACCGCCGCTCAACGAGTGGGAGCAGAAGATGCGGGCCGAGCATCGTGAGTACGACCACGCCGAGGTCTCCAACCTGAGCTACGGGCCCGACATCAACCTCTCCTTCCCCGGGCTGACCGCGGAACAGGTCGTCGAGGTGACCCGCCGGCTCACCTACTACAGCCCCTTCATGGTGCCGTTCAGCTTCAGCTCGCCCTTCCACGCCGGCCGGGCGTGGCGCGGACCCAGCAAGCGCACCTACGAGCGCACCTGGCGACGGGTGGCGGCGCGCTGCTTCGTCGAGCCGCCCGCGGGTGCCGAGCTCACCATGGTCCACCCGCCACGGATCCCGCGCGAGGAGGGACGCATCGAGTTCAAGGCCTTCGACGCCTTCCTCTCCCGCGACCTGCTGCTCGCCGGGGCGGCACTGACACTGGGCGTCTGCCTCGCCGACGACCTGCCGGGTCTTGCCGACAGACCCAGCCGCGACCTGCACCAACGCTCCGCGACCGACGCGTTCTCCGACCCCGAGATCTCAGCCGGCGCGGGTGACGTGCTCACGGCCGCTCGCCGGGCGCTGGCCGGCATGCCGGAGGCCGGCCACCTCGACTGTCTGGACCGGTTGCTGAGCGCGGGTCGCACCCCAGCCGATAGCCTCCTGGACGCATATTCGCGCACAGGCCTGATGTACCTCCCGGAAGGACTTCGTTGACTGATCTCCCCGCCGACCTGACCGCTGAACTTCTCGTAGAGGCCGACGTGGCGATCTGCGGAGCCGGCCCGATCGGCGCCGCGACAGCCTATTTCCTGGCGCGGATGTCACCGGAGCTGCGGATCGTGGTGCTCAGCGACGACCCGGACGACGACCCCGGCCATGTCTCCACCTACCGCTACTCGGGCGGCAGCATCCGTTGGACCTGGGCCGACCCGGTCAAGCGGGAGATGACCACCGAGACCGCCGAGTTCGTGCAGGGCCTGATCGCCGAGGGCGTCGACCTGGCCGCGATCGAGAACACCTACCACCTGCTCCACACCGGCGAGCACATCCCGGCGCTCAACATCTCCGCGACCCGGCTCGTCTCCCACCTGCTCGAGCGAGCCGCCGACGCCGGGGCACAGGTCATCGCGGGCGCGGTCGTCGAAGGCGTACGTCCTGACGGCTCGGGCCACCTGATCGAGACCACCCGCGGCACCATCCGCGCCGAGCGGGTCCTGTTCGCGCTGGGCGCCGCCAACGCCCGCCTCTTCCCGCAGAGCGAGGCCGAGCTCGAGAAGCGCCAGCTCTTCGTGCTCGACCTCCCCGTCCCTCCCGAGCGGGAGCGGATGCCGCACACGATCGTGCCGGTCGGCGAGGGCTTCGGCTATGCCTTCGTGAAGTCGGTCGAGGGGCACCTGCGCGTGCTGGTCGGCCAGGAGGACATCGTCGAGGACGACGACCTCAGCGGTCCCGTCGACCACTGGGAGGCCCTCCTCGAGAGTGGCCTCGCGACCGCACTCCCCTGGCTTCGCGACGCCAAGGTCGAGCAGATCCTGTGGGGCGTCGACATCGCCGAGAAGAAGCTGGTCCTCGACGAGCCCGCGCCCGGCCTGCTCCTGGCCGGATGCGGCAGCTCGGTCCGCTCCTCGGCCTGGCTGGGACGTACGCTCGCCGAGCGCCTCGCGGCTTAGCCCTCGAGCTCGGCCCGGGTCGGCGGGTTGGCACCGGCACGCGAGACGGTGACCGCCGCCGCCCGGACGCCGTGGGCGAGCACCTCGCGCCGGTCGCGCCCGAAGTCGTCCCAGAGCGCGTCGACGAGGCCCGCGGAGAAGGTGTCGCCGGCACCGATGGTGTCCACGACCGTCACCTGCTGAGCCGCCACGTCGATCCGCTCGGACGCGGTGAACCAGCTGGCGCCGTCGCCGCCGCGGGTCACCGCGACCGCACCGGCACCGAGCTCGAGCAGCCGTGCGGCCGCCTTGTCGAGCCCGAAGCCGGGGTAGAGCGTCTCCAGGTCCTCGTCGCTCGCCTTGACCACATCGGCGTACGCCGCCGCCCGCTCGATCCGTGAGACGACCTCCTGGCCGGTTCCGGTCAGCGTGGGCCGCATGTTGATGTCGTAGAGGACACGGACGGAGTCGGAAAGCCCGTCGAGCAGCGCGAAGACCGTCTCGGCGCCCGGGGAGAGCACCGGCGCGAGCGAGCCGAGGTGGACGAACCGAGGCGTCCCCACCGCGATCTCGCCGAGCCTCCACTCCAGGTCGAAGACGTACGTCGCCGACCCGTCGGCCGTGATGGTGGCCTGCGCGGTCGAGGTGCGGTCGAGCACGTGCGGGTCGCACGCCATCACGACACCCGAATCAGCCAGGTGAGCAGCCAAGGAGCGCCCGCGAGCATCATCAGCGAATGAAGCCGCGTACCGCACTGGTCGACCGAGCCGGCCGAGCGCCACGGCGACGTTGGCCCCGCTTCCGCCGGGGTGGTCCCGGGTCACGCCGTCGGGCGTCGTGACCACGTCGACCAGCGCCTCACCTACCACCAAGACGTCAGCAGCGGCATTGTCACGATCCAGACCGGTCACGGCGGCAGATTAGCAACTCGGCGTACCCAATGAATTTCAGGGGTTGACCAGCAGAAATCGCCTACTGCCCAGTAACCCACCGCGGATGGGTGACCGCCCTGGACCGCGTGCGACCATTGAGGATGTGACCGAAGAATCCACCGAGACGACTGGTGGTCCGCAGGGCCCGACCCCCGCCCAGCCGACCGTAATCCACGAGGGTCTACCGACCCAGCTTCCGGACATCGATCCCGAAGAGACCAGTGAGTGGCTCGGCTCGTTCGACGCGATGCTCGAGTCGAGCGGACGCGAGCGAGCCCGCTACATGATGCTGCGTCTGCTGGAACGAGCCCGAGAGAAGTCCGTCGGGGTCCCCGCGCTGCGCAGCACGGACTACATCAACACCATCCCCTCCGACCGCGAGCCGTGGTTCCCGGGCGATGAGGACATCGAGCGACGCATCCGGGCCTTCATCCGCTGGAACGCCGCCGTCATGGTCTCCTCCGCCAACCGCAAGGGCCTGGAGGTGGGCGGCCACATCGCCACCTACCAGTCCTCCGCGAGCCTCTACGAGGTCGGCTTCAACCACTTCTTCCGCGGCAAGGACCACCCGGGCGGCGGCGACCAGGTCTTCATCCAGGGCCACGCCTCCCCCGGCATCTACGCGCGTGCCTTCCTCGAGGGCCGGCTCAACGAGGAGCAGCTCTTCCGCTTCCGCCAGGAGGTGCAGCACGGCGTCGGCAAGGGCATCTCCTCCTACCCGCACCCGCGCCTCATGCCCGACTTCTGGGAGTTCCCGACGGTCTCGATGGGCCTGACCGGGATCAACTCGATCTACCAGGCGCGGTTCAACCGCTACCTGCAGAACCGCGGCATCAAGGACACCTCCGACCAGCGGGTGTGGGCCTTCCTCGGCGACGGCGAGATGGGTGAGCCCGAGTCGCTCGGCGCCATCCGCGTGGCCGCCCGCGAGGAGCTCGACAACCTGGTCTGGGTGATCAACTGCAACCTGCAGCAGCTCGACGGCCCGGTGACCGGCAACGGCAAGGTCATCCAGGAGCTGGAGTCCAACTTCCGCGGCGCCGGCTGGAACGTCATCAAGGTCATCTGGGGCCGCGAGTGGGACCAGCTGCTCGCCAAGGACGTCGACGGCGCCCTGGTCAACAAGATGAACTCCACCCCCGACGGCCAGTTCCAGACCTACTCGGTCGAGACCGGTGCCTACGTCCGGGAGAACTTCTTCGGCTCCGACCCGCGCCTGCGCAAGATGGTCGAGCAGATGAGCGACGAGCAGATCCGCAAGCTCCCTCGCGGCGGCCACGACTACCGCAAGGTCTACGCGGCCTTCGACGCGGCCACCAAGACCGTCGGGCAGCCGACCGTCATCCTGGCCCACACCATCAAGGGCTGGACGATCGACGCTCTGGAGGGCAAGAACGCCACCCACCAGATGAAGAAGCTGACCATGGCGGACCTGAAGAAGTTCCGCGACCGTCTGCTCCTGCCGATCTCCGACAAGGAGCTCGAGTCGACCTACGAGCAGACCGGCGCGGCGCCGTTCTTCAACCCGGGTCCGGCATCGGCCGAGATCGAATACATGATGGAGCGCCGCAAGCAGCTCGGTGGCCCGCTCCCCCAGCGCCGGGTCGAGTTCAAGCCGCTCACCCTGCCGGGCGAGAAGGTCTACGCCGAGCTCAAGCAGGGCTCCGGCAAGAACAAGATCGCCTCCACGATGGCCACCGTCCGGCTCCTCAAGGACTGGATGCGTGACCCGGAGATCGGCAAGCGGATCGTCCCGATCGCGCCCGACGAGTACCGCACGTTCGGCATGGACGCGATGTTCCCGAGCGCGAAGGTCTACAACCCCGGCGGCCAGCAGTACGAGTCGGTCGACCGGAAGTTGTTGCTCTCCTACAAGGAGTCCGCGCAGGGCCAGCTCCTGCACGAGGGCATCTCCGAGGCGGGGGCACTGGCGTCGGCGACCGCTGCCGGCACGGCGTACGCCACCCACGGCGAGCCGATGATCCCGTTCTACATCTTCTACTCGATGTTCGGGTTCCAGCGCACCGGCGACTCGATCTGGGCGATGGCCGACATGATGGGCCGCGGCTTCCTGGTCGGCGCCACCGCCGGTCGCACCACGCTGACCGGTGAGGGCCTCCAGCACGCCGACGGTCACTCCCCGCTGCTGGCGGCGACGAACCCGGCGGTCGTGCACTACGACCCGGCCTTCGCCTACGAGGTCTCCCACATCATGCAGAGCGGCCTCGAGCGGATGTACGGCTCGACCGAGGAGCACCCGCACGGCGAGAACGTCATCTTCTACCTGACCGTCTACAACGAGCCGGTCAGCCAGCCCAAGGAGCCCGACAACGTCGACCTCGAGGGCATCCTGAAGGGCATCCACCAGGTCTCGACCGCCGAAGGAGACGGCCCGAAGGTCCGCCTGCTCGCCTCCGGCGTCGGCTTCCCGTGGGTCGAGGAGGCTGCCCGCATCCTCGAGGAGGACTGGGGCGTCAAGGCCGACACCTGGTCGGTCACCTCGTGGAACGAGCTCGCCCGCGACGCCATCGACGCCGAGCAGTGGAGCCTCAACCATCCCGGTGAGACCCCGCGCACGCCGTACGTCACCGAGAAGCTCTCGGCGACCAGCGGCCCCGTCATCGCGGTCTCCGACTACATGCGGGCCGTCCCGCTGCAGATCGCCCGCTGGGTGCCCGACGACTACCGGGTCCTCGGTGCCGACGGGTTCGGCTTCGCCGACACCCGCCCGGCCGCGCGTCGCTTCTTCCAGATCGACGCCGAGTCCGTCGTCGTCCAGGCCCTCCAGGCACTGGCCGAGGCCGGCGAGATCGACGCCTCGTTGGCGAAGAAGGCCTTCGACACCTACCGCATCGACGACCCGACGGCGACGAAGGGCATCATGCAGGAGGGCGGAGACGCCTGAGCCTGCGACCTGCGACGAAGTCGCAGGTCGCAACGCGAAGGGATCGAGCGAGCGCAGCGGCTGAGCTTGCGAAGGCGCGAAGCGGGTCGAGATCCACGCTGACGCGAACGAGTCGGCGCGAATGTCTCAGACGATTGAGACACTTGCGCCGGCTCGGAGCGACTGTTCCGGGCCCCCGGCCGCATCTCCAGGTGGAAGGATCAGCAGTGTGACCAATCAGGCGACCCTCGATACGCGTCGGCGGACGGCGGCGGCGTTGCGGCGCGCGACCGGCCGGCTGGCGACGGCCGCCACGTCGCGTATGGACGACGCGATGCCGTGGTTCAAGGACCTCTCCGCGAAGAACCGCTCCCTCGTCGGCCTGATCGTCCAGGCCGGCATCAAGGAGTTCGTCGGCTGGTACGGCGGCGGCGCCTCGGCCGACACCGCCAAGCCCGACCTGGCCGCGTCGATGTTCGGCGTCGCGCCTCGCGCGCTGACCGGCATCATCACGCTCCAGCAGACCGTCGACCTCGTCCGCCTCTCCATCGAGGTGGTCGAGGCCAACATCGACCACCTCCTCGGACCCGAGGACGCCGCCGACGTCCACGAGGCGATCGGCCGCTACGCGCGTGAGGTCGCCTTCGCCACGGCCGAGGTCTATGCCCGCGCCGCCGAGCAGCGCGGCGCCTGGGACGCCCGGCTCGAGGCGCTCGTGGTCGACGCGGTCCTGCGAGCCGAGACCGACGAGGTCGTCCTCTCCCGGGCCAGCGCGCTCGGTTGGGACGCCGACCTGCCGCTGTGCGCGGTGCTGGGCCACGCCCCCGACGGCGTCCGCCTCGACGCTGCCATGGAGGAGGTACGCCGCCGCGCCCGCGCCCACGACCTGCACACCCTGTGCGCGGTCCAGGGTGACCGCCTCGTGGCCCTGCTCGGAGGCATCGACGACCCCCTCGAGGCCGCCGAGCGGATCGCCGACCTGTTCGCCGACGGCCCCGTCGTGGTCGGACCGATGGCCGCCGGGCTCGCCACCGCCGCGGAGTCCGCCCGGGCCGCTCTCTCCGCCTACCGGGCCGCGCCAGGCTGGCCCGATGCGCCGCGCCCGGCACGCAGCCAGTCGTTCCTGCCCGAGCGTGCCCTGGCCGGCGACGCGTGGGCCCACCGCTACCTGATCGAGAATCTCTACCGGCCGCTGGTGGAGGCCCGCAGCACCCTGATCGAGACCCTGGCGGCGTACTTCGCCGCCGGAGGTGGCCTCGAGGCCACCGGTCGCACACTTTTCGTGCACCCTAACACCGTGCGCTACCGGCTCAAGCAGGTCGCGGAGCTCACCGGGTTCCTCCCGACCGATTCGCGCGACGCTCTCGCCCTGCAGGTCGCCCTGATTCTCGGCCGGCAACAGGACCACTAACCCTGGCAGCGACGCAAGTTGTAGAACCCCTACAAGATTGCGCGACAGATATTCGTTGCCACTGAAGGTGAACCGACACCCCTCCAGACGGGAACATCGTTGCGTGCTCGTCATTGTCGCCCCAGGACAAGGTGCTCAGACACCAGGATTCCTCACCCCGTGGCTGGAGGACCCCGCTTTTGCCGCTCGTATGGAGTGGCTCTCGACCGTCGCAGGCATCGACCTGATCGACTACGGCACCAATGCCGACGCAGAGACCATCCGCGCCACCGAGATCGCCCAGCCGCTGCTGGTCGCCACCGGCCTGGTCGCCGCCCTGCAGCTCTTCCCGCAGCCCGCGGACGCCTTCGCGAAGATCGGCGCCGTCGCCGGCCACAGCGTCGGTGAGATCACCGCCGCCGCGGGCGCCCGCGCGATCAGCGCCGAGCAGGCGATGGTGCTCGTCCGTGAGCGGGGCAAGGCCATGGCCGAGGCCGCCGCGAAGACGCCGACCGGCATGACCGCGGTCCTCGGCGGCGTACGCGAGGAGGTGCTGGCCGCGATCGAGAAGCACGGCCTCACCCCCGCCAACGACAACGGCCCCGGCCAGATCGTCGCCGCAGGCACCCTCGAGCAGCTCGAGGCCTTCGCCGCCGATCCCCCCGCCAAGGCCCGGCTGATGCCGCTCAGCGTCGCCGGCGCCTTCCACACCAAGCACATGGAGCCCGCCGTCGGTCACCTCACCCGGCTGGCCCAGAGCGTCTCGACCCACGACCCGCGTACGCGCCTGATCAGCAACAAGGACGGCCAGGTCGTCCACGACGGAGCCAAGGCGCTGGACCGGATCGTCGGCCAGATCGCCAACCCGGTGCGCTGGGACCTCTGCCTCGAGACCATGTCCGACATCGGCGTGACCGGCATCTTGGAGATGCCGCCGGCCGGCACCCTGACCGGGATCGCCAAGCGTGCCCTCAAGGGCGTGGAGACCTTCGCCCTGAAGACTCCCGACCAGCTCGAGGACGCCCGCGCGTTCGTCGAGAAGCACGGCGAGGCCAACCCGATCGAGACCACGCCGACCTGGCGGATGGTCGTCGCGCCGTCCAAGGGCACCTTCAAGCTCTCCGAGACCGTGTCCGGGATCGACGTGATTCCGGCCGGCGCCGAGATCGGCGCCATCGCCAGCCTCCGCGACACGATCGCGATCACCTCGGCCCACGGCGGCGAGGTCATCGAATGGCTCGTCGAGGACGGCGACCTCGTTTCCCCCGGTCAGCCGCTGCTGCGTCTGCACCCGACAGGAGTCCAGCACTCGTGATCTCTGCCCCGACAGGTTCCCCGCACGCCCGCATCCTCGGCGTAGGCGGCTATCGCCCGAGCCGGGTGATCCCCAACAGCGAGATCGTCGATCTGATCGACTCCTCCGACGAGTGGATCCGCACCCGTTCCGGCATCACCGAGCGTCGCTGGGCCACGGAGGAGGAGACCGTGCAGATGATGTCGGTCGCCGCCTCCCGCAAGGCTCTCGAGCACGCCAAGATCGGCATCGACCAGATCGACTGCGTCATCGTCGCCACCGTCAGCCACCTGCGCCAGACCCCCGCGGTCGCCGCGCTGATCGCTGACGAGCTCGGCGCCGACCACCCGGCCGCCTTCGACATCTCGGCGGCCTGCGCGGGCTTCTGCCACGGCATCGCGATGGCCAACGACCTCGTCCGCGGCGGCAGCGCCCGCAACGTACTCGTCATCGGTGTCGAGCGCCTCTCCGACATCACGAACCCGCAGGACCGTGGCACCGCCTTCATCTTCGCCGACGGCGCGGGCGCCGCGGTCGTCGGCCCGAGCGAGGAGCCCGGGATCGGCCCGGTCGTGTGGGGTTCCTCGGGTGACAAGGCTGATCACATCCAGACCCCCGACTGGTTCGATGCGATCGAGGCCAAGGAGACTCCCTGGCTGACGATGGAGGGCAACCCCGTCTTCCGCTGGGCCTCCTACTCCATGGCCAAGGTCGGTCAGGAGGCGCTCGACAAGGCCGGCATCACGGCCGACGAGCTCGACTGCTTCGTCCCGCACCAGGCCAACATGCGCATCGTCGACGCCCTGGCCCGTTCCATGAAGCTGCCGGAGTCGGTCAAGATCGCCCGCGACATCGCCACCATGGGCAACACGTCGGCCGCCTCGGTCCCGCTTGCTCTTGAGCGGATGATCGAGGAGGGTCAGGCTGAGTCGGGCGACACCGCCCTGCTCATCGCGTTCGGCGCCGGACTGGTCTACGCAGCCCAGGTCGTCGTCGTTCCGTAGTCCTGCACCACCCCAGAGTTTCACCACACAGAAAATCCGAGAGGAAGCACCACACATGGCCACCACCGAAGAGATCCGCTCCGACCTCGCCGAGATCGTCAACGAGGTCGCCGGCATCGATGTTGCCGACGTTCAGCTCGACAAGTCCTTCGTCGACGACCTCGACGTCGACTCGCTGTCCATGGTCGAGGTCGTCGTCGCTGCCGAGGAGAAGTTCGGCGTATCCATCCCCGACGAGCAGGTCAAGAACCTCAAGACCGTTGGCGACGCGGTGAGCTTCATCGAGAAGGCTTCCGCGAACGCCTGACGCGCCCCGGCGGCTCGGCCAACCCTCCCAGGCCGAGCCGCCGGACCTGCTTCACCTGACCCAACGCGCCAACACCTCACACGGAGACCACATGAGCAGCCGCACCCGAGTCGTCGTCACCGGACTTGGCACCACCAACCCGGTCGGCGGAGATGTAGCCACCACCTGGGATGCCTTGATCGCCGGCCGCTCCGGCATCCGCGAGCTCACCGAGGAGTGGGCCCAGGACCTTCCCGTACGCATCGCCGGCCGTGTCGCCGTCGAGCCGTCCGAGGTCCTGGAGAGGGTCAAGGCCCGACGCCTGGACCGCTCCGCGCAGTTCGCCGTAGTCGCCGCGGCCGAGGCCTGGAAGGACGCCGGCTTCGAGGGCACCGCGACCGAGGCCGGACTCGACGGTGAGCGCCTCGGTGTCGCTGTCGCCACCGGCATCGGCGGCGTCACCACCCTGCTCGACAACTACGACACGCTTCTGGCCAAGGGGCCGCGCCGGGTCAGCCCGCTGGCCGTCCCGATGCTGATGGCCAACGCCTCGGCAGCCAACATCTCGCTGATCTACGGCGCCCGTGCCGCGGCTCAGACCCCGATCTCCGCCTGTGCCTCCGGATCCGAGGCGATCGCCCTGGCCGCCGACCAGATCCGTCTGGGCCGCGCCGACGTCGTGCTCGCCGGTGGCACCGAGGCAGCGATCCACCCGCTGCCGATGGCTGCCTTCGCCAACATGATGGCGCTGTCCAAGACCGCCTCCGGCCCCGATGGTGGCGACCCGACCACGGTCAGCCGCCCCTGGGACACCGGCCGCGACGGCTTCGTGCTCGGTGAGGGCGCCGGCATCGTCGTGCTCGAGACGCTCGAGCACGCCCAGGCCCGCGGCGCCCGGATCTACGCCGAGGTCCTCGGCGCAGGTGTGACCGCCGACGCCCACGACATCGCCCAGCCCGACCCCGAGGGTCGTGGCGGCAGCCGCGCCATCAAGCGCGCGCTCGAGGACGGCGACATCGACCCGAGCACCATCGTCCACGTCAACGCCCACGCGACCTCGACCCCGCAGGGCGACATCGCCGAGGGCCTGATGCTCCACGCCACCCTCGGCAACCAGGTCGAGAACGTCGTGGTCACCTCGACCAAGTCGATGACCGGCCACCTGCTGGGTGGCGCCGGGGCCCTCGAGACCGTCGCGACCGTCCTGGCGATCCACAACCGCCAGTCGCCGCCGACGATCAACCTCGACAACCTCGACCCCGCGGTCGAGCTCGACATCGCCACCAAGGCCCGCGACCTGCCGGTCGGCGACATCGCGGCCCTCAACAACTCCTTCGGTTTCGGTGGCGCGAACGTGGCGGTCGTCTACGGAAGCATCTGATGACCATCACAGCGCCTGCTCCCGCGAGGAAGCAGAAGCTTCCTCGCGACCAGGACTCTCGTCACCCGCTGACCCGTCTCAGGGCGCTCTTCGACGAGGGCACCGTCCAGCTCATCTCCCCCGATGACGAGTCCGGCATGCTGGCCGCCGTCGGCGAGGTGGACGGCACGCGAGCGGTCGCCTTCTGCTCGGACGCCACCGTTATGGGCGGCGCGATGGGCGACCTCGGCTGCCGTGTGGTCGTCGACGCCTACCACCGCGCGATGACCGACGGCATCCCGATCATCGGCCTGTGGCACTCCGGCGGTGCCCGGCTGGCCGAGGGCGTACTCTCCCTGCACGCGGTCGGCCGCATCTTCCACGCGATGACGCAGGCCAGTGGCAAGATCCCGCAGATCTCGGTCGTGCTCGGCCCGGCCGCCGGTGGCGCTGCCTACGGTCCGGCCCTCACCGACGTCGTCATCCTCGGCCCCGAGGGCCGCATCTTCGTGACCGGTCCCGACGTCGTACGCTCCGTCACCGGCGAAGACGTCGACATGCTCCGCCTCGGCGGTCCCGAGCCGCACGGCCGCCGCTCCGGCGTCGTACACATCCTCACCGAGTCCGAGCGCGAAGCGCTCGACAAGGCCCGCACGGTCACCTCCCTCCTCGGCTCCCAGGGCGGCCTCGACGTCGCCGCCGTCGAGGACAAGGACCTCGCCGAGCAGCTGCCCGAGTCGAAGAAGCGCGCCTACGACGTGCACCCGCTGGTCGAGAACATCCTCGACGAGGGCACCGCGCAGGAGCTGCACGCTCGCTGGGCCCCCAACATCGTCACCGCGCTCGGTCGCTTCGGTGGTCGCACCGTCGGTGTGGTCGCCAACAACCCGCTGCGACTGGGCGGCTGCCTCGACTCCCTCTCCGCGGAGAAGGCCTCCCGGTTCGTACGCCTCTGCGACGCCCTCGGCGTCCCACTGATCGTCGTCGTCGACGTCCCCGGCTACCTGCCCGGCGTCGGCCAGGAGTGGGACGGGGTCGTCCGCCGCGGCGCCAAGCTCCTGCACGCCTTCGGGGAGTGCGTGGTACCCCGGGTCACCCTGGTGACCCGCAAGACCTACGGTGGCGCCTACATCGCCATGAACGCCCGCTCGCTCGGCGCCACCAAGGTCTTCGCCTGGCCGGGCGCGGAGGTCGCGGTCATGGGCCCGGTCGCCGCGATCCGCATCCTGCACCGCCGCAAGCTCGCCGAGGTCGCCCCCGACCTCCGTCCTCAGGTCGAGGCGGAGCTCGCGGCCGAGCACGAGCGCCTTGCCGGCGGTGTCGACAAGGCTGTGGAGATCGGTGTCGTGGACGAAGTCATCGAGCCGTCGGCGACCCGCGGCGCGATCGCGGCCGCCTTCGAGGAAGCGATCCAGGCCGTCGGCGTGCGTCGCGGTGCGCACGGCAACATCCCACTCTGACCCGAATCACGCCGAGTCGGCGCGTCCTGACCAAAAACAACGCCGAGTCGGCGCGTCCTGACCAAAAACAACGCCGAGTCGGCGCGTCATGACTCGGCGTTCTCGTGGCCGTGCTCTGCGGCCGACGAGGGTCGCTCAGACGACCTGGTGCAGCCAGCGTACGGGGGCGCCCTCCCCCGCGTGACGGAACGTCTCCAGCTCGTCGTCCCACGGCTTGCCGAGGAGCTTGTCGACCTCGAGCTCGAGCGTGGTGTCACCGAGGGCGGCCTTGACGACCGCGGCCTTGAGCCGGTCCTCGGGGATCATGATGTCGCCGTGCATCCCGGTGACGGCGTGGAAGACGCCGAGGTCGGGGGTGAAGGAGTAGCGCGCACCCTCGGAGGTCGACGTGCCGTCCTCGGTGACCTCGAAGCGCAGGTGCGTCCATCCCTTCAGCGCTGACGCGATCGCCGCCGCGGAACCGACCGCACCGGACCAGAAGAGCTCGGCTCGATAGGTGCCGGCCTGAGCGGGCTGCGCCGTCCAGTCGAAGTTCACCGGCGCGCCGAGAACCCCCGCAACGGCCCATTCGATGTGAGGGCAGAGCGCGGAGGGAGCCGAATGCACGAACACAACGCCTCGTGCGATGCCACGCGAGGCGCTCGGGTCCTTGATCTGAGTGGTCACCGAATATCTCCTTCGTTGCGGCGCGAGCTACGCCTTCCCCAGCGGGCTCGATCGTGCGTGAAGGAAACACTCCAGTGGATCACAAGCATGTAGTTGTACTTCTATTCTTACCTACCGCGCCCAGGATCTCCACTATCTGAGCAAAACGGCCAGTGGCGACCGACATAGCTGCCGATCGCCACTGATGGCACGTTCGAGGCGGACGTCAGTCCCTCTCGACCGTCTTCTCGAGCACCTCGGCCCGCGCCGCGGCGTCGGTGATCTCCTCGGAGTCGATCGCGTAGGTACGGTGGAACCAGGTGAGCGCGTCCTTGTCGCGGCCCGCGTCCTGGAGCGTGTCCGCGTACGCGTAGCGCAGCCGCACGACCCAGGATTCCCGGCTCTTGTTGTTGAGCGGCGACTGCTCGAGGATCCGCAGAGCCGCGTCGAACTGACCCATGTCTCGACGAGCGCCGGCCTCGACGATCGTCATCTCCGCCTTCGCCGGTGCGTCGAAGTTCGCCACCGACGGGCTGTGCGCGAGCTTGATCGCCTGCTCGGGCTGGCCGAGCGCGCGGTGGCAGTCCGCCATGATCGGCAGGTACGCCGTGGCGCCGTTCATCCGCTTCGCCGCGCGAAGCTCGGCAAGCGCCTCGGAGTAGTGCCCAGCAGCGTATGCAGCCTCACCCAGCGCCTCGCGGATCACAGCGATCCGCTGCGTACGCGACTTGGCAGCCTTGGCGTGCTGGTAGGCCAGCTCGGGGTCGGAGTCGATGAACATGTCGGCAGCGACCAGGTGACGGGCGATCCGCGCCGCCAGCTTCTCCGGGAGACCGCGCAGCTGAGCCGAGATCGCACGGTCCAGCTCCTTGCCGGTCACCTCCTCCGGCAGCTCCGGACCGTCGTAGATCCGCTGATCCGCCGTACGCTCCTCGCGCGGCTCGTCGAAGCGGCGCTGCGGCCTGCCACCAGGCTTGCCGCCACGGTCCTTGGAGTAACCGCCCTTGCGGTCGCTGCTGCCACCACGCTTCGGGCCGTCGGAGCGCTTCGGACCGTCAGAGCGGCCGCCGTCGCGAGAGCCACCGCGCCCGGTCGACGGCTTGCCGTCGCGACGCTCGTCGCCTCCGCGGCCACCGTCACGACGCTGCTCGCCGCCACGGCCACCTCCGCCATCACGGCGGTCGCTGCTACGACCAGCACCCGGCCGACCGCCACTCGGTCGACCAGCGCCCGGCTTGCCGTCACCCGATCGGCCGCCACGGCCACCGGTGGATGAACCAGAGCTCTTCGGACGCCCGGGGCGTCCGGCGGGCTTACCGCCTCTGTTGCTACGGCGCTCGTCAGCCATAGCTGCCTTCCTCACTGCTGCTTCCCGCAGCCGACTTCGAACGATCCGAGGACCATCGCGTTGACAAACTCAGTGCCAGTAAAAGCAGAAGAGGCCGCCCCGAAGGGCGGCCTCTACCTGAAATTTTGTCCGGCGGCGTCCTACTCTCCCACAGCCTCTCGGTTGCAGTACCATCGGCGCTGAAGGGCTTGACTTCCGGGTTCGGGATGGGACCGGGTATTTCCCCTTCGCTATGGCCGCCGTAACTCTATCGACTCACCCCCGCACGCGTCCGCCGGCGCTTTCGCTGCCATGCAGAGCTGCTTGGGGTGGCCAAGCCATTGTTCAGTTCTAGCATTTGTTGCTAGTTGGTGTGGACGCGAACAGTCTCATCAAAGAATCAGTCTTCGATGGTTGTTGTTTTTGTTGAGGGTTTATGAAAGATAAGCCCTCGGCCTATTAGTACCGGTCGGCTGGGCATCACTGCTGTACACCTCCGGCCTATCAAC